>NZ_JAHQCW010000046.1 GCF_019042275.1 Diplocloster agilis
GAACCGAGCCTATTCACCAGGAACACGTGATGTGTTCCCGGTTCAGAGGCTCTTGCCCGTCGGACGTGAAGTCCGCCGGTCATCCTGAACCCGGCTTTTTGATTCCACTAAGCGGGAGCTCAGCCGCCCTATGCGCTCCCGGGGAGACACAAAGGAATCCGGCCATCCGGAGCATCCCGGCCCTTAAACAGCGGGCATACCCAATCCCGAGGAAGAACCGGGTGCGGGGAATAAGGCTTTTTTTCTTGCACCAATTCCCGTCCCTTCGCATAAACTAGACTATATGAGTATAGATATGGGAGGAGAACTAATTGGCGAAAGTCGTAATTGACGCGGGGCATGGCGGCAGTAATCCCGGGGCGACCTATCAGGGCAGGCAGGAAAAAACGGATGCCCTGAATCTTGCCCTTGCCGTAGGAAAAATCCTGGAAGATCACGGTGTAAATGTAATATATACAAGAACAGAAGACATTACCCAAAGTCCGGGGCAAAAAGCGCGGATTGCGAATCAGGAGGGAGCGGATCTTTTTGTCTCCATACATCGCAATTCCAGCCCGAACCCGAATCAATATGAGGGTGTTGAGACGCTGGTATATGACGATTCAGGGTTGAAGGCACAGATGGCCCGGAATATTAACCGGGAGCTGAGCCAGTTGGGATTTCGGAACATAGGGGTGAGCGAACGGCCGAACCTGATCGTGCTGAACAGCACGCAGATGCCTTCTTTGCTGGTAGAAGCCGGGTTCATTAATAGTGACAAGGACAACGCGATATTTGACGCCCAGTTTGACCGGCTGGCGCAGGCGATTGCCAATGGGATTTTGCAGACGCTTCCGCCTGAGGAGATTACAGTTCCCAGGTATTACCGGGTACAGGTTGGAATTTTCCGGAACCGGAATAATGCGGAGAATTTGTTGGACCGGCTGCAGATGGAAGGGTATCCGGCATTTATGATCCAGGAGGGAGGAAACTATATCGTACAAGTGGGCGCGTTTTCCCAGCTGGATAATGCGGTTAAGATGGAAAACAGGCTTCGCAATGCGGGGTACAGCACGCTGATTACCCTGTAGCAGAGAATGTCGAAATTAGTCGATGGTGTCGAAAAGCAACTGTCGACTAATTTTTTTTGACAAATTTCTTTAAATGTATTTACAAAACAACAAAAATTGTATATGATAGTTACATCTAAAGTGTCTTGCTAAAGTCTTTCAATGATTCCCAACGCAAACTTAAATGAAGACCAGGGTTCTGCTATAAAAAGGTGATTCTGTACAGTCAGAAGAGCTTCTATTTTGCTGCCGGCCGGTAACACGGCCGGGGTCCATCCGTGCTGTTCAGTTGGGCAAAGCGGAATAAAATTAGTAGAGGGGGGATTTTTGTGCTTATTACAAAGAAAATAGGCTTTCTTGGTGTTCAAAAACATGATATCTGTATTTATCTCGGACGTGTGATCCATCAGTTGGGGCATCGGGTGTTAACCGTGGATAATTCCGCGGAGCAGGAGCTAAAATATTGTATTCCCATGCCTGAATTACCCGGTCAGAGCTTTATATTGCAGGGGGTGGAATATGGTTTCCGGATTCCTATGGACAGCGTCGACATTTCGGGATATGATTATGTGTTTGAGGACCTGGGAAAGTGGGACCCCGGACAGCAGGCCGGATATGATGAGACCTATCTGGTGACGGACCCGCAGAAACTGAATATGGAACAATGCAGATACCTTTTGCGGAAATTGCAGAATCCGGTAAATCTTGTTGTAAGAGATATGTGCGCCCATAAAATCCAGGAAGAATGTGTGAGACATTTCTTTGAGCAGGAGATAGCGAAAATAAGGAATCTATATATGATTGATCAGGACATATTAGATTATGAATATCGGATACAAATGCAGTACGAGCCATGCCGGGAATTCGGTGAGATATCGGCCGGCATGGAAAAAACGATTCTGCGTATGGCGCAGAACATCACAGCGGGAAGCTGGATGGATATTATGTATGCCTACCGCGCCGCAAGGAGGGGGGAGCTGTTTGATCATTGTTTTCTGGAGTCCGATTCCGGATATACCTGCCGGTGATAATATGCTTTGTATTGGGATGATGGCAGCTATAAAATATGGAAAAAAAGTATGCCTGATCCATAAGAATCAGGTTGCTCCGGTCAGGCGGACGAAAGAGATTCACCTGATGTCCATATGGAAAGACAGAATTTACTATCCGGGCATTGCCGAAGAATTCGAAGAGAAGATGACGGACAGGGAAAGAAACCGCAGATGGATTCAACAGGATTCCTGTGTACCCTATCTGAAACAGATCGAAAAGAAGGTGGACCTGGTATTTCTGGATGCGGGGCCTGTTAAAGACAACAAGCTTAAGCGGATCTTCCAGGCGGCGGATGTAATTACTGTTAACCTTTGGCAAAACTACAATGCCCTGGACCGGTTTTTTAAATGCAGACAGATTTATTCACACAAATATCTGTATGTGTGGGACCGTTATGATGAAGATTCCACTTGCAACGCCAGCTATATACATAATATTTACAGGGTCAGCCGGGAACACTTTGGCGTGATCCTATATAACCCGGAATTTGAAAAAGCGGTGTCTGAGCTTAATGTTCTTGGTTTTTTGCTCAATAACCATGATGGCGGTCAAACCTGCAGAAATGAGCTTTTTATGTTGGAAGTTTTAAAAACTACCCAGATGGTATTGAGAAAGGCAGGTATGATTGAGTAATCAGATTCATACGAATCAGGATATTCAGAATATGGAAGAATTGAAGGAGGGGATTTGCCTTAGAATTCATAATTTCCTGGTGATGAAAAGTGAGGATGGGAATCCTGATGATTTGAAAAATAAGATGAGGGAGGACTTTAAGATAAGGCTGCGTTGGGCATTAAAGGAATGTGGGGGTGGAAATGCGCAGGCCAGGAATCTGGTCAGGGAATATATAAGGAAGATTCTTTTAGATGATTATAAAATCAGGTCAGACACTCTGGATAAGCTTATTTTGTTTCAGGAACCGGCCAATTTAACTGTATTGGACCGTTTTGAAATTCTGCTTTATCAGTTTCACCTGGAATCCGGGACAGAAGGGTTGGAGAAATTGCTCCGCCGCTGCAGCCCGGAGTATTATAGCCGCCGTGACAAAGAGTACTTCGATATAACCGCTCAGGATATAGACAAAATCTTTTTAAAAGAAAGAGTATCACTGAACTATATGGACAAGCTGCAGATTTTAACACAGCGCATCTTCGAAGAATCCCTGGGATGGGGATGTGCGGATGTACTGGGGCACATGCGGATATCCGGCCTGATGGCCGGCACCGTGCCGGGGGAAGAAAAAATTCATGTCTGGGCGGAGACAAAAGGCCGGACCTTCCGGTTCCCTTTTCTTCAGATGGAACCAAAGGAACTGGAAACCATATGTAAAAGGATACGAAAGAGCATCGAAGATGGGAGTGGGAGATTTTTGAAGGAGCTGCCGGATCACACAAGCATTACGGTAAAAGGTCCCCCAGATGGCGAAGACTGGATGTTTTTTATCCACAGAGCCGATTACTTCTTGTCAGAAAAATAGCAGTGTGGTAAAGTATATTATTATTTATGGTTCATTTATGACGAACGAGTGAGGTAATGGATAATGACATCGGAAAATATGCAAACCACAGTGCAGCTAAGTGAAGAGGAGGAGAATTTTTGCCGTTCCTACCGTGAGGATCTGGATGCTGTACAACCGGAAGCGCCCGGAGAAAAGAAGGCGCTCTTTGCCAAACTGTCCCAGGGGGATACGCTGGCCAAGGGAAGGCTTACAGAGTTATATCTCGCCACTGTCCTTGAGACGGCTATGGAGTATGCGGGCCAGGGAGTTATGCTGAGCGACCTGGTACAGGAAGGAAATATCGCGTTGATGCTTTCTTTGGAATCCCTTAATGCAGAATCACCGGATATGGGACAGGATGTCTGTGAAGAACAGGTGTGTGCGGCCATCCGCAGTTCCATGCAGGAAACGTTGGAGGAGCAGGAATTACTGAAAAGTGCAAATGACACGATCGTTACAAAGGTAAACCTGATCAGTCAGGGGGTCAGCAATCTAACAGAAGAACTGGACCGGAAAGTGACGGTAGAAGAACTGGCTGCTTATCTGAATATGCCGGAGGACGAGGTGGCGGATATCCTGCGGCTGGCGGGAGAGGGAATCGAAGTAGAGGGGAATCATCATGACCATCATCACGGCCATTAAGAGTCTGTGAGCTGTTAGAAGTCAGGCAGATAAAAGGGATGCATCCGGACGATGGTTCTTCCTCGGGTTTGGGTATGCCCGCTACTTAAGGGCCGGTGTGTGTCGGTGTCCCGGAATGCTCCGTGCAGCCGGATTCTTTTGTGTCTCCCCGGGAGTGCATAGGGCGGCTGTGCTCCCGGGGAGACACAAAAGAATCCGGCTGCACGGAGCATTCCGGGACACCGACGCACACCGGCCCATTTCCTGTCTTTATTTCGTTTCGGTATCCTCAGGCTCCGGAAGATAGATGTGAACCTTGTCGATCCTGTTTTTGTCCACGGCGTCGACACAAAGACGGATACCATTCTCCGTACGGACAGATTCGCCTGTCTTAGGGAGATGATCCAGCTGTTCGATGATAAAGCCGCCGATGGAATCATAATCCTCAGAATCCAGACCCAGATGCAAAACGTCTTCCAGGTCATCCAGCTTCATATGACCGTCTACGACATACTCCGTATCGCTGATCATCTGCAGCGCGTCCTCTTCATCCATATCGTATTCATCCCGGATTTCTCCTACGATCTCCTCTAACAGGTCTTCCAGAGTAATCAGCCCTGCCGTGGCTCCGTATTCGTCCAGGACGATGGTCACATTTTTTGAGGAATTCCGCATTTCCAGCATCAATTCTGAGGTTTTCTTATATTCATAGGTATAATAAGGCTCTCTTAGCAATTCCCGGATATTAAAATGTTCCTTGTCACAGAGCAGGAGGTCCTTCACATTCAAAATACCGATCACATCGTCTGTATTCTCCTCATAAACCGGTAACCTGGTGTATAAATCTTCCCGGAAAGTATCGATAATTTCCTCATACGTACTGTTTACATCGACAGCGGTCACATCAATTCTGGGAATCATGACATCCTTTGCGAAGGAATCGCCGAAATCAAATACGTTGTGAATCATCTGGTGTTCTTCCGTCTCTATAACCCCGTCCTCATGGCTGACGTCTACAATCGTGCGAAGCTCCGTCTCTGTCATTGTATTGTTCCTGGAATTGGGATCGATCCTTAATAAAAGCAAAAATCCCAGTGCCAGCTTGTTCACAATGAAAATAACCGGGGTCAGAAGCTTCATCAGCAGATAGATAATTCCGGAATAAGCAAGGGACAGATTTTCGGCAAATATCGTGGCCAGAGTTTTTGGTGAAATCTCGCCAAATACCAGGATCAGCAGGGTCAATATACCCGTTGCAAGCCCGGCGCCGGCGTTTCCCCATAACTTCGTGGCCAACAGTGTAGCCATGGAAGATGCGGAAAGGTTGACTATATTATTTCCGATTAAAACGGCGCTCAGCATCTTACCGGAATCTTCCGTTATTTTTAATACCCGGATTGCCCGCTTATCGCCCTCCTCGGCAAGAGTGCGGATGCGGATTTTGTTGACAGTGGTAAGGGCTGTCTCGGCCGATGAAAAGAATGCGGACAGCATAAGCAATACTAATAGGATTACGAGCTGTATCGCGTCACTTGAATCCAATGAATTCTCAACTCCTCTTAATGATTACAATAATTAACATCTATTCCAAAATATACATTATTTTCGGACAGATTGCAAGTTATAGTCATAGTTCCGGAAAACAGGAAATATATTATGTAATGTAGGGAGGGGGAAAAGGCATGGAAAAAACCGCAAAAAAAGAAGTCAAGGTCATGACCATAATTAAAATTTTATTTGTTTCCTATATTATAACAGGAATTCTCTTATTGATTCTGGCATTGCTGCTTTACAAATTAGACCTGGGAGAAAATCAGGTGAATATCGGTGTGATCGCGATCTATCTGATCTCCTGTTTCGCCGGGGGATTCATCGCCGGAAAACGGACCGGCAGCAGAAAATTCCTCTGGGGAATGGTGGTCGGCGGTGCGTATTTTGCAATTCTGACTATTATCACCCTGGCGTTAAATCATACGCTGCAGGGAGAAATCGGGAATTTCTTTACCACGCTGGTGCTGTGTATGGCCGGCGGGACGTTGGGTGGAATGCTGAGCTGATTGGGTATTTAGATCTTAATTCGGCGCTATGTTACCCCTTGGGGTGCATGGCGTCTTTTAGTTTAAGAATATGGGACTGAAGAAGCGAAGTCAAGATTGTTCTATGGTATAATAAAATCGTTTATTTCATTTCTTACTTAGCTTTTTTATAATGGGATTATCAAGATTGCAATCTAAGATAGAGAAATACAAAAAGGAGAAGGTAGCGTGAATAGAAAAATATGGAGATATTTTGTGGTATTGGGAGTTATTGCAGGGATGCTGTTAGCGACGGCAGCTTGCTCAAAAGAAGGACAAGCCGGCGAAGTATCGACGACTGATCAGGGAAATGACGACAGTGCAGTTGGAGATGTCTCTGACGTAAAATTTGGACTGATTCTTCCAACAGAAGGCCTGGGAGATAAAAATTTCTGTGATATGGGTTATGAAGGGCTTTTGATGGCACAAAAGGATTTTGGGATTGAATTCACATATGCGGAGCCGAAATCGGTGAGTGATTATGAGGCGGCTTTTCGGATGTATGCACAGAGCGGTGAGTATGAACTGATACTGGGGCTGGGATCCGGACAGAGCGATGCGATGACTACGGTAGCCAGCGAGTTCCCGGATCAGAAATTCGGGATTGTTGATTCTCAAGTCGATATGAGTAATGTGAGCTGTTATTCTACGAAATGGCCGGAACAGACTTTTTTGTGCGGCGTCCTGGCAGGATTGGGTACCCTGGACGATCGGTTTGAGAAAGCAAATGAGGAAAATGTGGTGGGCGCCATTCTGGGCGCCGACTATCCAAGCCTGCGGTCCGGGGTTGTGGGATTTGAGGCGGGGGTTAAATATGTGAATCCTGAATGTGAAGTCCTTTCGGCCGTGGTAGGAGACTTTAATGACCCGGCCAAGGGGAAAGAAGTTGCTTTATCAATGTATAAAAGAGGTGCTGATTTCATCCAGCATATCGCGGGTGCTACTGGACTTGGATTATTCAGTGCAGCGAAAGAGGCGGACAGATACGCCATCGGCGTAGGGAAAAGCCAAAGTTATATTGAGCCGGATTATATTATTGCGACATCGGTGGGAAATGTACACTTGATGATTTATAACGAGATCAAAACTACCCTGGACGGCACCTGGGAACCCGGCGTTCACAACTGGGGAATTAAAGAGGATGCGGTAGGATTTTCCAATGAGGACTCTAATATCGCCATTCCGGACGACGTCCTGGCTGTTATTGAGGAGATTAAGGGAAAAGTGTCCGGTGGAGAGATAGTCCCGCCTTCTACAGAGGAAGAACTGGAAGAATGGCTTTTACAGCATCAATACTCAAGATAAAGGCGGGGCAGAGATAGGCGGAAACGGGATGGGACTGTCGTTGTGCGGCAGTCCATCTTTATAAGTTCTTTACGGAAAGGGGCAGGACAAATGGGAGAAGATGCCGTATCTATGAGAGGGATATCCAAGCGTTTTGGAAATGTGGCTGCGGTAGACCGGACGGATTTTCATATCAAAAAAGGAGAAATCCATGTGCTTCTGGGAGAAAATGGAGCAGGAAAAACAACTTTAATGAAAATGTTATATGGAATGATCCAACCGGATGAAGGTGAAATTTTTATTAATGGCAGCCTGGCTAATATCCGTTCTTCCAAAGATGCCATTGGTTACGGGATTAACATGGTACACCAGCATTTTATGCTGGCCGGTTACCTGACTGTAGCGGAGAACGTAGTGGCCGGCTGGGAACCGGATAACACCAGGGTGTTCAGCTATAAGAATGCAGTTGAAACGGTGAGAAGGCTGGGCGGACAATATCATATGGAAGTGAATCCGGAGCGAAGAGTACAGGAATTATCGGTTGGAAATCAACAACGGGTGGAAATCCTTAAGGCACTGTACAGAGAAGCGGAGATATTGATTATGGATGAACCCACCGCGGTTTTGACACCGCAGGAGTCGGATGAACTGTTCAACGTCCTGCGCAGACTGAAGCAGGAAGGCAAAAGTATAATTTTAATAACGCATAAGTTAAAAGAAACGCTTCAAATAGCGGACCGCATTTCCGTCCTGCGAGATGGAAAAATTACCGCGTATGGAATCGATCCTGAAAAGACGGATCAGGAAGAACTGGCCGCGTTGATGGTTGGGAGAAATGTGGAATTACATATTCAGAGAAGAAGCAAAAAGATAGGAAAAACCGTCTATCAGATATCGAACCTGTCACTTGGAGAAAACGGAGGGCATAAGCTGGACCAGATAGATCTTTCCTTGCGCAAAGGCGAAATCCTGGGGCTTGCGGGAATCGAAGGCAACGGTCAGACAGAACTGATCGAAGTACTGTGCGGCCTTAGAAAGCCGGGCACAGGTTCTCTAATCCTGAACGGGAGGAAAATGAACAGCCAGGCTAGAGAATTCCTTGGCAACGGAATCGGGCATATTCCGGAAGACCGAACTACCAGAGGACTTGTATTATCCATGAGTATTGAGGAAAATCTGATGCTGGGCTACCATCATCAAAGCGAGTTCCAGAAATGGGGAATTCTCAGAAAGAAAAATAATCGGTTAATAGCAGAACGACTGATAAAAGAGTATGGGGTGAAAGCCCGGGATGGCAGGCTCCCCGTGTCGGCACTGTCCGGAGGGAATCAGCAAAAGGTTGTAATTGCCAGAGTACTGCATCAGGATCCCGATGTACTGATTGCGGCACAGCCTACCAGGGGAGTGGATGTCGGGGCGATGGAATACATACACCACATGCTTTTGGAGTTAAGGGATAAAGGAAAAGCGATCCTGCTTATATCGGCGGATCTGGATGAAATCCGAAGTCTTTCCGACCGGATAGCCGTGATTTATGAGGGCAGGATCGTATCGGAAAAGATGTCCGATGCATACACGGAGACGGAACTGGGTCTGCTAATGGCAGGGGGAACGCAGTAAATGTGCGTCTGGAGGAAAAAATGAATAGGAAAATAAAGGTAAAAAACGGAATGCAGGCGTTGGTTTCGCTGCTTATGGCTTTTGTGGTAAGCGGGATTCTTATGGCGATTTGCGGATATCAGCCTTTTTTGATATTTGGAGCGATCATAAGCGGCGCATTTGGTTCAAATAGTGCAATTGTCCAGACAATGATTCAAGCTACCCCGCTGATTTTTTCAGGTCTGGCATATATATTTGCTTCGAAGGCAGGGATGTTTAATCTGGGAATGGAAGGGCAGATCTATATGGGAGGAATCGCCGCGGCGGCCATAGGAGGGATGAACCTCGGTTTGCCGGCGCCAGTGCATATCGGTTTAACGTTATGTGCAGGAATGATTGCGGGGGGATTATTCGGCGCTCTGGCCGGAGTCATGAAAGCCTGCTTCGGGGCAAATGAAGTGATTTCCACGTTGATGCTGAACTTTGTGGCAATAAATTTAACCAGCTATTTGGTCAATTATCCGTTGAAAGCGCCGGGACCGGTAGCACAGACGCAGAATGTTATGCCATCGGCTATGCTGCCAAAGCTGTCTGCCCATAGTCAGTTGTCAGCGGCTATCCTCTTGGCTGTTTTTACGGCTTTCGCAGTAAGATACTTTCTGGGAAGAACCGCAAAGGGATTTGATATCACGGTAACCGGCAGTAATAGGAAAGCCGCGCAGACGGCCGGCGTACGTATCCGGCGGATCCTTATTTTAGCTATGTTTGTGAGTGGTGCCATAGCCGGAATCGGAGGCGCATGCCATATAACCGGAGTGGACCGAAGGTTTGTGGACGGTTTTTCCGCAGGATATGGTTTTGACGGGATTGCAGTTGCTGCCCTGGCATCCAACCGGCCGCTTATGGTACTGGTCTCATCCATTATTTTTGGAGCGCTGAGGGCAGGGGCGCTGCGACTGAATATGACGACCAATCTTCCAACAGATTTTATATCGGTGATACAGGCTTTGGTTGTGATTTTTGTAGCAGCACCAATGTTGGTGGAAGATTTAAAGAGCAGTGGTTATAAACTGGCCGGAAGATTAACCGGCAGAAGGAAGGAGGCGAAGGAACAATGAATATAGAGACGATATGGATCTCGACGATTCGTATGTCAATACCATTGACCCTGGCTGCTACCGGAAGTATCTTCTGTGAACGTGCGGGAATTATCTCTCTTGTTTTGGAAGGAATGATGCTGTCGGGAGCATTTGCGGCTGTCTGCGGTTCTTATTATACAGGAAGTGCTCTGGCTGGGGTATTGTGCGGCATTCTGGCAGGAACTCTGATCGGATTGCTGCATGGGATACTGTCTTTGCGGTACAAAGTGAATCAAGTAATCAGCGGAGTGGGGCTGAATCTGCTAGTCACGGCTGTTACGACATTGTCCATGCAGTTACTCTGGGGAAATAGAGGCAATTCCCCACAGGTGCAGGGGATTCCCCACTTCACCGGGGTCCTGAGCGGACAGTCGGTGATGACGTTTATTACTTTAGCCCTGACCGCTGGAGCCTGGTTCGTGATGATGAAAACCCGGTACGGACTGCGGCTCCGTCTGACAGGAGAAAGCCCTGAGGCGGCACAGACGCTGGGACTTCCGGTACAAAAACTCAAATATTCCGGTGTTCTGGTCTGCGGGGCGTTTTGCGGACTGGCGGGAGCTTATTTAAGCCTTGACCATCTGAACTTATTTGTGCGGGAGATGACAGCGGGGAGAGGATACATTGCTTATGTGGTGGCTATATTCGGCAGATATCACCCGGTGGGGGCTCTGCTGGGAGCTCTGTTTTTTGGATTTTTTGACGCTTTTCAGATCAGCCTTCAAGGAAAGGGCCTGCCTCCGCAGCTCTTCGTGGTGCTGCCCTATGTGGTAACTATTTTGATCATTACTTTTGCAGTAAAGAATATCCGGCAGCCGGACGGACTGGGTAAACTTTAGAACTCATCTTTGAGTCGCCTGTGCATCGCTGCTCAGGCCGGTTTGACAATAAAAGAATGGAGGAATTATAATAAATGTATCAAATTATAGAACGGTGCAACGGATGCGGTGAATGTGTGTATGAATGCCATACCGGAGCGATACAGGAGAAGAACGGAGCTTATTTGATCATTCCGGATAACTGTGTTGATTGTGAAGCTTGTATGGATTTTTGTCCGGAAGAAGCCATTGTGAAACTCTGAAAGACCGGAGATAAAGCGAATGTGATGTCTGGAGAAATAAGCTAAGCCCGTCAGAAGGAAAGAGAAGATATGTTGAAGAATGTCAGTATTAAAATAAAATTGAGCCTGGTTTTATTCGCAATGATGGCAGCGGTGGCTCTGATCAGCGGTATTTTTGTATACCGCTATACGCAGGATGCCGCCGTCAGGGAGCTGTATACGATGAACCGGACGGTTCTGAAGCAGATATCTAAAAATGCGGGGATGCTTTTTTCAACGGTTAAGGCGGCCAGCGACCGGCTAGTGTATGACAGTAATCTCAATGAGATACTAAATAAAGAGCCGTCTGGCCTGCAGAGCGAGGAATACCGGGACAAGGATGCGCAGGCAGTTCAGTTCCTGTCAGATCTCAGCTGGTCCCACAGCCAGTTCTCCGTTAGGTTTGACATCTATGTGCGGGGAAAGAACGGTTATGTCTGCTCCACCGATTCCTCCAAGAATTACGAATGGAACCTGCAGGAAGACGGGCCATACTACAAAGCGCTCTCAGAAGGGACGCAGGAGCCGGTTCTGGTGGATACCTTTGAGGAACCAAATGGGATTGGGGCTTATCACTATATATTCCAGGTCGTTCGCAATATCAATGATCTGATCACCGGCGAGACGATCGGGTTAGCCGTTATAAATGTCAGTGAAAAACTGTTGTATGATACTTTTTCCGATATGAATGTGTCGGATCGTACGGTCCGGATGGTGAACAAAGAAGGGAAAATACTCTCATGCCAGGATAAACGGGAGATTGGCCAGATCTTCGAAGACTGGGATAATTCCTATACGACCGGTGATGGTTACCGTATTATAGAGAAAGCAGGCGAAGATTATCTCATAGTGGCAAGTCCGATCCCTAATACGCAGTGGTTTCTGCTGGACGAGATTCCTCAGGAGATTATCCTTCACCCGATGGATACGGTCAGGCTGTTTCTGTTGTTATTTTTTTTGATGCTGATACTAGCGATACTGGGTATCGCACTGGCAGCATCCCATATGCTGACCAGGCCAATTCTGAATATTCGGTATAAGATGGGACAGGTCATGGAAGGAAACTTAAACGCCCGTACAACGGTGACAGGGCGGGATGAGATCGGGCAGCTGGGAGTGTCATTCAACGCCATGGTTTCCAGGCTGGAGGATCTGTTAGCTTCTATAAAAGAGGAGGAACAGCTGAAAAGAAAAGCGGAACTGGATTTTCTGCGCGCACAGATTAATCCCCATTTTATTTACAATACCCTGTCCTCCATCCGCTGCCTGGTAGCTATGGAGGAGACTCAAGAAGCGGAGCGGATGATATATCAGTTTACAAAGCTTCTGCGCAATACACTATCGAGAACTGATGAATTCACCACAGTGGATCAGGAGAGGAAAGTCCTGGAAATCTACGGAGAGTTGCAGCAGATCCGGTATCCTGAGAGTTTCTGCCTGTCTTTTGACATCGAAGATGCGGTTCGGGAATGCCTGATTCCTGCATTTGTGCTGCAGCCTATAGTGGAAAATGCTATTTTTCACGGTATGGAAGGGGAAAAGAAAATTTGCAGGATCCGGGTACGGGCATTTGGGGAGCAGGAAACATTAAAGATCGTTGTGGAGGATGACGGCCAGGGAATGCCGGAAGAGACCGCGAAAGGAATCCTGGATGGAGCCGGAAAAATGAGTCGGATCGGGTTGAAAAATGTGCATGAGCGGCTTCAACTGGTCTACGGATCCGACTACGGCATCCGAATTAAGAGCCGTGAGGGCTGGGGAACAAGAATCACACTGGTTATGAAGAAACTGTAGGAGGAAGCATTGCGTATGAAAATCATGGTAGTGGATGATGAAGCGCCTATCCGGCGTTGGTTTAGCTCAACGATTCAGAAGCTGTCGGATGAATACCAGGTTACGGGAAGCTATGCGCTGGCAAAAGAGGCTCTGGCTGCGATCCAAGAGGATATACCGGATGTGGTGATTACGGATATACGGATGCCGGGCATGGATGGCATTGAGCTTATGAAGTATGTCCGGCAGCGCTGGCCGGAAATTGAATTTGTAATCCTGACGAATTACGCAGAGTTTTCATATGCCAAACAGGCGGTAGCCTATGGTGCGGTTCAGTATTTTCTTAAATCAGAAGTCAGTGAAAGTGAGATCCGGGATGTACTGCACAAAATAAGTACCGGCATGGAGTATAAAAAACAGGGGAATCGCGCATACCTGGCACCGGAGGTCAATGAAAGAGACTGGCAGCAGACGGCAAAGGGTTGGGGGATGGAGAGGGACGCGATATGTGCAGTGTTTGCTTTTCGAAATTTCGGCGGAAATATCAGGCAACTGTTAGACCAGGCTTCTGCCCTATATGAAAATGCCAGGACTTTTCGAAATCAGGGGATTTTATTTTTATTTATGTGGAACAATCAGGGATCCATGATTGGTTATGGGCGGATGACAGAACTGGCGGCATGTGTCCGGGAAAAAGAAAAACAGAGTGATTTATCCGTGGGAATAGCGATTGGACCAGGAAACATTCAAAGTGCATGGCAGGTAATAAAACAAGCGAAACATGCGCTTGCTTATCGGTTTTTTAAACCGGATGCAGGGGTATACCGCTATGATCAGTTGAAGCGGCAGGGAACGTGCAGGATAGAAGAGATACGGAAGGAGTATAGAGGCGTTCTGGAGTGCATGGCTTGTTGGAGCTATCGAAAATTGCGGGAAAAGACGGACTTATTTTTGAAAAAGGCAGGTCTGATCCAACCGGACGAGATCGAAGGCAGCATAGATATCTGCAAACGCCTGACACTGCTATTGGAGGAAAAAGGATTTCAGAAGAATCCAGACAATTCTGCCCAGGTGGATCTAAGCACCAGGGAATTAGATGATATAGGGGAATGCCGGCAATTATGTATGGATTTTATTGCGCTAATGGAGGAGGCCGACGCGCCCTCGAACATAAAAGCTGTGAGGGAAGCGGTTCGATATATACAGGATCATTATCGGGAGGATATCTCCTTATCGGATATGGCAAAGCTGTCCTGCCTGTCACCGGAATATTTCTGCAGGCTTTTTAAAGAAGAGACAAAAGAAACTTTCGGGGTATATCTGATGAGTTATCGTCTGAAGCGTGCCCGGGAGCTGTTAAGAACAACGGATATGAAAATAAACGCAGTCGCTGCCCAGGTAGGATATTCCACGGCAGGATATTTTTCCAAAATATATAAAAAATATTTTGGGATCACTCCGGAACAGGAAAAAATAAAAAAATAGTTAAGAGATTTCCATTGTCCCCAGACCGTTGGCTGGCAATGGGAATCTTTTTTTGATAAAACATGCTTCTGATGAAAAAATGTCAAAATTGTTATATTTGTTATCAAATTACTATATTCATCCAGCGATTATATATATCTATAATAAAGTAGCAGGGATCAGGCAGCAGATATTTAGAAGAAATAGGAGAAGCAAAACAGTAATAATGGAAAAGGGAGGTTCTATATGGAGACGGAAGAATTGGCATTGGCGGCGTGTAAGGCAAGAAAGATGAGTTACGCCCCTTATTCCGGCTTTACGGTGGGAGCAGCATTGCTGTGCAGTGACGGAAGCGTATACTTGGGGTGTAATATTGAAAATGCCGCGTATGGACCAACTATATGCGCGGAGCGTACTGCAATTTTTAAAGCGATCAGTGATGGTAAACGGGATTTTGTGGGTCTTGCCCTGACGGGGGGGAGTAAGGACCAGCAGCCGGAACATTTTCTGACGCCCTGCGGGGTGTGTCGGCAGGTACTGGCGGAATTCTGCGAAAATGATTTTTGGGTGTTATCTGTGAAAAATGACGCGGAATACATGCGTTATGTACTGGGCGAACTGTTGCCGGTGAGTTTTCGACCGGAAAACATGAGAAATAAAATGGGAGAAGGAGGAAGAACATGGAGCGGATTATAGAAGAACAGAGGGTCACACCGATCGTGGAGGCATATGATGTGGCAGTGATCGGAGGCGGCATCGCCGGAGTGGCTGCGGCCCTGGCCGCGGCAAGGAATGGAGCGAAGACTTGTCTGATCGACAAAGAGACCTGTCTGGGAGGACTGGCAACCCTCGGACTGGTAGTTGTGTATCTCCCGCTATGCGATGGAATGGGAAACCAGGTTATCGGAGGAATCGCAGAGGAACTGATGAAAAATTCTGTACGTTACGGGCCCGGACAGATACCGCCCTGCTGGAGAACAGATGGGAATCCGGAACGCAGAAAAAAGCAGAGATACCGTCTTCGTTTTAACGCCGCCTCCTTCATGATTTCACTGGAAGAGCTTCTGGTAGAAAATGGGGTAGATCTTATGTATGACTGTCGATTTTGCGGGGTTTACAGACGCGGTCGGCAGATAGAGGCGGTGATACTGGAAACCAAGGAAGGACGTATCGGGGTGGAGTGCGGTTCCGTGGTAGATGCAACGGGAGATGCGGACGTGTGTTGGATGGCAGGTGAACGGACGGAAACTTATGAAAGAAATATAAGGACCGCCTGGTATTTTTCTTATAATCAGGAGGAAGTAAAGCTCCACCAACTTACAGACAGCATGTACCAGATTCAGGCAGGGCAGCCGCTTTATCGGGGGATTGGGATCAAAGAAGCGGCGCGTCATAATTATGATGGAAGGCAGATGATTAAGGAACACGTTAAAGAAACAAACCTTTCGGCGGAAAAGAAGGTATATCCGTTCCTGATCCCTGCTTGTACGGAATTTTTAATGACAAGAAGGCTGAAATCAAGTTTTGAGCTGGATGTCTCTCACGAAAGGTATTGGTTCCCGGATACAGTGGCTATGGCCGGAGATTGGCGTAAAAAAGGCCCCGTTTATTGTATTCCATTGTCCAGCCTTACCGCTACAAAAAGCGGGAATCTGATTAGTGCTGGAAGATGTATATCCACCACAAATCAGATGTGGGACATTACCAGAGTCATCCCGGTATGTGCAGTAACCGGGGAGGCCGCCGGGACAGCGGCGGCGATACTGGTGAAACAAAAGAAAGCCTCATTCTCAGAACTGAATGTGGAGCTTCTTCAGAATACGATTCGTGACCAGGGAGGGATTCTAAAACCGGATTTGACCAAGAAAGGGGAGAAAAGATTTTGAATTATGCGAAAAATGGATTACAGTACCATATTGAATTAAAAATAGGAGAGGTAGGAAAATATGTGTTTCTAACCGGAGACCCAAAACGTTGTGAGAAGATTGCCTCTTATCTGGATCAGCCTGAGAAAAAGGCGGATAACCGGGAATACACCACCTATACCGGAAAATTAAACGGGGAAACCGTAAGCGTAACTTCCACCGGAATCGGCGGGCCGTCGGCTGTGATTGCGCTGGAAGAATTAGCCAGATGTAAAGCAGATACATTCATCAGGATCGGAACCTGCGGGGGAATGGATCTGAAGGTGAGGGGGGGAGATCTGATCATAGCGTCGGGGGCTGTTCGTATGGAAGGAACCAGCAAAGAATATGCGCCAGTTGAATTCCCGGCAGTGGCGGATATACAGATTATAGAGGCTCTCCGGGGAGCTGCTGAGGAGCTGGGAATGCGTTCCCATACAGGAGTTGTGCAATGTAAAGATTCCTTTTACGGGCAGCATGAACCGGAGCGGATGCCCGTAGGTTATGAATTGAGTGATAAGTGGAATGCCTGGCTCAGATGCGGCTGTCTGGGATCGGAGATGGAATCAGCGGCGCTCTTTGTAGCCGGTTCCTGCCTGCGAGTCCGCGTTGGAACGGTTCTCTTGGCTTTGGCGAATCAAGAAAGAGAGCGGAACGGTAAATCCAATCCGGTGGTACATGAGATGGACCAGGTAATAGAGACGGCTGTACAGGCAATGTACAGGATTATTGATTTGGACAGAAGGGAGGATGAGTGAGATGACAGCAAAACAGATGGTTTTGGTTGATACGTTTACGGATGGGGTGTTGGATCCCGGAAAAGAGATGGCGGGACCGGTCAGAGATGGAGGACGGATTATAGTAAATACGACAGCCGGTTGCTGGGGTCCAATGATAACGCCGAAACTGCGGGGCGGCCACGAAGTCTGCCAGCCTGTCTTCCTGGAGGGGGCAAAGCCCAATGATGCGGTGGCCATCCGTATCGAATCGATACGGATAACCTCAGAGGCGACGGCTTCCGGGAATGATAAAGCACTGGAAGGCTGCTATGTGGGAGATCCATTTGTGGCAGCAAAATGCCCGTCATGCGGGGAGCCTCATCCGGATACCCGTATAGAAGGAATCGGAGATTCCGCCATTCGCTGTAAAAAATGCGGTGCACAGGCCGCGCCGTTTGCATTTACACAGGGATATACGATGGTCTTTGATGAAAAGAGAAGAATCGGTGTGACCGTAGGACAAAAAGCAGCTGAGATGATCGGTAAAAATGGAAGACATTATATGCAGACTCCGGAAAATTCTATTCAAAACCCGGTTGTTACGATGGCACCGTCGGAGATCTCCGGAGTAGCAGTCAGGTTACGTCCATTTATAGGCCAGCTGGGAACCATACCCAGCCGTCCAATGCCGGATTCACACAATGCCGGTGATTTTGGCCAGTTTTTGCTGGGGGCACCGCACGAATATGCACAGACGGAGGAAACATTGACAGAGCGGACGGATGGTCATATGGATATTAATAAAGTAAGAGAAGGAGCAGTTCTTCTGTGTCCGGTCAAGGTGGCCGGAGCCGGTATCTATGTCGGTGATGTACATGCCATGCAAGGGGAGGGAGAGATCGCCGGACATACGACAGATGTCTGTGCCGCTGTAATTCTTCATGTAAATGTGATCCCCGATCTGCAAATTGACGGTCCTATTCTTTTACCGAATTTGGAGGATCTGCCTTATCTTGCCCGTCCGTTAAACGGAGATGAGAAAAAGATAGCTGCGGAGGAAGCCGTAAAATGGGGTGTCCTGTCCGTGGAAGAATCGGCTCCCTTAAGCTTTATCGGGACAGGAGCCAACCTGAATCTGGCCATTGACAACGGTTTAAAGCGTGCTGCGGGATTACTCGATCTTTCCGTCCCGGAGGTCATGAACCGCGTGACTATTTCAGGAGCTATTGAAATCGGACGTGCCCCCGGTGTTGTGACCGTGACTCTGCGTGTCCCTCGGGAGAAGCTAGAACAAGTAAGACTTTGGGAGTTAGCGAAAATGCAGTATTGCCTATGGGATTAGTTCCAAGTCATCCACAAATCAAGGAAGACCCAATCGGCCAGCTGGGATGTCAACCGAAGTAATTGGGTATATCTCCCCGGAATTCATCAGCAGAAAGACGGGGAAAAAGACTTACGCGAATTTCTCGGAGGGAATCAGGGATGATCTGCGGTCTGGCCGGCTATCCGCAAGCACGGCGGGATTACCTGCTGTTCCTGTACCACCTGTCCATTCCGCCAACAAACAATGCATTATTTTTGAGAGAGGTTATCAGTGGCAGAAAGCACAAAAGCAGGGGAAGAAAAGCTTTATGAAGGAGTGAAAAACGCCCACTTTTCTGCTGATATGAAGAAAAGTCCACCGTACCTGATATTTTATAACAGACCCTGACTCATTAGCCAGGGTCTGTTATAAGACGTTATCATTTCCCATATAGGATCCCTGCTTTCCCTACCCCGTAAAACAGTAACAGGGTATGAGTGGCCTTAGTGCCCTTCCAGCTTCTTCGTCTCAGAAAAACTCTCCAAAAATCCAGAACACCTGAAAATATGGATGCGTTGAAAGAACTGATACTCCATGATATAATTGGAAGTATCAAAGAAAATGAGCGTGTCAGCAACATTACTAAAAAGGACGCCAGGATCCTGTTGAACCTAACCGGCAGACTGTATCAGCATATCTATGAGAAGTACAGGGAACTGGAGGAAGGAGGGTATTCCGTGATGATTGAGGAGGCATTGGTACTGGATATTGATATGATTGAATATGAACACAATCAGCGGCTGAATGCCATGCAGCGCGAGATAGACGAGGCAAAGATTGCGATTGAGCGGGAAAAGGAAGAAGCAGAGCGGCAAAAAGCTGCTGCGGAACAGGAAAAGATAAAGGCAGAAAAAGAACGGGAAATCGTGCGGCAGGAAAATTTTAAACTTAAAAAAGCCCTGAAGCTGTTGGCACAGCAGAATCCGGGAGAAGAAGTATATAAGCTTATGGGCATAACCCGGGAAGAGCTGGATCAATTAATAAATGAACCCCCGCATGTGGTTTGATCCTGCCTTGTGGCCATGGATATTTATCTGCTTCATTGCGGTCTGCTCTTAGGTTCCGCCCAGGCGTTGTGCCTGAGAGGAGCAGGAGATGAGCGCAAGCAAAAAAATACTTTAAAAATAGAAAGCAGTATGTTATAATCGTCAAAGAGCAACTGCGTATAGCGGCGCAGTTGGGAATTAGAGAAGGAGGATACTGGAAATGAAACATGTAAAAACTTTGAATACAAAGAGCTTACAGGAATCCATGAAAAAAGGCGGATGCGGAGAGTGTCAGACTTCTTGCCAGTCGGCATGCAAGACTTCCTGTACAGTGGGAAATCAGACCTGTGAAAACAACAAATAAATAGTAATGTGTGAGATCAGGAAGCAGCGGCTTTTGTCGCTGCTTGTTCATGTATATCCATACGTATGGCTTAAACTGGCTGTACACCCGCCGGATGGCGGAATCCTTTGAAAGGAGATTGACGTGATACATCAATATAAAAATAATGGCTTTCACATCGTTATGGATGTGAACAGCGGAGCCATACATATCGTGGATGAAGTGGTATACGACATGCTGCCGCTTTATCAGGAGCATTCCCTGGAAGAGATCAAAACCCTCCTCCAAGACAGATACACAGCAGATGAGATCGGGGAAGCCGCCGGTGAGATTGAAGAGTTAAAGAATGCAGGAGTGTTATTTACCGAAGATATTTATGAAAATTATCTGATGGATTTTAAGAAAAGACCGACGGTTGTCAAAGCGCTCTGCCTGCATATCGCCCATGACTGCAACCTGGCATGTAAATATTGTTTTGCTGAGGAGGGGGAATATCACGGCCGCAGGGAACTGATGAGCTATGAGACCGGCAGACAGGCACTGGATTTTTTGATTGCTAATTCCGGGAACCGCAGGAATCTGGAAGTGGATTTCTTTGGCGGGGAGCCGCTGATGAACTGGCAGGTGGTAAAAGACCTGGTGGCTTACGGGCGGGAACAGGAAAAGCTGCATGATAAGAAATTCCGTTTTACCCTGACCACCAACGGAGTGCTTCTGGACGATGAAGTAATGGAATTCGCCAACAGGGAAATGAGCAACGTGGTTCTGTCCATAGACGGACGAAAAGAGATCCACGACCGGATGCGTCCATCCAGAAATGGAAAGGGCAGCTATGATCTGATTGTTCCCAAATTCCAAAAACTGGCCGAAAGCAGGAAACAGACGAATTATTACGTCAGGGGTACCTTTACCAGGAATAATCTGGACTTTTCCGAAGATGTGCTGCACCTGGCGGACCTGGGCTTTCAGCAGATATCCGTAGAGCCGGTGGTGGCAGCGCCCGATGAACCCTACGCCATCCGGATGGAGGATGTGCCGGCGATCTGTGAAGAATATGATAAGCTGGCGGCAGAGATGGTGAAGCGCAAAAAAGAGGGAAGGGATTTTAATTTCTTCCATTTTATGATAGATCTGACCGGAGGGCCCTGTGTGGCCAAGCGGTTGTCCGGCTGTGGTTCCGGTACGGAATATCTGGCCGTGACGCCCTGGGGCGATCTGTATCCCTGCCATCAGTTTGTAGGTATGGAGCAGTTTCTGATGGGCAATGTTTATGATGGAGTCAAGAATACGGAACTGAGAGACGAATTCAAGTGCTGCAATGTATATGCAAAAGAAAAATGCAGGAAATGTTTTGCCAAATTTTATTGCAGCGGCGGCTGCGCGGCGAATTCTTATCAGTTCCATGGCACGATCAACGACGCCTATGATATCGGATGTGAATTGCAGAGGAAACGTGTGGAATGTGCAATCATGATAAAAGCAGCAGAATAAAGAGAAGGAAGGAAGTACAAAAGGCATGAAGAAAAGCAGAGGGATTATTGTCCTGATCCTGACCGCCCTTATTACAGCGGGAATGGTTTTTACCGCGGCGGTGGGAATCGGAGACAGTGAAAGCGGTGCGGCAAAGCACATTAAGCTGGGCCTGGATCTGGCCGGCGGTGTCAGCATTACTTATGAGTCGGTGGAGGAGAATCCTACATCGGAGCAGATGAGCGATACCATCTACAAATTACAGAAACGTGTGGAAAACTATAGTACGGAAGCCCAGGTGTATCAGGAGGGGGACCGCCGGATTAACATTGAAATCCCGGGCGTGTCCGACGCCAACGCGATACTGGAAGAACTGGGAAAACCCGGTTCCCTTCAGTTCCAGACCCAGGACGGACAGGTGATCCTGGACGGCTCCCATGTAACCAGCGCGAAAGCGGGAAATACCACGGACAAGCTGACCGGCAATAACAATTATGTCGTACAGCTGACTTTTGACGAAGAGGGAAAAGAGAAGTTCGCTGAGGCTACCCAGGCAAATATCGGTAACCGGATTGCGATTGTCTATGATGGAAATACCGTCAGCGCGCCGACTGTAAAATCAGCGATTACCAACGGCGAATGTGTGATTGAAAATATGGAATCCTATGAAGCGGCTGAAAGCCTGGCCTCCACGATCCGGATCGGTTCCCTGCAGCTGGAATTAAAAGAAATCCGCTCTAACGTGGTTGGGGCGCAGCTGGGAGAAGAAGCCATCAGTACCAGCTTAAAAGCGGGTGCGATCGGTATTGCTCTCGTGATTGTATTTATGGTGATCTTCTACCTGATTCCCGGTCTGGCAGCAGGCCTGGCATTGGTAATCTATACACTGCTTGTACTGCTCACTCTCAACGCGTTTGAGATTACGCTGACCCTGCCCGGTATCGCAGGTATCATCCTGTCGATCGGTATGGCAGTCGATGCGAATGTTATTATATTTGCCCGTATCCGGGAAGAGATCACGGCCGGGCGAAATGTGAAGTCGGCGATGAAAGAAGGCTTCCGCAAAGCGATGTCCGCCATTGTGGACGGTAATATTACCACCCTGATCGCCGCAGCGGTTCTGTACCTGTTCGGCTCGGGAAGCGTGCGCGGTTTTGCCCAGACACTGGCTCTTGGTATCGTATTGTCCATGTTCACGGCTCTGGTCATTACCCGGTTGATTTTGAACGCCCTCTATGCGGCAGGATTAAAAGATAAAAAGTTCTTCGGTCAGCAAAAGGAAAGAAAAGCCATCAATTTTATCGGAAAGCGGAATCTTTTCTTTGCCATCTCCATCGCGCTGATCTTAATTGGATTTGTATTCATGGGCGTTCATTCGGCGAAAGGAACGACATTCAACTACAGCCTGGACTTCATGGGCGGTACGTCGACCAATGTGACGTTTAATGAGGATATGAGTATCCAGGAGGTTGACGCCAATGTAAAACCGGTGGTGCAGGAGATCACAAAGGATGCCAATATTCAGACCCAGAAGGTAGCCGGAACGAATCAGGTCATCATCAAGACCAGAGAGTTGAATCTTTCAGAGAGGGAAGCGCTGAATAACGCTCTGAAAGAAAACTTTGATATCGATGAATCCCTGATTACTGCAGAGAGTATCAGCTCCACGGTAAGTAAGGAGATGAGATGGGATGCCTTTAAGTCCGTACTCATAGCCACCTTGTGTATGCTGATCTATATCTGGATCCGGTTTAACGACTTAAGATTCGGAGCCAGCGCGGTAATCGCTCTGATCCATGACGTACTGGTTGTAATCGGCTGCTACGCGGTCGTGCGGATTCCGGTAGGGGGAACCTTTATCGCCTGTATGCTGACCATCGTCGGTTATTCGATCAACGCCACTATCGTCATCTTTGACCGTATCCGTGAAAACCTGAAACTGATGAAGAACAAGGAATCGTTGCAGGATGTGGTAAATAAGAGCGTTACCCAGACGCTGTCCAGAAGTATCAACACCACGGTTACAACATTTATCACCATTGCGGTACTTTTCATACTGGGTGTGTCTTCCATTAAAGAATTTGCCTTCCCGCTGATGGTAGGTATCATCTGCGGCGGTTACACGTCCGTATGTATCACAGGAGCCCTGTGGTATGTAATGAAGACAAAACTGGTGAAAAAAGAAAAATAGAGGAAATAATAAGTGAGGGGCTGTTGCAAAAAAGACTGTTCCCGGCTGGTTTGTGTTTCAGGTGTACCTGGAAACATGCGGCCGGCTACCTTCTTTGGGCAACAGCCCTTCCTTATTCCCCATACCTGAATCTATGACGCAGTAAATGCGCCTACCGGAGGTAACTATGGAAAAATGGTTTATTACTATGAAAAAAGCAGACTTTCAGGATATTTCAGAGAAGTTTCATATCACGCCGGTAACAGCCAGGCTGATCCGGAACCGGGATGTGGTCGGTGATGCGGCGATACGGGAATATCTGCACGGAGATCTGAAAGACCTGCACGACCCGTTTCTGATGAAAGGAATGCGTGAAGCGGTCTCCATCATCCGGCAGAAGATCGCGGAACATAAGGCGATCCGCATTATCGGGGATTATGATATCGACGGGGTCTGCTCCACTTACATTCTGCTGACAGCGTTTCAAAAACTGGGCGCTTGCGTGGATACCGATATTCCGGACCGGCTCAAGGACGGTTACGGGATTAATGAACAGCTGATACAGCGGGCTTACGACAGCGGTATCGATACGATCGTGACCTGTGACAACGGGATCGCCGCCATCGATCAGATCGCCTATGCGAAATCCCTTGGCATGACGGTGGTGGTCACCGATCATCATGATATCCCGTACATAGAACAGGAAGACGGCAGCAGAGAGATTCTGACTTCTCAGGCGGATGTCATTATCAACCCGAAGCAGCAGGACTGTGCCTATCCCTTTGAGAATCTGTGCGGCGCGGCGGTGGCCTATAAGCTGTCCCAGGCTCTCTATGAGAGCGCGGGCTTTCGCCGGGAAGACGCTTACCCGTTGTTGGAATTTGCGGCATTTGCCACAGTGGGAGACGTAATGGACCTGGTGGGAGAGAACCGGATTCTGGTGAAAATCGGCCTGCGCATGCTGCAAAACACCCAAAACCGGGGCATGCGGGCGCTGATCCAGGTCAATGACCTGACCGGCAAAAAGCTGACCGCTTATCATATCGGTTTTGTGCTGGGCCCCTGCATCAATGCCAGCGGCCGGTTGGATACAGCCAAGCGCGCCCTCAAGCTTTTGCAGGCGGAGGATACCGAGGAAGCCCAGACGCTGGCCGGCGACTTAAAAGCGCTGAACGACAGCCGCAAATACATGACCCTTCAGGGGGTCGAGAAGGCCATGGAATTAATCGACAGTACGGATCTGAAGAAGGATAAGGTATTGTTAGTATACCTGCCGGATTGCCATGAGAGTCTGGCCGGAATTATCGCAGGCAGAATCAGGGAAAAATATCACAAACCGGTATTCGTGCTTACGGATTCGGAGGAGGGAGTGAAAGGCTCCGGCCGTTCTATTGAAGCCTATTCCATGTTTGAGGAGATGACCAGATGCCGGGAGCTGTTTACGAAATTCGGCGGACATCCCATGGCGGCCGGCTGCTCCCTTCTGCCGGAAAATCTGGAGAGACTGAGAAAACAGCTGAATCTGCAGACAACCCTGACGGATGAGGATTTTGTGGAGAAGGTCTCCATCGATGTGGCCATGCCGTTACATTATATTACCGAACAGCAGATACGGGAACTGGAGCTTTTGGAGCCGTTTGGAAAAGGGAATCAGAAACCTTTGTTCGCGGAAAAGGATTTGAAGGTCAGAGGAGCCCGCATCTTAGGGAAAAATAAAAATGTATTGAAAATGCAGCTGGAAAACACGGCGGGCCAGACGATAGACGCCATGCTGTTCCAGGAGGTGCCGGCTTTCCTGCAATATATCTCGGAAAAATTCGGAGAGACGCAGATGCAGCGGATGCTAAACGGCACGGACAGTGAAGTGAATATCAGTGTCACCTATTATCCGACGGTCAATGAATATAACGGAAAAAGGACGCTTCAGATTATAATAGAGAACTACAGATAGCAGAGAAGGGAGGCGTAAAACAGAGGATGGCAAATATCATGCTTGTAGAAGATGACGATACGCTGCAGTTTGGAATTCAGATGGCATTGAAGAAAAACGGATATGGGACTATCGTCTGCCCAAATCTGGAACAGGCCCGCAGCCTCTTTTCTCCCCAGGTGGATCTGATTTTGCTGGATTTGAATCTTCCCGATGGATCCGGCTATGATTTTTGCGGCTGGGTAAAAAGAAGGAGCGATACCCCCATCCTGTTCCTGACGGTCAGAGATGACGAGACAGACATGGTAAAAGGGCTGGACATGGGCGCGGATGACTATATAGTGAAACCATTCTCCATCACGGTCCTGCTGTCCAGAATCCGGGCTGTAATGCGCCGGGTCGCTCAGACGGAGGAGACCCAGTTACTCACCTGCGACACGCTGATCTTAAACAAAGAGGCCAGGACCGTACACCTGGACGGGAAGGAGCTTATCCTTACGGCCGGGGAATACCGCCTTTTACTCTGCCTGATGGAAAATAAAAACCAGACCTTAACCCGGCAGCAGCTGCTGGAAAAAGTCTGGGATGTGGACGGCAGCTTTGTGGGGGACAATGCGCTGACCGTAACGATGAGAAGGCTGAGGGAAAAACTGCAGGGATATGAGTTCATACGGACGCTTAGGGGAATCGGGTATCGCATGGAGGAAGAGCCTTGGTTTAAAAATGCGGAGGATGGAGAACGGTAAGAAGGGGTGGGAGGATAACGATGAACCGTAAAAGAAGGATGTACTGCTATGCGTCGATTCTGCTGTTAATTCTGGGGCTCGGCGCTTTTTGCGGCCTTTTGCTGGGGAGGTGGGCTGCCAATGTAGCCTCACGGCAGATCTACGGGGTTACCGCAGGCGTTATGGCCGGGCCGGAAGACGCCGGCCTTGCGGCGGCGGAGGCTTTAAAGCGGCCCGATGAGAAAATGATCACCAGAGGGCAGGCGGAACTGGAACGCTATGGTTATACACCTGAGATTTTCGTCCGCTATTTTACAGGAAAAACTGTGCCTGCAGGAATGCTGCTGTTTTGCGTTCTGGCTGTGATCTGGCTCATTACCCGGATGCTGCAGACCCGCAGCTTAAAACGGCGGGTCGAGGGACTGACGAAGGTGCTAAGAACCGTGAACAGAGGCGGACAGGCGCCGCTTGCTTTTGCCATAGAAGACGATTTCTCCAGGCTGGAAGATGAGCTGGGAAAGACGGTCAATGAACTGAAACGGTCCAGGGAAGAAGCGGTGGAAGTGCAGAAAAGCCTGGCCGAAAACCTGGCAGATATATCCCACCAGCTGAAAACCCCGGTATCCTCCATGACGCTGATGGCGGAAATGCTTAAGGATGAGGTTCGCGGGGATGGGCAGATCTATATCAGGAAGCTGGAGGAACAGATAGAACGGATGAACCGCCTGGTGACGTCCCTGCTCACCCTGTCCCGCCTGGACGCCGGCACCCTTCCTCTTAAGAGAGAATGCGTGGATATCACCTCCGCTGTGCAGGCGGCGGCGGACACCCTCAGTCCGGTTCTTTCAAACCAAAAGCAGATGGTGGCAATTCAGGAAGGGTCGGATGCTTCTGTCATCGGAGATTTTTACTGGACAGTGGAAATATTTATCAATCTGCTAAAGAACTGCAGCGAGCATACACCTGACGGAGGCCGGATTTCGGTGTACTGGGAGCAGAATCCGATCTACACGCAGGTGTCGGTGGAAGATAACGGACCGGGATTTGCAAAAGAGGACCTGACGAATCTGTTCCGCCGATTCTACCAAGGAAATTCCTCGGCGAAAGACGGGACCGGGATCGGCCTTGCGTTGGCCAGAAAGCTGGCTCAGAGTCAGAATGCCAGTCTGACCGCCGAAAATAATCCAACAGGGGGAGCGCGATTTCTTCTGCGTTTTTATCATTGATCATCTCTTGTCACTAAATTGTTAGTTTGGAATGTTAGGATGAGGTGAAAGGGAGATGATAATAAAATGGAAATTTTAAAATGTAAGGAACTTACGAAAACATATGGGACCGGCGAGAATGCGGTTCACGCGCTGGATCATGTAAACTTCCGGGCCGATTCCGGGGAGTTCATAGCCATTGTCGGCGCTTCCGGAAGCGGAAAAAGCACCCTGCTCCATCTGATCGGAGGGGTGGATTCCCCGACCTCAGGCCAGGTGATTATAGACGGAACCGATATCGTGGGTATGCCGGAGAGGAAACTGTCTGTATTCCGCAGACGCAAGGTGGGACTGATCTATCAGTTCTATAACCTGATCCCCACGATGAATGTGCTGGAAAATATCATGCTGCCTATGCGTCTGGACGGCCGCCTGCCGGAAAAAGAGGAGCTGGCAGAACTGACGGATACTCTGGGACTGACAGACCGTCTGAGGGCATATCCCGGGGAGCTGTCCGGAGGACAGCAGCAGCGGGTGGCTATCGCCCGCAGTCTAATCTACCGGCCGGCTATTTTGCTGGCGGATGAACCCACAGGCAATTTGGACCGGAAAAATTCGGAAGAGACCATGGCCTTGTTCCGACTGTGTAACCAAAAGTACAACCAGACGATTCTTTTGATCACCCATGATGAGAATGCAGCGCTCCAGGCAGGGCGCATCATCACGATTGAAGATGGAAAGCTGATGAAAGATGAGGTGACGGACCGATGAACACCTCTTTGACCTACGCCTGGTCCCAGTTAAAGGCCAGCAAAAAATCGGCGCTGTTCCTTTTGCTGTCCATTTTCCTGTCCAGTATGCTGATCGCCGCCGTCTGTACGGAAGCCTTTCTGGGATGGCAGAGGGAGGGGAGCTATCTCCGGCAGAAGGCCGGTGACTACCATGCTTCCTTAAGAGAAACCATTCCCAGGGACAGCCTGCCTCTGATCGGGGAAAATCCGGAAGTGGAGGCTATGCTTTTGCAGACAGACTGGGAGTATCTTAAGTTAAAGGATACCAAACGGGCCTATATAACGATTAGCCGTCTGAACCAGGAGTGGTGGGATTCCATGCCCAATAAAAGCCTTCTAAAAGAAGGCCGTATTCCGCAAAAAAACGGTGAAATTATGATAAACACCCAGTTTTTCACAGAAAATACCCAATATCAGGTGGGAGATACGCTGACGCTCCCGGCCGGCATGCGCGTGCTGGATGGAAAAACGCTGGAGTACGGAACCATGGGGCTGCCTGGAGAAACCTTTGCCCCATCGGGGGAAATGAAGGTAACGATTACCGGAATCATGGATATGGAGGGCGTAAGTGATTATCCCTGCTATACCGCTTACGGCTATATAGACCGGAGCGAACCGTTTCCTGACACGAATTATAAGGTGAGACTCCGGCTGTCCCATCCGCGTATGGCATATGAAATTATGCCGCAGATCGCAGAAAATCTGAACCTGCATCCGGATGCGGATGGAGCCTGGCCGGTATCTTATCACGAAAATCTGCTGGAGCTATATGGAATCAAAGATCCCGCCCAACCGGAATCATCGGAACCCAGTCCTTATCTGGTCTTCGGTATCCTGGGCACGCTGGGGGTTATACTTCTTTTCGTCATCATTATCTACAACGCTTTTTCGGTCACAGCCCGGAGTCAGCTCCGGCAGCTGGGAATCTTAAAAAGTATCGGGGCCTCCCCGGGCCAGATCCGGGCCAGTGTATTATGGCAGGGCCTGCTATGTGCGCTTCTGACGGTGCCGGCCGGAATCCTGTGCGGATTTTTTCTCATCAAAGGGCTGATCTGGAGTGTGGCTGGTTCCAGAACCAGCACAGACTTGTATTCCGGATCAGATCTGACGGCGATCCCGGCTTCAGTTCCCTGGCAGCTTCTGCTTCTGTGCGCCGCGGCTGCGGTTCTGACTGTGCTCTTATCCGCCTGGGGACCAGCCAGAAGGCTGGCAAAACTGACGCCTATTGAGGCAGTGAAGGAAACCTCTCCTGCACATAGAAAGGAAGGGATCAAAAAGATAAAATCCGGTAAAATCCGTTCCCGGAAGTCCGGGGCAAAAAAACCGGCGTTCAGGAAACCTAGGCTGGCCGCGCGGCTTTTCGGCTACACGGGTGAGCTGGCGGAAAATACGTTAAATACCGGGAAAAAGGCATACCGCGCCACATCCCTTTGCATAGGCCTGTGTATTACGCTGATGATCGGGGCGGTCGGCATGCTGAGCGCAGCGTCCCTGAGCAACAGGATAGAGTTATCCTACTTCTGGCAGAATCAAAAGATTATGTTAAGCACGGTTCAGGACCCGCCGCAGGAAATGTTAGAAGAGCTGAAAAATCTTCCGGGTCTGAAAAGCCAGACCGTTTACCGGCGTGTTCTGAGCGGAATATCCTTAACAAAGGAGCAGCTGCACCCCGATTTTATCAGTGCTGGAGGATTCGCGCAGGAAAGCCAGGGCCTTGGGGACTATTACGATGAGCAAACCCCTTTTCTGCCGGTTATGCTTGTCGGCCTTTCCCCGGAAGATTTTGCGGCCTACTGCGAGGCAAACCAGATCCCCCCGGATGTCATCCAAAATATCCGGGATGAGCAGAATCCTTCCGTCATCCTGGTCAACCGTCCGGACGGCAGCCGGCGTGCCACCTGGGATAAATACCAGATCGCGGACACCCCCTATCTGTCCTTGCTTCCCGGAGACCGGATCGACATCACTGAAAAAACATCTGCGGACCAAGAAGGCGCCGACGGGAAAAATACGGTCACAATCGCGGCGGTTACCGATACCTATGCCGGGATTGACGATGACGCCTATCCGTTCAATCTGGAGATCCTGACTACGATGGATCACTACCGTCATATGATGAACAGCTACACCATGCAGGGGACAGTTGATCAGTATACCTGCTACATTGGCCAGTCCTTCGATGAAACCGCCGGCCTTCAGGAAACAAAAGAGCAGGCGGAGAAAATCGTAAGCCGATGGTACGGCGAACAGGACTATCTGGTGCGCACCGTCCAGGATGAGCATACAGAATTTGATGAAGCAATCAACGCCACCAAAACGCTGGCTGTTATTTTCAGTCTCTTCATGGGAGTGATCGGCGTCTCCGGCGCCTTCTCCGCTGTCTCCGGAAGTATAGCAGCCCGAAGAAAGCAATTCGTAATCCTGAGATCTGCGGGCCTCTCCCCGGAAGAACTTATGCGCATGTTCCGGATCGAAAGCCTGCTGCTGATCCTGACGCCTGCGTTGATCTCGGCGGTACTTGGCCTGTTTACGATCCTGCTGTCCGCGAAACTTTTTTATTATCCGACTGTTACAGGTCTCCTGGCCTCTATGCCCTGGCCTCTTATGCTTGCATTGATTTTCCTTATCCTGGGCAGCGTTTTTGTCACCTACACCCTGTGCGGACGCATAGTAAGCAGAGAACCTATTGTGGAGACCCTGCGAAAGGAGCTTGGATAAAAAAGGAAGCGTATGTATTTCAAAACCCGGGAAAGCTCCGGAAGATTCTGTAGGTTCTGTAGGGGAAGCCACGGAAGATTCCATATTTACAACCCCTCCATTTCGTGTTAAAATAGCGGCTGTAGGCGTAATCACGCCGACATCAGCGGGATAAGTAAGACAGATGATCGCGGCTGGCAGGCCGAAAGGCGCCAGACGAGGAAAGTCCGGGCTTCGCAGGGCAGGATGCCGGATAACGTCCGGTGGAGGCGACTCCAAGGCCAGTGCAACAGAAATGTACCGCCAGCGTTAGCTGGTAAGGTTGGAAGGGTGGTGTAAGAGACCACCGCCCTGCCGGTAACGGCAGGGGCACATGTAAACCCCATCCGAAGCAAGACCGAATTAAAACGATAGGCTTGCCCGGCCTGTTTTAGGTAGGTCGCTGGAGCCTGTTGGCGACGACAGGCCTAGATAGATGATGATCCACGACATAACCCGGCTTATCGTTTTGCTTATCCTTTAACTTGTAAACAGGAATCGGACGAATGGAGAAAAATATGGGAAAGTTTTGGAAAAAGGGAGTTTCGGCTCTGGTGGTTATTCTGGTATTGACGGAACTGCTGCTTTTTTCTTACCATATACAGGAAACAGAAGAAGAAAGCCAGCCGGAGAACGAGGGAAAAGAGGCTGCGCAGCTGACCCTCTGGTATTCGGATGAAAATATGGGGTATTATTTTACCGAGGCTGCGAAAGCGTATGAGCAGGACACCGGTATTAAAGTGACGGCCCGGCAGGTTTCCGGCGTGGATTATATCGAACAGATTAATAAGGCCAGTATTTCAGAGACGGGCGGGCCGGACCTTTATATGTCCGGAAGCGACATCCTGGAAAAGGCTCATTTGGCCGGTCTGGCTTCGGAAAACCAGTTTGCCTCCCAATTATATAACAGTGAGCATTATCCGCAGATCGCTCTGGACGCGGTGACGTATAAAGGCGTACAGGTGGCGTATCCGCTGTCTTTTGAAACCAGCTGCCGGCTCTATAATAAGGCTTATGCGGCAGAGGCTCCTGCCACCATCGATGATATTCTGACTTTTTCGGATACCTTTGAAGGCGGGGAAGGGATAGAAAATATCTTCGTATGGAATGTATCGGATATTTTTTCGGATTACTTTTTCGCCGGAAATTACATTAATCTGGGCGGTCCCTGCGGAGATGACAAGGTGCAGATCGATATCAATAACGAACAGGTACAGCAGGCGATGGCCTACTATCAGTCTCTGAAAGAATTCTTCGCGCTGGATCCGGAGACGATCTCCGACGAGGACGTGATACAAGATTTTATGGACGGCAAGACGATCTACGCGATCGTTCGGGCCGACGATCTGAATAAGATGGAGGCCGCGGCTTCCGTGGGACTGACCACGGTGGATTATGGCGTCGCAAGGGTGCCGGATCTGACCGAAAGCCTGCAGACGAAGCCTTTGGCGGTGACCAGCGTGGTGGTGGTCAATGGGTATACCCCGTACCCGAAGGAAGCGGCAGATTTTGCGAAGTACCTGACCTATGATTATGCCGTTAACCTGTATTCTATGGTGAACCGCATGTCCGCCAGAAGTGATCTGAATCTGGACAAGCCGCATGTGGACACCCTCAAGGAGATTTATCAGACTGCGGCCGGCGTGCCTAAAATTATGGAGTTGAGCAATTACTGGATCCAGATGGAAGTAACCTTTGCCAACATCTGGCAGGGTGCGGATGTGCCGGGCGAATTACAAAAGGTTTCTGACCTGATCACGAAGCAATTAAAATAAAATTTGAATGAATTCCAGTCATAAGGGCAGACTAGACTTAGAAACCGGATTTTCCGGTGGGAAGTTTAGGAAAATAGTATCGGAGGCCGTTATGATTGGAATTTTTATTGCACTGATTTCGGGTGCCCTTATGAGCATCCAGGGAGTATTTAACACGGAAGTGACTAAGAATACGAGTATCTGGGTATCCAGCAGCTGGGTACAATTTTCCGCATTGCTGGTATGTCTGGCGGCATGGCTGTTTACCGGCCGTGAAAGCTTTTCCGGGCTTTGGAAAATGGATAATAAATACGTGCTTCTGGGCGGCGTTTTAGGAGCCTTCATCACCTACACGGTGATCCGCAGCATGGCGTCTCTGGGACCGGCGCGGTCTGTCATGCTGATCGTAATCGCACAGCTGGCCGTAGCTTATCTGATCGAGCTGTTCGGGATGTTCGGCGTGGAGAAGCAGCCGCTGGAATGGAGAAAAGTTGCGGGAATGGTTGTAGCGATCGTAGGTATCGTCATCTTCAAATGGAAGTGAACGAGAAATGGGTCTTGTAATTAGGGATAATATCCGATAAAATATAAGAGTCCTGTGGTAAGGGTATCCTATGGTCGAAGAGGCGATAGGAATGAAAGATAGAAAGAAAATAGGTAAAGCTGCGTTGCTGGCGGCCTTTTGTCTCCTGTGCGGGATTCTGTACAGCTGCCGGCCAAAAGAGGAGGCAGTCTTTGAATCTGCCGCGGGAGCGCTTAAGGAGGATGCGGCGGTTCAGCCACTGGAACCCTCCCCGGAAGAGTTTCCGGCAACCGCAGATCCGTTACAGGCAAAAGCAGATCAGGAACCGGTACCAATGTTCGTCTACGTCTGCGGCGCGGTTGCAAGGCCGGGGGTCTATGAGGTAGATGCGGATACCAGGATATTCGAGGCGATTGAAGCGGCCGGTGGCGTTACGGAGGATGCGGCAGAGGAATATCTGAATCTGGCCCAGCCGGTAACGGACGGCCAGAAGATTCTGGTTCCCACCCAGGAGGAAACCAGGGAACTGGAGCAGTCAGGCGCACTGGAAAATCCCCCGGACTCCGTGGAAGAAGCACGAGACGGCCTGGTAAATATAAATACGGCCGGAGAAGACCTCCTAATGACTCTGCCCGGGATCGGTGCATCCAAGGCGCAGAGTATTATTACATATCGGGAAGTTCACGGAGACTTCAAGACGATAGACGAGATAAAAAAGATTGAGGGAATCAAAGAAGGCGTGTTCCATAAAATCAAGGATCTGATCCGTGTAAAGTAAGAACGCATTGTGAAACAATTGTTGATGTATACCTGGAAGCAAAACGCAGAGCAGGCGACACTGGAGGTAAATATGGCAAAGAAAGCATTGGTTGTGGATGATGAGAAATTAATCGTGAAAGGGATCCGTTTTAGCCTGGAGCAGGATGATATGCAGGTGGACTGTGCCTATGACGGGGAAGAAGCGCTCAAATTAGCCCGTGAGACAGAGTACGATATCGTATTATTGGATATTATGATTCCGAAAATCGACGGACTGCAGGTCTGCCAGCAGATCCGGGAATTTTCCAATATGCCCATTATCATGCTGACGGCAAAAGGGGAGGATATGGACAAGATCATGGGCCTGGAATACGGTGCGGATGATTACATAACCAAGCCCTTTAACATTCTGGAAGTCAAAGCCCGTATCAAAGCGATCATGCGCCGTATGAACCAGAATACCGGCGCCGCCGCTCAGAAAAAAGTGGTGGAGATCAACGATCTGAAGCTGGACTGCGAGAGCAGGCGGGTCTATATAGCGGACAAGGAGATCAATCTGACCGCTAAGGAATTTGATGTTCTGGAACTGCTGGTCTTTAACCCGAATAAGGTATACAGCCGGGAAAATCTGCTGAACATCGTATGGGGTTATGAGTACCCCGGAGATGTCCGGACGGTGGATGTGCATATCCGGAGATTGCGGGAGAAGATTGAGTCTAACCCAAGTGAGCCTAAGTATGTCCATACCAAGTGGGGCGTGGGGTATTATTTTCAGGCTTAAATAGGGGGCGGCGCAGAGCAACCGGGTGATCCGGGGGCATGAGGGCAGCGGGGGATTCACGCACGTCCCCGACGGGACTACCGGCGCATACACAGGAGGAAATTGCGGTAAAATTACATAAGCTGGACTAACTACGGGTTTCAAAAAGCCCTTATTACATTTTCCGTCACAAACTCGCCAAAGAACGGCTCGGACAGTGTGACGGAAAACGGGGCTTTTTGAAACCCTTCGTAAGTCCAGCTAATGTAATTTTCCCAGCAATTTCCTCCTGTGTATGCGCCGGTAGTCCCGTCGGGGACGTGCGTGAATCCCCCGTTGCCCTCATGCCCCCGGATCACCCGGTTGCTCTGCTGCACTGGTGTGAGTTGAGGCGGGATGGATTTTGTGCGGGATATCTGGAAGAGTTAGGAGGGATACTGGGGGGTTTTTATAGAACCGGATTTTAACGTATGATTCCGAATTCTTTCAGGCAGAGTTCCAGGGCGTCGTGGGTGTCGGTCCAGAACATGCCGGCATGGTTGGCTTTGGAGGTGTCCAGGCGCACATCCCGGTTGTGGTCCAGATAGTGGACGGTGTCTTCTTCCAGGATCTGGTCTAGTTTGGAATCCAGGCCCAGAAGATGCAGGATGTGTTTTACGGTGTCGTAGCGGCTCTCGTTGTTGGTGGCTCCCATGTGATAGGTGCCGTAGGGGGCGTCGAAGAGCTTTTGGAAGTTGGCGATGGTTTCGTAGATGTAGCCCATACCGCGGAATTCGTGGGGAGAGGCTATGATTTTTTCCTGGTTGCGCAGCTTGGTGAGGGTGTCCCAGAGGATTCCGTTGGACATGTTTTTGTTGCGCTCGGGAAGGCCGAACATCCAAGTGAACCGGACGATCCAGAGTTCGTCCAGGATTTCTTTTAGAAGGGCCTCGGCTTCCAGTTTGTTGGCGCCGTAGACGGTGTTGGGGACGGCTTCGTCTTCTTCGCGGAAGGGGCCGCCGTTGGTGTTGCCGTTGAATACCTGCTCGGAGCTTAGGAAGATGAGCTGGGCGTGAGCTTCCCGGGCTGCTTCGGCGACGTGGAGAGCCCCGTCTACATTGACTTTGCGGGCGACTTCAGGGTGCTGGTTGCAAAAATCGGTGACGGCTATGGCTCCCGCGTGAATGATGAGGTTTGGGTGAAAGGCACGGGCGCAGTCCAGAACGGCCTGTCTGTCGGTAAAGTCTAGGTCGTCTTTGTCGGTGACCAGGAACTCATAGTCGTCTTTGTAATAGTCGGCCAACCGGGAACAGAAGAAACCTTTGCCGCCGGTTAATAAGATGCGTTTTTTGTTCATGAGTGTGTTCCTTTCTGATGGGGGAACCCGTATGTATAGAAAGAGCGGGCTTTTGGGCAATTATTTATGAGTTTGTTATAGGGGGCGGAGACTACAGCCGGACGCCGTGTTCGCTCAGGAAACTCAGTACACGTTCCAGAGGCTGTATGGAATTCTGGGCTCCCAGTCCCATCGCAGCGAGGGCGCCGCAGGCGCTTCCGATTTTCAGGCAGGTCTCTATGGGATAATTGTTTATTAATCCGTAGGCCAGTCCTCCGTGGAAGGAATCACCGGCGGCGGTGGTGTCTACGGCTTTGATCGGGAAGGCGTCGACACTGACGGAGACGGTTCCGTTGGAATAAAAGGCGCCTTTTTCGCCCATGGTTATGCACAGGTTGCGGACACCCCGGTCGATGAACCAGCGGGCGGTCTGCTCTTTCCAGTCTTCGATGGGCATGTCTTTGCGCAGGATACCGGTGTAGACTTCACTTTCGGTTTCGTTGGGGGTGATATAGTCGATAAGGGGATAAATATCGTCGGGCAGAGGGATGGCGGGAGCAGGATTTAAGATTGTTATCGCTCCGCTCTCATGTGCGGTCTTCAGCCCGTATTGGACAGCGTCCAGATTCAGTTCGGTCTGGGTCAGAAAGACCCCTGCGGAACCGATGGCCTCACTGGCGTCGTCGATCATTTTCTGTGTAATATGGTGATTCGCACCGGGCGCATAGACCAGCATATTGTCACCGGCGGGGTCCAGGTATATAGAAGCGCAGCCGGTGCGGTGGTGGTCCGAATGATGGATGTACCGGCAGTTGATGCCTTTGTCAAGGAGACCCTGGAAAACGGTTTTGCCCTGCATATCATTGCCGATTTGTCCGATAAGGCTGGTGGGCATGCCAAGTAAGGAACACTGAACGGATTGGTTTGCGCCCTTTCCGCCGTTGAACATGTCGACCGAGCTGCCGCTTACCGTTTCGCCTTTTGCCGGAAGTTTAGCCGCGGAAGCTACGATATCACAGTTGATACTTCCTAAAATAACAACATTCTTTTTCATCTTACTCTTTCCTTTCTGGTGAATTTCATTGAATCCCATATAAATGTGTTGAAAATTGGAAATCCAATTTTTGTACTGTCAAAAATATTATATAATAAATGAAGGATAAAAGCAAATGTTTTGGAAAGTGCATAATTAAGATAACTATTTAACAAATTCAAATGTACAAAATGACAAATGAATTGCTTGACAAATGGGAAAACAGGTGGTAATATAACCATATCGATTGGAAATGCAATCTAAAAATCCAATTTTAAAACGAAAATTATTGGAAATCCAATATTTGGCGTTATAAATTGGAAATTGACTGCATGAAGATCAGGATTAACAACTATAAAAAGTCCCAGGGAGGAACGGAAATGAAAAGAAAACTAGTTTCAGTCTTACTTGTATGTGCAATGGCAGTGACTATGGTTGCCGGCTGCGGCAGCAAAGCGGAGGAGCCGGCTGAGGCGCCTGCGGCTACACCGGCGCCGGCGGCAAGCGAAGCGCCTGCGGCTACAGAGAAACCGGAGGCTACCCAGGCGCCGGCAGAGTCTGAAGCACCTGCAGCGGCCAGCGGAGAATTTGTGAAGTATAATGATATTAAGGATGGTCTGGGACCGATCCCCAAATCCGACAAAACCTTCCAGATCGGATTTACCGCAAAAGCTCTGGAAAACGAATTCTGGAGAATGGAAAAAGAAGGAGCCGAGGCAGCCGGTAAGGCTTTGAAAGAAGCAGGACTTGATATTACCATTACGGTAGCGGCGGCAAACGGCGAGTCCGACGTACAGGGCCAGGAAGCTGTTATGAAAGATATGATCAACAAGAAATACGATGGTATCATGGTTGCTCCCATCGCGGATACGAACCTGACGGCAGCCATTGAGGAAGGCGTAGAAGCCGGAATCCCGCTGATCTGTGTAAATGATAAAGATGCCAACGTAGATCTTCCGATCGTAGGCGCAGACCATAAGGATACGGCAGAACTGGCAGCAGAGTGGATCGCTACTAAGATCGGCGGCAAAGGCCAGGTGGCAGTTGTTCAGGGACTTCCTACAGCGGAAGCGGCCCGTCTTCGTACCGATTGCTTCGTGGATTACATAAAAGCAAACTATCCTGATATTGAGATCGTAGCTACGCAGAACGCGGACTGGGATCGTACAAAAGCAAAAGATGTATCCGCTACCATTCTGAAACAGTATCCGGATCTGAAGGCTATCTACGCAAACAATGACACCATGGCTATGGGTGTATTAGAATCTGTAAAAGAAGCGGATTTACTGGGCAAATGTCTGGTAGTCGGCACCGATGGAACCAGCGAGGCATTGGATTCCGTAAAAGCCGGAGAATTAAGTGCAACCATCAATGATTTCCCGTTCTACCAGTCTCAGGTAGCAGCGGAGATGCTGGTACGTAAATTATCCGGACAGGATGTTCCCGAGAAGATTTATTCTCCTCACGCTGTTGTTGATGCGGATAACTGTAACCTTTCAAATGAAGAAATCCTTGGATGGAAGGGCTTTACCGTTGAATAATCGGGCAGCTGATAGCCAGGCGGTACAATAAGTATCCCATGACATATGCCCTCTGAGGCATAATGGGCTGTCGCACGGCAGGAAAAGGAAAGTGTGGCAGCCCATATTTTATTCAAAAGGAGAGTTCTCCTGTTGAATAAATAGGAGTTTCACCTGCGGAAATTCTTATTCCTATATAGAGAGAAGGGAAAGGCGGCGACCATGGATAAATATATAGAGTTCCAGCACATAACCAAAATTTTCCCGGGCCAGAAAGCTTTAGACGATGTCTCTTTTTCTGTTAAGCAGGGAGAGGTGCATGCGCTGCTTGGTGAAAACGGAGCGGGAAAATCCACGTTGCTGAACATTCTGCATGGAATGTTCCCGGCCACACAAGGTAAAGTTTTTATAGAAGGGGAAGAAGTAAAGTTTCGTAACGCGCTGGAAGCGATCCATTACGGAATCGCGAAAGTGCATCAGGAAATCAATATTATACCGGAATTAACCGTTGCCCAGAATATGATGCTGGGCGGGGAACCGACAAAAGGTCCTTTATTAAACAGAAAAAAGATGGAAAAAGAGACGCAGGAGCTCTTAGACCGGTTGGGCTGTGCATTTCACGCAGACGACAGGGTGGGTACTCTGTCCACCGGTAAAAAACAGATGATACAGATTGCAAAAGCGTTATATATGAATGCCAAAGTCATATCATTTGACGAACCTACGTCCTCCTTAAGTAATTCAGAGGTCAAAACGCTGTTTAAAATTATACGGGATCTGAAAGCACAGGGAATTACGATCCTTTATATCAGTCATAAAATGGATGAAATCTTTCAGATCTGTGACCGTGCCAGTATTCTCAGGGACGGAAAATATGTGACAACACTGGATATGAAAGAAACGACGGAGGAGGATCTGGTTCAGAACATGGTAGGACGTGACGTATCCATGTTTGCCCAGAGGCTGAAGCCGTCCTGCGTAGATAAGAACAATACGGTATTAAAAGTAGAGCATTTAAGCGGCCCTGCCGGGTTTGATGATATCAGCTTTGAACTTAAGAAAGGGGAGATCCTGGGATTTTTCGGACTGGTGGGCGCCATGCGTACGGAGGTTATGCGGGCGATCTTCGGCGCCGATAAGGCAAGCGGGGGAACCGTGATCTATAACGGAAAAGCGCTGCCGCATAACCGGACTCCCAACGATGTGGTAAAGATGGGAATCGGATTGGTGTCCGAGAACCGGAAAGAAGAAGGCTTTGTGAAGAACTTTAACAATGCCGATAACATCGCCCTAGCCAGCCTTACCAAATATGTCAGGGGTATTTTTGTAAAGGAATCATTAAAACAGAAAAACTCCATAAAAGTAGGCGAAACAGTGGGACTGACACCCAATGATCCGGAGTTTTTAACCGTCAGTCTGTCCGGCGGCAACGCCCAGAAGGTCATTCTGGCCAAATGGCTGTCCACAGATGTGGATGTCCTGATTATGGATGAGCCTACAAAAGGAATTGATATCGGGGCCAAAGCGGAGATATACAAACTGATGGAGGAGATCGTAGCAGCCGGAAAATCCATTATCATGGTATCGTCCGAAATGACGGAAGTCATAGGTATGAGCGACCGTGTCCTGGTCATGAGAGAAGGAAAGCTGGTCGGCGAGCTAGACCGCTCTGAGCTTGAGGAAGAGCGTATTATTACATATGCCGTGGGAGGCAGCCAAGGTTGAACAAAAAAAATTCGCACAAAAAGGAGGAAACCATGAAAAAGATCATTAAGAATAATTACCGGGAATTGAGTGTCATCGTGGCAATCGCCGTCATGTTCATTATTTTCGGTATTCTGAATCCAATCTATATCTCTTCCAGTAATATTGTGGATATCCTGGATCAGGCCACGATCTACGGCCTGATGGGTATCGGTATGACAATGGTTATTATTACAGGAGGAATCGATCTGTCCGTAGGCTCCGTCCTGGCGCTGTCCGGATGTATTGTCGCCAATATGGCGGTAAAAGGATTAAACCCGGTGCTGTGTCTGATCGTCGGTCTGTTTGCAGGATTTGCCTTCGGTCTGCTCAATGGCCTGCTGGTATCCAGAATGAAACTCCAGCCGTTTATTGCCACCATGGGCACCATGTCCGTCTACAGAGGCGCTGCCTATATTATAACGGAGGGCTATCCGGTGTTGGGAGTACCTGATTCCTTCCGAAACATCCTGAACATCAAGATTGTCGGAGGTATCCGGATTTCCGTTCTGGTATTCATCGCGTTTGCGATCCTTGTCTATATCCTGCTGCGCAAGACCCGTCTTGGCACATACATCTATGCGATCGGCGGAAATATGGAAGCGGCCAGGCTTTCCGGCGTGCGTGTGGAGCTGACACAGACCATGGCATATGCGATCGGAATGTTAGGAACCGCACTGGCGGGCCTGATCCAGGTGGCGAAACTTGGAACCGGAGATCCCACCACCGGCAACGGCTGGGAGCTGAATGCCATCGCCGCCGCCGCGATCGGCGGAACCAGTATGGCGGGCGGCCGCGGAAACGCTCTCGGCACAGTCCTTGGAGCCATTCTCTTCTCCGGCTTAAAGGTTGGTCTGATCGTACTCAACGTAAATACCTACTATCAGTATGTGGCAACCGGTTTGGTTATTATCATAGCCGCATATTTGGAGATATTCCAGGGCGCTATCGCTTCCAGAAAGAAGAAAAAAGTAGTATAATATTCTATACTATATTTCATGATTGTATGGGAGGATAAAGATGTCCAAAGATAAGAGATTATGTGAACGGCGGAATAAAATATTGGAGGCTTTATCGTCCCGGCACACGCTGCTGGTAAGTGATCTGGTAGCGGAACTGCAGGTGTCAAATGAGACGATCCGAAAGGATCTGATCGAGATGGAAAAACAAGGTATGGTAGAACGCAAGCATGGAAGGGTGAATCTGCTGATCAACTACGCGGATGACCTAATGTACGTGCGGACCACCACCAATCAATCCGCAAAAGAGCGGATAGCGGCAGAGACGATCAAGCATCTGCCGGAGGGAAGTTCTGTCTTTGTGGGACTGGATGTCGGGAACACTGTATGGCATGTGGCGAAGCTTCTGGTCAGCGATCCGACAAAGATCGTCGTAACCAGTTCGCTGGACGCCGCCAATATCTACGCGGAGGCAGGAAACCCGAGGCTATATTGCACGGGAGGACAGCTGCGAGAAGTGGACCGGGGATTTTACGGCTATTGGTCGTTACAAAACCTAAAATCTATCCACATGTCCGTCTGTATCCTGGGAACCGTGGGAATTGTCAACCGGGATGGAATCGGGGCGGTTTCCTTTGATGACAGAGACGCAAAGCTGCTCTACGCCAAAAACAGCGACATGCGTATCGCCATCTTTGACAGTACGAAGTGCGCGCGGGGAACCCTGGTGGAAGGACTTCCATGGGAAGCCATGGATCTGGTGATCTCGGACACAGGGATGCCGGAGGCAGACCGGGAGCGGATTGAAGCGAAAACCAGACTGGTTCTGGTTTAGGAGACTTCAAAAGGGGCGTGAGCGTGGAGTCCGGAGAACGGACGGTTTGGCTAAGCGGCCCAAAAGAAGCGGCGGTCAAATCGCTTCGGCCGAACCTAAGAGCGGGTAACTCCGATGGTGTGAGAACCTTTGATTCGCAGAGCCCGGGGCAAACTCGCCAGAATACGGCTCAGACAGTGCCCCGGGCTCTGCAAGGTTCTCACGCCATCTGCGTAACCCGCTCTTAGGTCCGGCCTCAAGCGATTTGGCCGCCGCTTCTTTTGGACCGCTTAGCCAAACCGTCCGTCCTCCGGACTCCACGCTCCCTTTCCTGGTGAAAGCGAAGTGCCATGGCAACTAATTTGTTAGTAAAGCAGGAGCGGGCTGGCGTCAGGACCGGCTCCGGGGCAGCGCACCCACAGGCAGGGGCTCCAAATCGCTTGAGGCCGGACCTTAGAACGGGTTACGCAGAAGAGGACGAAACCTCGCAGGACCCGGGGCACTGTCTGAGCCGTATTTTGGCGAGTTTGCCCCGGGTCCTGCTAATCAGAGGTTTCGCCCTCTTCGGAGTTACCCGTTCTTAGGTCCGGCCGAAGCGATTTGGAGCCTCTGCCTGTGGGTGCGCTGCCCCGGAGCCGGTCCTGACGCCAGCCCGCTCCGGACCACAACAAAAAGATCCCTAGTAAAAGCAACACAGGGGAAGAAGGGAAAGGCATATGGGAGATCAAGTGCAGAAAGGGGTCGCACCCATTTACATATCGGATTTGCAGATGAAAATAGCGGGCCTTCCGGAGGAAGAAAGGCAGATCATACGATTACTGCTGCTGGTGGATGAACGGGGACGGTACCGTGAATTGAGTTTTCCGTTTCCGAAGGGAAAAGAACTTAAGGAAAATGCCGGGCTTTATGAAAAATATCTGCTGGCGATGATCAATAATCTGCTGGTATCCTTTGGCGGAGCACTGCTGAAATTGTATTTTGACTTAAGCGATAAGAACTTGGCTGAGATGGCTGCGCGGGCTTTGAGCAGGTTTCAGGCGGATCATGTGAGAAATGACAGAACCGGCTATGGAGTGTATCTGAATTATATTAATCGGATGAATGTGTTTTTGGGTCTGGGAAAATTCCGCATAGAGGTCTGTGCGCTGGAGGCTTGGCCGGATCTTGATGAGATGGAGCAGTATTTTATTTATTTGCCCGAAGATGGCGGGAAAGAACAGGATATATTGCGCCGGTCGGCCGTCGAAATGGAGGACAGGACGTTCTGCTCCCTGGATGTGGGAGGAAATTCGATCAAAGGCGCTGTGGTTCAGGACGGAAAAGTCAAGGTGCTGAAGGAATATCAGTGGTATCCCACGGGATATAAAGTGGCGGAAGAGATGAATGCGCCTATGATCCTGATGGTGCGTTTCTTGAGCGCCTGCACGGGGCTGCTGGAAAAAGAAGGGACGCTTGACAGGATTCGGGAAACCCTGGACAGTCAAATGCCTTATCACCAGTTGCTAAAATGGACGGAAAAGCTGGAAGAAGAGGGAATCCGCACGAAAGAGCGGTTTGACTCTGTCGTGATCGGTTTTCCGGACATTGTAGTCCATAATAAAATAGCCGGCGGCGAATCTTTTAAGCAATTGGGCCTTAAAAATAACCCGGATACGGATTATGAGATAGAATTTTTTAAGACTTCCGATATTGACCGGATGGTAGCCGGTTATGTGAAAAAAGGCGCGCCGGTAGTGGTGTTAAACGACGGGAATGCGGCGTCCTATATTACCAGTGTGGAACAGGCGTTTTCGGCGGATAATTTTATAGATGCTTATGGTATGTTCGCTAACACCATTGGGACAGAGATGGGGACCGGGTTCATTTCCAGAGCCGGAACGATCCAGCATATTCCCCTGGAAGGATTTCAGCATGTGATTGACCTGGGTAATGAGGCTTACGCGTCCTATCCGGCGGCTGATATCCGCAGCGTCTGCAGTATGAATACGGGAATCCCCGGAACTATTCAGAAATATATTTCCCAGCTGGGCCTATTCCGGATGGCGGTTACTGCGCTCTATGAAGCGAAGGACCCGCTTTACGGCCGCCTGCTGGAAGAGGGATTGATCAATTATGCCCCTGAACGGGACAGCTTGACCACCGTCACGGCGCCTAAGGATCGCAGGGGACAGCTCACCAGGCGTTTAATCGCTCAGCTGGATGAAAGAACACCGGCGGTAGAGGCGGCCTTCCGCACCATGGGAAAAGCGCTGGGCGTGCTGATCGACCAGGACAAAATGATCTTTCCGGAGATTGTCACCACACGTCTGTTAAGCGGCGGTATTATCGCGAACAACCGGGCCTACGAGCTGCTGACGGAAGGCCTGCATGCGCATAATCCCACTTACAATGTCATGCGGCTGGACGAGGAGACTATGTACTCGCCGCTGCTTAGAAGCATTCGTCCGGATCAGAGAAACTTTAACGTAGCAATCGGAAGCGCCTATATTGGCAACCGCTTTCTGATGGAGAATAGGGAGAACATAGAAGACATGGAGGAATCACATTCATGAAGAACAATTACATCTTAGGGGGATCTGTCTCCTGTTTTGATTTATATAATCTGGAGCGCCAATTTAAAGAAATTCACGAAGCGCCCATTGATTTCATGCACTATGACGTAGTAGACGGCAGATTTAACCAATGTCTCATTCTGGGGCTTCCGACCCTGCAGATGATGCGTCCTCATACCGAACTGCCCATCGAGGTGCATCTGGCGGTTTACGAGCCGGAACTTTACATTGCCCAATTCATAGAAGCGGGAGCGGACATTATCACCATTCACCCGGAGGGGACGAAAGACCTGATGGAAGCCTTCCGTTACATTCGTAAACTGGGAGCCAAGCCGGCCCTGGCGCTGCGAAGCGAGACCATAGCCACAGAAGACATGCTGCCAGCCATGGAAGAAGCCGAGTACATCATCAAGCTGACCGTGAATCCCGGATTTTCCGGTCAGAAAATACAGCCGGCGGCCTTTGAAAAGATGTCGGCGCTGCGCCGGATGCTGGATACACACGGCATCGACACCAAGATCGTTGCCGACGGCAATGTAAATACGGATACCATCCCGACCCTGGTTCAGCACGGCGCCAGCATGTTGATCGGAGGAACCTCCGGCCTGTTCCTGAAAGGCAGATCCGTAAAGGAATGCGCGCAAGCCATGCTCGACGCCATGAAGCAATAAGAGGGAACATTAACGTAATTCATAAACTAAAAAATAGAAAGCAGGTTTATAAACTATGGAAATAAACAGATACCTGGATCATGCAATCCTGAATCCGGAAATGACAACAGAAGAAGTGAAAGCATCCATCGAAGAAGCCATCCGCTATGAGACAAAAACCGTATGCGTCAGGGGCTGTGACATCAAAATGGCGGTAGAAATGTGTCGCGGAACCAACACAGAAGTCTGCTGCGTACTGGACTTCCCCCACGGACATGGAGGAAAAGAAGCCAAAGCCGCCCTGGCCGACATCTACACCAAACAGGGAGCTGTAGAAGTGGACATGGTAATGAATTACGGCTTCGCCCGTTCCGGAGAGTGGGACCGAGTGGAAGAAGAGATTGAGGCGGTCACGAAAGCCGCCCACCAAAACGGCGCCATAGTAAAAGTAATCCTGGAAACCAGCCAGCTCAACCAGGACCAGATTGCCAAAGCCACCGAGTGCAGCATCCGGGCCCATGCCGATTTCGTAAAAACCTCCACCGGTTTCCACGGTGAGGGCGCTACCGCAGAGGCGGTCCAGACTATGCTTGACACCTCCCGCGGCAGAATCAAAGTAAAACCCTCCGGAGGAATCCGCAACCTGGAGACAGCCCTCAGATTTGTGGAGATGGGCGTCGACCGGCTGGGCGTAGGCTGCAATTCCACCCGCGTCATCTGCGAAGGAGGAAAGGCTGACGAGACCGAGGGATATTAGAAAGCTTGAGGAGACCCGGGGGTGGGATGCACGGCGGACTTCACATCCGACTGGCAAGAGCCTCTGAACCGTGGGCTGTCACACTAACTTGGCGTTCTTCCCGGGGGCTTCGTATGCCCGCCGCTTACGGCTTGGAACCGCAGGCGGTATCCGGGGACGCTCCGGGCATCCGGGTTCTTTTGTATCTCCCTGGGAGCGCGGAGGGCTTGCGCTGGCATCCGCTAAGTGGAATCGAAAAGCCGGGTTCAGGAACCGAGCCTATTCACCAGGAACACGTGATGTGTTCCCGGTTC
>NZ_JAHQCW010000047.1 GCF_019042275.1 Diplocloster agilis
GGCGGACTTCACGTCCGACGGGCAAGAGCCTCTGAACCGGGAACACATCACGTGTTCCTGGTGAATAGGCTCGGTTCCTGAACCCGGCTTTTCGATTCCGCTTAGCGGGTGCCAGCGCAAGCCCTCCGCGCTCCCAGGGAGACACAACAGCCCCCGGCCTTCGGGAGCATCCCCGGAAACCGCCCTTGCGCCTGCCCGCTCCGGCCCCCTACAGAAATCAGCCCTCCAGCATACCAATCCCAAGGCGGATACGCTTCAGAGATTCCTCTTTCCCCAGGACCTCCATAAGCTCCGTAGCCCCTCCGGGAGTCGTCTGTTTTCCTGACACAGCGGTACGGATCGGCCACATAACATAACCGTTCTTATAACCTTTTTCCTTAATAAAACCGACCAGCGTCTCATAGAGCGCGTCGTTGCTGTAATCCACCTGCGCCTCCAGCAAAGGAAGCACCTCCTTAAGCACAACCAGAGCCGTCTCAGGAGTCGTCTTCATTTTCTTATGAGCATACATAGCGGTATCATACTCCGGCAGCTCAGCAATAAAATCCACCATCTCGGGAATATCCGGGAAGACCTCAATTCTGGTCTTCACCATAGCCGCCACCTTGCGGTAATCCACGTCTCTTCCAATCGCTTCTTTCAGAATCGGCTCCACCTTCTCATAGAAGACATCAAAATCCATGGCTTTCATATATTCGCCGTTCATCCAGCGGAGCTTCACCACATCGAATACAGCCGGAGCCTTACCCATATGATGATAATCAAATGCCTCCACCAGCTCTTCCAGGGAGAAAATCTCCCGGTTCTCCTCCGGACTCCATCCCAGCAGCGCGACAAAATTCACCACCGCCTCATTCAGAAAACCGGCCTCGATCAAATCTTCATAAGAAGAATGACCGCTTCTCTTACTCAGCTTCTTATGTTCCTCATCCGTAATCAGAGGGCAGTGCACATACGTAGGCACCTCCCATCCAAACGCTTCATACAGACGATTATACTTGGGGGAAGAGGACAAATACTCATTTCCCCGCACCACGTGGGTGATGCCCATCAAATGATCATCCACCACATTGGCAAAATTATAAGTGGGATACCCATCGGACTTAATCAGGACCATATCATCCAGCTCCGCGTTATCCACGGTAATATCCCCATAAATATCATCCTGGAACGTAGTCGTTCCGGTCTGCGGGTTATTCTGCCGGATCACAAAAGGCGCCCCTGCCGCCAATTTCTCCTCCACCTCAGCCTTTGACAAATGCAGGCAGTGTTTATCATAAACCATGACTTCCTTACCGTTAATCTCCTGCTTCAACGACTCCAGCCGTTCCTTATCGCAAAAACAATAATAAGCCTCGCCCTTCTCTATCAGCTGCTTCGCATACTCGAGATAAATCCCCTGCTCCTGCCGTTCACTCTGCACATAAGGCCCCACCGGCCCGCCGATATCCGGACCCTCATCATGTTTAAGCCCCGTCTTCTCCAGAGTCCGGTAAATAATATCCAGCGCCTCCGGCACAAACCGTTCCTGGTCCGTATCCTCGATCCTCAGGATAAAATCCCCGCCCTCGTGCTTCGCAATCAGATAGGCATACAGCGCCGTCCGCAAATTCCCCACATGCATCCTCCCGGTCGGGCTGGGTGCAAATCTCGTTCTTACTTTATTCATCCTAATACACTCCTACACATCGGTATTTTAATAATTTTCATATGTGCCCTATTTTAACACACAATCCCATTCCTGTTAATAGAAATTTGAAAAAATCGGGATGCAAATCTCATCCCCCTCCTGCAGGTTATACACATTCACATAAGGATTTGCCGCCATCAAACTCGCCAGGTTCACGCCAAACTGCCTGCTGATCCGGTACAGCGTATCCCCCTCCTTCACCACATACATCTCGCCGTCGCAAGTAATCCCGTTCGACCAATTCCCCACATCAAAAGGAACATCCGTCTTGCACATACCATCCACGCCTTTCCACAAAACTTTCTTCATTATTATATGCCTGCCGGCATAGAATGTGATAAATCCAAATGGACGCTCTGAGGGACTTGCTTTGGTGGGGGGCTAAGGGCCGGAGGGAGCTGGGGCTGGTATCCGGGCGGGGCGGGACAAACGTAACGGGAGCAAAATCGCTTCGGCCATGCCTGAGAACGGGTAACTCCGAAGAGGGCGAAACCTCTTATTAGCAGGACCCGGGGCAAACTCGCCAAAATGCGGCTCAAACAGTGCCCCGGGTCCTGCGAGGTTTCGTCCTCTTCTGCGTAACCCGTTCTAAGGCATGGCCTCAAGCGATTTTGCTCCCGTTACGTTTGTCCCGCCCCGCCCGGATACCAGCCCCAGCTCCCTCCTACTTTAGTGAACGCCATAATTCTATGTGCTAAGTTTATTGGGGATATAGGCTTATTAGGTCATTGCGCTATATTATTATAGGCCTATGACGGATATAGGCTTATGGGTTTATGAGTTTATGGGTTTGTGGGTTTACGATTTTACGGATTTTACAACCTGTATTATAATCTTTATACATTTATACATTTTGAATCTTTATTCTTAAAATCATTATGTTTAAATAACTTTATTTTATAAAACCTTTATAGGTTTACAGCCTTTTAGACTTTTAGAGATTATAATTATTATTGGGTAGTTTCATTATATTATGGGTTATAAGCAATATCCGTTTATAATGGTTTCTAATGGATTCTAATCATGATAGATTGTAAACGTTATAATTTTACAATCTGATGCTTCATATAATTAGCATAGACAATAACCATCCCAACACTCCGCAACTAATGACCATGGAAATGGGCCTTCTGTAAACCAGGGAAGAGAGGCAAGGGGACGGGGACGAAGCGGGAAGGCGCTGGGGGAACCCCGGGGGACTGACGGCCGTGTCTGCGAAACGCTTCGGGCGGGCATAAGCGGATCTAGTTCCGAAGGATGCAGAACCCCTTATTCGCGGGTCCGGGGCAAACTCGCCAGAAAGCGGCTCAGACAGTGCCCCGGACCCGCAGGGTTCTGTATCCTTCTCCACAAGATCCGCTAATGCCCGCCCTCAAGCGTTTCGCAGACACGGCCGTCAGTCCCCCGGGGTTCCCCCAGCGCCTTCCCGCTTCGTCCCCGTCCCCTTGCCTCTCTTCCCGTCCCCCCCAGCAAAGAAGCCCCCCAGCACCCCCAGCAGATGTTTCCGGTTGTTTTTTCAGGGACTTTGTCGTATAATGTAGGCTGATATTAGAGTAAGGAGGTACAGCAGGTTACTGCGTTATTTATGGATAAACAATTATTACATACATTGGGCATCGATATCGGTTCTACTACGGTAAAGATTGCCATTCTTGACCAGGATAAGAATATACTGTTTTCTGATTATGAACGCCATTTTGCCAATATTCAGGAGACACTGGCTTCTCTATTGGAGAAGGCTCATGCACAGCTTGGGGATGTTGAGGTCTGGCCTATGATCACCGGGTCCGGCGGGCTGACACTGGCGAAGCATATGGAGGTTCCTTTTGTTCAGGAAGTGATCGCCGTATCTACGGCGCTGCAGACCGAAGCTCCCCAGACGGACGTGGCTATTGAGCTGGGCGGGGAAGATGCGAAAATTATATATTTTGAGGGTGGAAATATCGAACAGCGTATGAACGGTATCTGCGCAGGCGGTACCGGGTCATTTATTGACCAGATGGCTTCTCTTCTGCAGACGGATGCCTCCGGTCTGAATGAGTACGCCAGGAATTATCAGGCCATTTATCCCATCGCGGCGCGATGCGGGGTGTTCGCTAAGTCTGATATCCAGCCTCTCATCAACGAGGGAGCGACCAAAGAAGATTTGTCCGCTTCTATTTTTCAGGCCGTCGTAAACCAGACCATCAGCGGATTGGCCTGCGGCAAACCGATCCGGGGGCATGTGGCGTTTCTGGGAGGACCGCTGCACTTTTTGTCTGAGCTGAAACAGGCTTTTGTAAGGACTTTGAAGCTGGATGCGGAGCATACGATCGCTCCCGACCACTCCCATCTGTTCGCTGCCATTGGTTCCGCGTTGAATGCGAAGCCTGAGGTCAGTACTACCCTGATGTCCCTGATACAAAAGTTATCCGGGAATATTAAGCTGGAATTCGAAGTGGAACGGATGGAGCCTTTGTTCGCTTCCGCTGAGGATTATGCGGCTTTTGAGAACCGTCACAACAGTCATTGTGTGGCTACGGCTGATCTGGCTTCCTATGAGGGAAATTGCTATCTGGGAATCGATGCGGGTTCTACCACTACAAAGGTCGCCCTGGTGGGTGAGGACGGCTCTTTATTGTATTCTTTCTACAGTAATAACAACGGCAGCCCGCTGGCTACCACCATTAAGTCCATAAAGGAAATCTATACGCTGCTGCCGCCTAGCGCCTCGATTGTCCGGTCCTGTTCTACCGGGTATGGGGAAGCTTTGATCAAGGCAGCTCTGTTATTAGATGAGGGCGAGGTGGAAACGGTAGCCCATTACTATGCGGCGGCATTTTTTGAGCCGGCTGTGGACTGTATTCTGGATATCGGCGGACAGGATATGAAATGTATCCGCATCAAAAATCAGACCGTGGACAGCGTGCAGTTAAATGAAGCCTGCTCCTCCGGCTGCGGTTCTTTTATTGAAACCTTCGCCAAATCTTTGAATTACAGCGTGGAGGATTTTGCCAAAGCGGCGTTGTTCGCCAAACACCCGATCGATCTGGGTACCCGCTGTACCGTATTTATGAATTCTAAAGTAAAACAGGCACAGAAGGAAGGGGCCGAGGTTTCCGATATCTCCGCAGGCCTTGCTTATTCTGTCATAAAAAATGCGCTGTTTAAGGTAATTAAGGTTTCCGATGCGTCCTCCCTTGGCCGGAACATCGTGGTACAGGGCGGTACCTTTTATAATGATGCGGTGCTTCGAAGCTTTGAAAAAATCGCGGACTGTGAGGCGGTCCGGCCCGATATCGCCGGTATCATGGGGGCGTTCGGCGCGGCGCTGATCGCCAGGGAACGCTATGAGGAAGGGATGGAGACCACCATGCTTCCTTTTGAGAAGATCAACACCCTTCAGTTCTCTACCAGTATGGCCAGATGTAAAGGCTGTACCAATAGCTGTCTGCTGACCATCAACCGTTTTACCGGAGGCCGTCAGTTTGTGACGGGCAACCGCTGCGAACGGGGGCTTGGAAAGGAAAAGAATAAGGATAATATCCCCAATCTGTTTGAATATAAAAACAAGCGTCTGTTCGACTACGAGGCTTTGCAGGAAGATGAAGCGGTAAGAGGCACCGTGGGCATTCCCCGGGTCCTCAACATGTATGACAATTATCCGTTCTGGCATACGTTTTTCACCAAACTGGGGTTCCGGGTGGTGCTTTCCCCCTCTTCCAACCGGAAAATATATGAGCTGGGCATCGAGTCCATTCCCAGCGAGTCGGAATGTTATCCGGCTAAACTGGCTCACGGACATGTGATGTGGCTCATCAAGCAGAAAGTGGATATGATCTTCTATCCGTGCATTCCCTATGAGCGGAATGAATTCCCGGATTCCAACAACCACTACAACTGCCCCATCGTCACGTCTTATGCGGAAAATATTAAGAATAATATAGAAGAAATCCGTTCCGGACAGGTGAATTTCAAGAATCCGTTCCTGGCATTTACCAGTGAGGAAGTTCTCGCCAACCGGCTAAAAGAAGAGTTTGCGGAGTATATGCAGATTCCGGCCGAGGAAGTAGGGGCTGCCGTGCACGCAGGGTGGATGGAGCTTGAAAATTTCCGTGAGGAAATGATGCGCAAAGGAGAAGAGACCCTGGCCTGGATGAATGAAAACGGCAGGCGCGGAATCGTTCTGGCCGGCCGGCCTTATCATGTAGATCCGGAGATCCATCACGGTATTCCCGAGCTGATCACCTCCTATGGTCTGGCGGTGTTGACGGAAGATTCTATTTCCCATATGTATCCGGTGGAGCGCCCGTTGATCGTCATGGACCAGTGGATGTATCATTCCCGTCTCTACGCGGCGGCAAACTATGTAAAAACCAGGGATAATCTGGATCTGATCCAGTTAAATTCCTTTGGCTGCGGCCTGGACGCGGTTACCACCGACGAGGTAAGCGATATCCTGTCCAAGTCCGGAAAGATTTACACTTGCCTGAAAATCGATGAGGTAAATAATCTGGGCGCCGCCAGAATCCGGGTCCGTTCGTTACTGTCCGCCATCCGGGTGCGGGAACAGAAATCGATCTGCCGGACTGTGGTATCCTCCGCCTATGACCGGGTAGTATTTACCAAAGAAATGAAAAAAGATTACACCATCCTCTGCCCCCAGATGTCGCCGATCCACTTTGCTCTGATCGAGCCGGCGTTAAAATCCTGTGGGTTTAACATCCGTGTTCTGCCCAATGACAACAAAGCGGCGGTGGATGTGGGATTAAAATATGTCAACAATGACGCCTGCTACCCTTCACTGATGGTAGTCGGCCAGATTATGGAGGCCATCTTATCCGGTGAATACGATGTAAACAAAACTGCGGTTGTTATTTCCCAGACCGGCGGCGGCTGCCGCGCTTCCAACTATATCGGATTCATCCGCAGGGCTCTTGAAAAAGCCGGATATCCCCAGATTCCGGTTATATCCATCAACCTGAACGGATTAGAGAGCAACCCGGGCTTTTCCTTTACGCTTCCATTATTGAAAAAGGCCATATTCGGTCTGGTATTCGGCGACATCTTCATGCGCTGCCTGTACCGGATGCGTCCTTATGAGGCCACGCCGGGCTCCGCAAACGCGCTGCACAAAAAATGGGAGGCCAGATGCGTCGCGTTTCTCCAAAAAAAGCATCCGTCCTTCCGTGAATATAAGAAATTATGCCGAGAGATCATTCAGGACTTCGACAAACTCCCGGTAACCGATGTACAAAAGCCCAAGGTCGGAGTAGTCGGCGAGATTCTTGTAAAATTCCTGCCGGCGGCAAACAACTACCTGGTGGAATTGCTGGAATCCGAGGGTGCGGAGGCCGTAGTCCCCGATCTTCTGGACTTTTTCCAGTACTGCTTCTATAACTCGAATTTCAAGGCCGACAAGCTGGGCATGAGTAAGAAGACCGCTGCGCTTTGCAATCTGGGAATCAAGGGCCTGGATTGGATCCGTTCCGCTCCGCGTAAGGCCTTAGAGGCCAGCCGGCACTTTGACCCACCGGCCCACATCGAAGACCTGGCGAAAATGGCGGAGCCGATCGTCTCGCTTGGCAACCAGACCGGAGAAGGATGGTTCCTGACCGGCGAGATGATGGAGCTGATACACAGCGGCACCAGCAATATCGTATGCACACAGCCCTTCGCCTGCCTGCCGAACCATATCGTCGGAAAGGGAGTCATCAAAGAAATCCGCAGACGGCATCCCAAGTCCAATATCGTAGCCATCGACTACGACCCCGGCGCCAGCGAAGTAAACCAGCTGAACCGTATCAAACTAATGCTATCCACCGCCCAGAAAAATCTGGCCGAGCAATAACTAAAAGGGACATGTCCATTTCGATTTGGGACATGTCCATTTCAGTTTGGGACATGTCCATTCCGGTTTGGGACATGTCCGCATTACGTTATCCTAACATTTTCATGATATTCCCGTACAGGAATTCTTTCATCTGCTCCACGCTCACTGACTCTGAGATCTCTTCCTGATGGAAATAAAGTACAAAGCTCATGAACTGTGACACCAAAGCTGTGCGCTGTAAGGCCGGCGCTAACTCCGGCCGGAATACGCCCTCCTTAACTCCAGCTTCCACGAACGCCATCAGGATTTCATTGATTTCCCTACAATATCCTTCCTGGCTGTCCATCTTTTCTTTCAGGGAATTGGAAAATTCAAACGATCCGGTCGCCATCTGGAACAGCTGTGTAAATGAACTCTTCTGTCTCGCATCCGTTTCCATCCACTGAAAAATGGTAAAAATCCGGTCTCTGGTATTCATATTTTGTCTCAGCAGCCTGCGGATCTTCTCAATGCGCCGTCCCACGTCATAGAACAGCGCCTGTATAATAATCTCTTCCTTGCTCCGAAAATATTCATAGGCGGTGCCTTTGCCAATTCCGGCCCGGTTGGTAATGTCGGATACTTTTAACGAGTTGATATCCACGCCGTCTTCAATCAGTGCGATCACCGCTTCAAACAGAGCAACCTTCTTGTCAGCTACTTCCATTACTCAATCTCCTCCTCCGTCATGTCTTTCTTCCGGTTGAACAAATCATAGATACACGGCACTACAAACAGGGTCAGCAGCGTACCATAGATCAGTCCTCCGATCGTGACGATAGCCATGGGCTGCACCATATCTGCGCCCATGCCAAAACCGGCCGCCATGGTAGAGAGTCCTAACACCGTCGTCATAGCCGTCATCAAAATTGGCCGCAGACGGGTCCTTCCGGCTTCCACGATCGCCTCTTTTTTCTCCATTCCTTCTCTTCGCAGCTGATTGATATAATCCACCAGCACGATACCGTTGTTTACGATAATTCCTGACAGCATGACGAAACCGATCATTGCGATTACGCTGACTTCGCTGCCGGACAGGAACAGTCCCAGGAACCCGCCGGTAAAGGCCAGGGGAATGGTGAACATGATGATAAACGGTGACAGCAGTGACTGGAACTGGGCCACCATAATCAGATACATGAATACCAGCGCCAGCAGCAGCATTTTGATTACCTGGACCATGGCTTCATTGATCGTCTCATCCTCACCGGCCATCTCGATACTGTATCCGTCCGGAATCTGATACCGGTTCAGCTGCTTTTGTATTTCGCTGCTGACCAGACCGATATTGTGGTCTTTGTCAATGGATGCGGATACGGTAATACAGCGCTCATTTCCAATCCGGTTAATGGACGACAATCCTTCCCCTTCCGTAAACGTACAGAGCTCCGACAGGGGCACGTCTTCTTTCTCTTTATCCTTATTCGTGACACTGATGGTCAGTTTTTCCAGATCCTGCCAGGTCAGTTCTTCATCTTCCCCGTCTGTCACGGTCACATTATAATCTTTTGCCGCTGTCTGAAGAACGGTAGCCGCTTTGGCATCCGCCAGTCTGGCCTGTACCTTCTGGTATACCTGAGCCACGGTCAGGTTGTATTCCGAGGCCTTCTCTTTATTTACAATAATCCGGAACTCCGGCGTGGTCTCCTCCATTCCGTCATTGACTTCCGTAGTGCCTTTGGTGTCGGTTATGATTTTCGCCACATCGCCGGCGATCTCCTGAAGCTTATCCAGCTCACGGCCTTTAACCCGGACGGAAATACCGCTGCCGCCAAGAGCACTCATATCCATCGTATTCGTATTTACGGAAACCTCGCAGTCCAGATCCTGGGTCAGTTCCTTTATGCTGTCCGCCACTTCCGCATTGGTCATGGTCTGGTCTTCCTTCAGAATCAGATACAGAGACGCCGCGTCTGTCGAGCTGCTCCCCATTCCCATCATTGAGCCGGAACTGACCATTGCGCCCACGGTATCCACATCCGGGATCGTGGTCAGACGCTCGATCACCTGGTCTGTCATGGCCGCCGTCTCCGAAAGCAAAGACCCTTCCGGCATCTTCACATCCACGGACACCTGGGTGCTCTCCATCTCCGGCATAAACGCCGTACCTCTGGAAATAGCTCCAAATGCACTGACCGCCAGCAGCACCACCACCGTGATCAGGACCACAGCCTTATGCCGCAGTGACCAGGCGATTCCCTTTCCGCACACGCCCTGCAGCCGGTCCAGAATCTTATGTTCTTTCTCCTTGGTATTCTTAAGCAGTCCCGCCGACATCATCGGTACCAAAGTAAGGGCGATAAACAGGCTGGCCAGCAGCGAGTAAGCGATCGTCAGCCCCATGTCCACGAAAAGCTGCCGCGTGATACCCTGTGTAAATATAATCGGCGCAAATACGGATATCGTCGTCAGCGTGGATGCCATAATAGCTCCGGACACCTGCCTTGCTCCGTCAATAGCCGCCTTCTTAACCGGCACGCCCTCATTTCTCAGCCGGTAAATATTTTCAATCACGACAATGGAGTTATCAACCAGCATGCCGACTCCCAGCGCCAGACCGGACAGCGAGATAATATTGATCGTCACACCGGAAAAATACATCAGCACGATCGCTGTCAGGATACTGATCGGAATCGAACAGGCGATAACCAATGTAGGCCTGATATCCTTTAAAAACAGCAGTAGTATCAGAATCGCCAGCAGCCCGCCGAACAACATATTTTCCAGGACAGAATTGATCACCATGTCAATATAAATCCCCTGGTCCATCAGGGCTGTAAACGTCAGATTCTCATTTTCCGCCGCCAGCTTATCGAAACGGTCCTGCAGCCTGCCGGATACATCTCCCGTGGAATACCCGGTCTGCTTCTGAATGCTGAACATGATACCCGGATTTCCATTTATTTTGGCATAAACCTGGTCGCTGTTGTCCGTATAAATAACGTCCGCCACATCGGAGAGCCGGATCGGTTCCAGCCCGTCCATTCCCATGTCCAGCAATACCAGATTTTCCAAAGCCTCCGTGTCGGCCACCTTATCACCGACCCGCACCAGGTAGTCCACCCGGTCTTCCGTGACATACCCCGCAGGCATGGAAAAGTTCTGGGCCAGCAGGATCTGCTTGATCAGGTCCGTATTAATAATATTGTTCAGATCGGAATTATCATAGGCCGTATCTTTCGTATCGTCAAACTGCTCCTTGGCCGAGTCCATCTGCTTCTCGCCCATCTCCAGCATGGCCTTGGCGCTGCCCATCTCCACAGCAGCCTTGGACTGTCCTTCCACCAGCTGCTTCATCGCGTCGTCGGTTTTCTCTTTTATTTCCGGGAAGGCTTCCTGCGCTTCCTGAAGCTTGGTCTTGTTTTCTGCCAGCTCCTTCTTTGCCTCAGCCAGACTCCCCTCTAATTTATTAACTTCTGACTTGGCGGTATCATAAGCCGCCCGTATCTGGGCCAGCTCCTCTTTCGTCACCGGCAGCTGGGACGCTTGCTGGTCGATCTGATTCAGCGCCCCCTGAAGCCCGCTCTTTAACGCATCCAGGATCCCCTTCTGGACCTCCACAGGCATATTCTGGATTCCCATCTGAACCGCTTGGTTAATCGCCGCTTTCTGTTCTTCCGTAAGCCCGCTTGTATCGATCGCGGCCAGCATACCCTGCAAAGCCGCCGCCTGTTCCGGTGTGATCGCCCCGGGTGTTATGGAATTCAGGAAATCCAGCTGCTGCTGTATCTGCGCTTTCGCCTGATCCAGAGCATCCAGCCCCTCTTCCGCGGCTTTTAACTGCTGTTCCAGCTCCGATGCTTTCCCTTTCGTCTCTTTCAGCGTATCCTCAAGCGAACTGACCAGCGTTTCCCCCATCTGCACCATGCTCTGGGCTGTCGCGATCTGCACCTCGCCCTTGGCGATATCCAGCTTTCCATTCAGAATCTGGGTCTCCCCTTCCGCCATCTTTCCGGAAGCCTCATTCAGCCCGTCCTCCAGTTTCTTCTTCCCATCCTTAATCTCAGACTGGGCATCCTCCATCTCCGACTCTGCATCTGCGAAACTGTCATCTAACGCCGCTCTCACCTTCGCATTGGCCTCATCCACCTTATCCTGGCGGATAATCACCTGAACGCTTTCCTCGATCTCACCGGTAGCCGTGACGCTGGCTACCCCTTCCAGACTCTCGATATCCGGTATCACCTTGTCATTTACCAGATCCGTAAGCTCCGAAGCGCTCAGTCCCTCCCCGTCCACCGCCGCCACCATAACCGGCAGCATATCCGGGTTCAGCTTCATAATCAGCGGATCACCGATATTATCATCCCAGTACGTCTTGATCTGATCCAGGCTTTCCCGCATCTCAATGGTAACGGAATCCATATTGGTAGTCTCCGCGAACTCCAAAATAACCATAGAAACATTATCCGAAGAAACCGAATTGATGTTCTCTATATTACTGATGGTCGCCATCGCCGACTCCACCGGTTTCGTCACTTTCTCTTCCACTTCTTCCGGGCTGGCTCCCGGGTCTGTCGTCATAACTATCGCATAGGGCAGGTTCATACTGGGAAACAGATCCGTGGTCATCTCCGTAAAAGATACGACCCCCAGAATCAATATCAGCACCACAGCTACCACTACCGTATACGGTTTCTTCACGCTAATCTTCGATAACATGCCGCTCCTCCTTGCGCTTGGCTCTTCCTGTCAAAATATACCGACCGACCAACCGGTCAGTCACTTTCCTCATTATAAGGGCCGCCCTGATTTGCGTCAATCCTTTTAAATATTAAACTTTTATAAACTGAATTTGTGGGCCGGAGAGGAAAGGGGGAGCCTGGGAATCCGGGGGAATGGGGACTGGGTGCTGGAGAGCGCACGTCGCGGGCCGGCTTATGGCGGCAGGGAATTCCCGTGCTCCCGCCTCCGGCCAGGTCTTTGTACGCTTTGAAAAGACATAAGAAACGGTTACTAGTTACACTTGCGGAGGAGTCCGGAAATCCCCATTTTTCAGGGCACTGTTTGAGCCCGCAAGGGCGAGTTTGCCCTGGAAAATGTAATAAGGGATTTCCGGGCTCCGGAGCTAGTGTAACTTGTAACCGTTTCTTTGTCTTTTCAAAGCGTACAAAGACCTGGCCGGAGGCGGGAGCGCGGGAATACCCTGCCGCCATAAGCCGGCCCGCGACGCGCGCTCTCCAGCACCCAGTCCCCATTCCCAACGGCCCCTCCCTAAAAACCCACCCCAAAAAATAGTCGACAAGCCAGGATAATTAGTTTATAATCATTGCGAAAGGACGTGCTAACTATGGGATTTACTTTTATTAAAAAATTACCTACCCCTTCGGAGATTCGGGAACAGTATCCGATCAGCGAAGAGATTAAGAAGATAAAGGAACAGAGGGATGCGCAGATCCGCGATGTGATCACTGGTGTCTCGGATAAGTTCCTGGTCATTGTGGGGCCTTGTTCCGCGGATAATGAGGATGCGGTGTGCGATTATGTAAGCCGGCTGGCTGAACTTCAGGAAGAGGTGAAGGAACGGCTGATCCTGATTCCCAGAATTTATACGAATAAACCAAGGACTACCGGCGAGGGGTATAAAGGAATGGTTCATCAGCCGGACCCTGAGAAGAACCCGGATCTTCTGGCGGGTCTCATCGCCATTCGGAAGATGCATATACGGGCTATCGAGGAAACCGGGCTGACTGCCGCGGATGAGATGCTCTATCCTGAAAACTGGCGTTATCTCTCAGATATTCTGTCTTATGTGGCTATCGGCGCCCGCTCTGTGGAGGATCAGCAGCACCGGCTGACGGTCAGCGGTTTTGACGTGCCGGCGGGCATGAAGAATCCGACCAGCGGCGACTATTCGGTTATGCTGAACTCGGTGGTGGCCGCACAGAACGGGCACAGCTTTATTTACCGGGGCTGGGAAGTAAAGACGGACGGAAATGAACTGGCTCATGTCATTTTGCGCGGCGCCGTCAATAAACATGGTTCCTGCATTCCCAATTATCACTATGAGGACCTGAACCGGCTCCTTATGATGTATGACGAGCGGGAGTTAAAAAATCCGGCTGCGATTATCGATGCCAATCATTCCAATTCGAATAAGCAATACCTGGAACAGATCCGTATCGTGAAAGAAGTTCTGCACAGCAGGCGGCATTCCCATAATATTCATCGTCTGGTTAAGGGTGTCATGATCGAGAGTTACATAGAACCCGGCGCACAGCGGGTAGGCGAACATGTCTATGGAAAATCTATCACCGATCCTTGCCTGGGATGGCCGGAATCGAAACGCCTAATTCTGGATATTGCGGAATTATGCTGATATAATTTAACTCTTTATTGAAGAAACTTAAAAATTTTAAAGGAGCTGTGAAAAACAGCGTAAATCGAAGAGGACTTCTGTCTCCGTGTTGCAGAGACGGTAAGTCCTCTCTTTCAATTCGTTTTTTCCGCTAAAACCTGGGTTCTAAATCCGGGGACCAGGTTTCAAGGCCCTGACGCGGATTTCCTTCCTCCCATTTATCCTTTTCTCAGCAGATCCGAATGGGACCCTGTCCGGGAAGCGGTTAATATCAGCTTATCTCGATGGACTGCATAGATGAACAGCCAATCCCTCGAAACATGGCACTCCCGAAATCCGGCATAAGTTCCCGACAGAGCATGATCATGGTATTGTGCCGGTAAAGCTTTCTCCTCCAACAGCTTATCGATCACCTGTTCCATCCGGCACATGTCGTATCCGCGCTTTTTCAGCCGTTTATAGTCCTTTCGGAATTGGCCGGTGGTTTCCAGTTGCAGCATTATTTTTTAGTCCATTTCTTTATTTAACTCTTCAAATAGCTCTCCTGCCGTAGCATAAGTCTTCGTATTTACCTTTCCACCCAGAATATCGCGCGCTTCCTGCACGGAAACCTCTGTTTCCGTATTATAAAGAGGCTGTTTCTCATCAAATGGCAGACCTCCCGCAGCGATAGATTTGCACAAAAACAGGTCAATGGCATCCGATAAAGTGATACCCATGTCCGCAAATAATTTTTCTGCTCTTTCCTTCGTCTCCGGATGAATTCTTATCTGGATACTGGTGGTTTCCGCCATAATATGAGCCTCCCTTTCTCCTATAAACCATTATATGCATCCTAACCAATTCGAACTATGAAAACCGGCAGGGCCCGGGACATTCCAAGTCGAATGGCAGGTTTGTCCCGGGCCCTCCCCATATCTGCGTTTATTTTCTTGGATGGGCTTTCGCATATACTTCCCGTATATGGCTGCTGTTAATATGCGTATAGATCTGGGTCGTTGATATATCGGAGTGCCCCAGCATTTCCTGTACGGCTTTTAAGTCCGCTCCATTCTCCACCAGGTGGGCCGCAAAGGAATGCCGTAATGTGTGGGGAGTAATATCCGCCTCGATCCCGGCCCTCTTTGCATAGTATTTGATCAGTTTCCAGAAACCCTGACGGCTCATAGGCTTGCCGGAGCAATTGGTAAATAAGGCTTCACAGCCCTCTGATCCGATGAAATGGCTTCTCGCGTTTTCCATATAATTCTCAAGCGCCCGCTGGGCGGCATGTCCAAATGGAATGATCCGCTCTTTCTCGCCCTCCCGGCAGACGATATAATTCATCTGAATATTTACATCTGATGCCTTCAGGGTAATCAGTTCGGTCACCCGGATGCCGGTGGCGTACAAAAGCTCCAGCATGGCCTTGTCCCTGATCTCCTTCGGCGTGGCGCCGTGGGGCTGCTCTAACAGAAGTATGACATCGTCCGTGGAAAGCACATCCGGTATTTTCTTCTCTACTTTGGGGGCTTTTAACACTTCCGCCGGATCTTCTTTTACAATTCCCTGGCGGAATAAGTAGATAAAGAAAGCCTTTGCCGACGCGATGCTCCTGGAAATAGTTGCCGCCGCAAAGCCTTTTTTCTCCAAATACAGAATGTATGAGTTCATATTTGTGGATGTAATGTTCCTTACATCCATAACCCCCTGGCCATACATGAATCTGGCCATTTTCAATAAATCTCTCTGATAGGAAATTTCCGTATTGTTCGAGGTCTTCTTTACCTCGTGCAAATACGAAATAAATTCCTGTATTTCTTTTTCCATACACTCATCCTTTGCTTTCCGGCTGACTCACCCACATTTATTCTTACCGTTTCTTCTCCCGATACGCCCCTGTATAATTTACATAATATTGCGTTATATCTAGTATTATAAGCATAAATTCCGAGAAAATCAAATGTAAATTTACTTAAAAACCCAGGATTCATGCGGGTCCGACATAAAAATACAACATATCGGCGGCCCATTTCGGGGCGGCACAATATGTTGTTTATATTCCGTTAAAAATTTTTCAAAATAAGCTTTAAAAAACCGGTATTTACGTAGGTTTCCAGGAAAGTTCCGGCCAGGATTCCTCCCATGGTCATAACCAGTACCAGCACATAGGGGACAATAAGCTGCTTCTTTGGCTGGTAGCTGCTTCCCGACAGGTATTTTCCGTAATACAGCTGAGCCGACATCCCATGAACCTTAACCAAAAAGAAGATCAGCAAAGGCACATAGACCACATACTGGGGCAAAATACCTCCCACACACAGCATCAGCCCCTTTACCCCGAATTTCATCACCGACATGGACAGAATCATCCCGGCGGAAAATCCGTACCAGACGAGATACAGCCAGACGGCCGGGCAGCCAAGGACCGTAACTCCCATAATCCAGAGGAAAAGAATACCCATAGACCGCTTTCCCAATATGTAGAAAAACAGATTTCCGTAATCGATTTCCATATATTTATATTTACTGAGAAAATAATCGCTCAGGATTCCGGTTTGGTTCAGATAATTTTTACCGAAGAGATTGGCGAACAGCACGCCGCCTATAAGCCCTGCCATAAACAGCAGAATAAACAGTTTTTTATTTACCGCTGTCTTTCCTGTCCGAAATATCTGCACATGGATGCCCCTTTCCAGCTTACTCCTTTCATTTTATGCAACCGGCGCAGGAATTAGACGGGAAATAGGGAACTTAAAGTCTTAGCTGCAATATTTCAGCTTATACGCCAGGATCGCCGACACGGTCTTGGAATCCTGCAGCACACCGTCGTAGCAAAGCTTTACCAGCTCGTCGATCTCATGCTCCTCCACATCCACATACTCGTCCTCATCCAGATGCTGCCGGGAGGGAATCAAATCTCTGGCCACATAGACGTCGATAAATTCATTACAAAAAGCAACCGTTGTCCGAAGAGACAGCAATAACTCCAGGTTCTCTGAGCGGTACCCGGTCTCTTCTTCCAACTCCCTGGCCGCGCACACAATGGTTTCTTCCTCCTCGCTGTCCCTGCCTCCTGCGGGTATCTCGAGAGTAAAGCGATCCAGGGCATTGCGGTACTGGCGCACCATCAGGATCTTTCCTTCCTTTGTGACCGGGACTACGGCCGCCGCTCCCTTATGTTTAATAAAATCCCACTCCGCCACGTTCCCGTTGGGAATCTGCACATAATCCTTATAGTAGTCGATCACCGCTCCCTTATGAATCAGTTCTCTCTTTAACCGCTTATACACTTCCGCCATACGACACACTCCTTATATTCAAATCTTTCAAAGCTCCAATAGTAATCAAGCGTCATTATACCACCGGCCGGCGGCTCTTACAAGAACGGGTTTTGTCCGTGGGTTTCGCTCGCAGGTTTTGTCCACAGATTTCGTCCAAGAAAAAATACCCCAAAACCGCTTCCGCGGTCTGGGGCATCTCTTATCTTCTTATTTTGCGTAGTCTGTAACCCTGGATTCCCGGATTACATTTACTTTGATCTGGCCCGGATATTCCAGTTCGGACTCGATCTGTTTGGAAATATCTCTGGCCATTAATACCATGTCGGCATCGCTGACCATTTCCGGAACTACCATTACACGAATCTCTCTACCTGCCTGAATAGCAAAAGACTTCTCCACTCCCTTAAAGGCATTGCTGATATCTTCTAACTGTTTCAATCTGTTTGTATATGTTTCTAACGTTTCTCTTCTCGCTCCCGGTCTCGCCGCCGAAATCGTATCGGCTGCCTGTACCAGACAAGCGATCAGACTTTCCGGTTCCACATCCCCATGGTGGGATTCAACCGCGTTGATTACCGTGGCTGATTCCTTATATTTTCTGCATAAGTCAACACCGATTTGAATATGTGAGCCTTCTGTTTCATGATCGATGGATTTTCCGATGTCATGTAATAAACCGGCACGTTTTGCCATTCTTACGTCCACGCCAATCTCGCTGGCCAACAGACCTGACAGCAGTGCCACTTCAACCGAATGCTTCAAAGCATTCTGGCCATAACTCGTCCTGAATTTCATCTTTCCTAACAATCTGATAAGTTCGGGATGAACGCCGTGAACACCCGCTTCCAACGCAGCGGCCTCTCCCTCTTCGCGCATCATGGTCTCTACTTCCTTCTGCGCTTTTTCGACCATCTCTTCGATTCTGGCCGGATGAATCCGACCGTCCACAATCAATTTCTCCAGTGCGATTCTCGCCACTTCACGTCTGATCGGGTCAAAGCTTGAAAGGATAACCGCTTCCGGCGTATCGTCAATAATCAGATCCACCCCGGTCATCGTCTCCAAGGTACGGATATTCCGGCCTTCCCGGCCGATAATCCTGCCCTTCATCTCATCGTTGGGCAGCTGAACCACGGAAATCGTCGTCTCAGCCACATGGTCTGCCGCACATTTCTGTATGGCGTTTACCACATACTCTTTTGCTTTCTTTGATGCTTCTTCTTTTGCTCTGTTCTCCATCTCTTTGATGAGAACAGCCGTGTCATGTTTTACTTCGTCTTCAACAGTTTTCAACAGATATTCTTTTGCTTGTTCGGAGGTAAGTCCAGAGATTCTTTCCAGTTCCTGTACACGTTTGGCATGAAGTTCCTGCACTTCCGCCTTTTTCTTTTTTAAATCTTCTTCCTTTGCTGAAATAGAAGACTCGCGCTTTTCCAAATTATCCGCTCTCTTGTCGACAGCTTCTTCCTTGGAAAGTACTCTTCTTTCATAACGTTGCAGCTCAGCCCGCCGTTCCTTGGTCTCTTTTTCCAGTTCATTCTTGGTCTTTAAAGATTCCTCTTTGGCTTCCAGCAGGGCTTCCCTTTTCTTGGTTTCCGCGGTTTTCAATGCTTCATCTATTATTTCTCTTGCTTTGTCTTCCGCACTACCGATCTTGGATTCTACTACATTCTTCCGATAGGCAGTGGCGACGATCCAAGTAATAACAGCCACAACCAACGCGACTACAACAGCAACAATGATCGTAGTTGGCACAGGAGCACCTCCTTATTTAGTTTTCATTGTACATAAAAATACAACACTTAAATTTTATACTTTTTTATGCATTATGTCAAGTTACCCAAAGAATTTTCCACAATAAATTGTGAAAGTCCTAAAATTCACAAAAAACCGTTTTATCACAGCTGGGCAGTTACAAAAATATCATAAATTGCACGAATCGCAGTCTCAAAATCACTGTTTTTCACACCAATTATAACATTTAATTCGCTGGAGCCCTGGTCGATCATCTTCACATTTACCCGCGCATGGGCCAGCGCCGAGAATATGCGTCCGGCGGTACCGCGCGTGGCTTTCATGCCCCGCCCCACCACGGCGATAAGCGCCAGGTCAGATTCCAGTTCCACGATATCAGGATGCACCGCGCGGTGAATTCCGGCGATCACCTGCTGCTCTTTGTCGACAAATTCCGACTGCTGCACGAAGATCGTCATCGTATCGATCCCGGACGGCATATGTTCAAATGAGATGCCATTGTCTTCAAATACTCCCAGAACTTTCCTTCCGAAACCGATCTCGGAGTTCATCAGATCTTTATCCACGCTGATGGAGGCGAAGCCTTTCTTACCGGCGATTCCGGTGATGGTATACTTGGAACTGCGGCAGGTGCTCTCCACGATCAGCGTGCCTTTCTCGTCCGGCGCGTTGGTGTTCCGGATATTGATGGGAATCCCTTCCTTGCGCACAGGGAAAATGGCGTCCTCATGCAGAACGGTGGCTCCCATATAGGCCAGCTCCCGCAGCTCCCGGTAGGTGATGGTCTCAATAACCTCCGGATTGCTTACGATTCTCGGATCGGCAACCAAGAAGCCGGACACATCGGTCCAGTTCTCATACAGATCCGCGTGAATGGCTTTTGCCACCAGGGAACCGGTGATATCGGACCCTCCTCTGGAAAATGTCCGGATGGCGCCGTCGTCCAGCGCCCCGTAAAACCCGGGTATTACCGCATGTTCTGCGGATTTCAGCCGGTCATGGAGCTTTTTATCTGTCTTTTCGGCGTTCAGGCTGCCGTCCTTTTGGAAAAAGATCACTGTGGCGGCGTCTATAAATTCAAACCCCAGGTAGGCCGCCAGTACGATCCCATTTAAATATTCCCCGCGGGAGGCCGCATATTCACTGCCGGCTTTGTTGATAAACATCTCCGCGATTTTATCAAACTCAGCGGCCAGGGACAGTTTTATGCCCAGGCCCTGGATAATCTCTTCATATCGGGCTTCTATCTTTTTCAGCAGCTCTTTGAATTCTTTTCCGCTTTCTGCCGCTTCGTAACACTGATAAAGCATATCTGTAACTTTTGTGTCATGGGAATATCGCTTTCCGGGAGCGGAAGGCACCACATACCTTCTGGCTTCCTCCTGACAGATAATATTTTTTACCTTTTTAAACTGTTCTGCGCTGGCCAGCGAACTTCCGCCAAATTTTACTACTTTTTTCATTACTCTCTTTCTCCCTCTTGCTCTGTTTCATTCTATCTTTCCGCACGTCTTTATAATATGTACATTTGTATTCTCAAGAAACACACGCTAATAAAATACCTCTTTTCTATGAAAATTGCAAGTATTTTCTTTCTTTTTTACAATATTTCGCTCATGGACGGGACGGCAAAAGGTACCCGTGTTTTATCCGGCCTTTTCCGATACTATAAATTATACCCGCTTATTACCGTTCATGACAATAATATTTTTATGCAGGCAAAACTGTATGCAAAACACCGGAATTACCCTTTCAGGCAATTCCGGCGCCAAATATTTTCAACCGCTATTCTCCGACATACCGCTTTTCTCCTGCATCCTGCCGTTTAATCCTGGACGTCGATTAAGACTTTCATTGTTTTCTCCTGATTCTCATCGATGTACTTGTAAGCCTGCAAATACTCAAGGAACGGAAAATGCTTTGACATTAAGGGACGCAGCCGGATTTTCTTATCCTCTACCAGTTTAATGGCTTCTATGTAATCTTCGTTCCGATACATCATCGTCGTATTCAGATCCAATTCATGGTCATTCAGAACCGCCAGATCCACATTTGCCATACCTGCGTACACCGCGACCAGAATAATCGTGCTTCCTTTTCTGGCGTATTGAATAGCCTGGCCCATTGTCGTATCGTTTCCGGCGCAATCATAGATCACATCCGCTTTATCCGGGCCAAAGTGCTCCAGGACGGCATCCCCGAAATTCCGTTTCCTGGTGTTTTCCGCAAAATCAATACCGCATTCCTTTGCGATGCCAAGCCTGATATCACTCACATCCGTCACCAAAACTTTGCCGGCGCCCTTTGCTTTCGCCGCCTGCGCTACAAGATTTCCAATCGGCCCGGCGCCAATGACGGCAATATTTCCGCCGGAAATATCCCCTGCCCGGTTTACAGCGTGAACCGCCACTGCCAGCGGTTCGATCATGGCTCCTTCGTCATAGCTTAACTCCTCCGGCAGCGGTGTCACTTTGGAAGCGTCCACCGCAAAGAGTTCACTGGCCATCCCTGTCGTCTGAAACCCCATTACTTTTAAATCTTCACAGAGATTATATTTTCCGTGCGTGCACGGGTAGCACTTGCCGCAGAAAACCTGCGGCTGCACCGTAACTTTTTGCCCGACCTTCAGATTCCTGACATTACTGCCCGTTTCCACAATCTCTCCGCTTACCTCGTGCCCTTGCGTAACCGGATATTTTGTAAATGGATGCTTGCCGTGATATACATGAATATCACTTCCGCAGATACCAATCCGCTTAATTTTTACAACGACTTCCTGTTCCTTCGCAGCCGGGTCCGGAACATCTTGAAAACAGATCTCCCCCGGCGCCGTCATTACCTGTTGAAGCATTCTTCCACCCCAATTCTTTTTATATAGTTTTATAAAACTATTTATTAAAGTATTGTTATAATAACATTATCAAAAACGATTGTCAATACGCAATGCCAAAATTTCAGGCCTGTCAAGCCTCTCCCTCCCGCAATTCATGCCCGGAAACCAATACAAGATGCCGCAAGTGGACTGGCTCCTTTCGGATGAAAAGTTAAGCGGCAAGACACTAAAAGAGAAAGGTGCCTGTCCCCGGAAGCCGGCCCATCAAGCCCAGCCACCGAAGCAGACACCTCCCTCCGTTTCCCGATATTTCCACTTCGCCCAAACTCCCCCCAGTTCCAAATCAGGCCACAATCCCCCTGTTACAATCGATCCATATACTCTTCCATCGGAATCATCGCAGCCCCCAAAGCGCTTGATTCCTGCTTAAACCTGCTGGCAGACAAAAATACATCTCCCGGCTGCTCAAACGGATCAAGCGCGGCAACCTTTGACTGAAGTTCCTGAAGCCACGGCTCCATATAGCACCCGACATATCCACCCAAAATAATATCACAGTCAAAAGACATGCGGATATTAATAATTAATTCTGCCAGATGGTCCATATACTCATTCCAAACAGCCTTCTTTTCTTCCTCCCCCTCCCTTAAACGGTCAAAAAAAGCTTCCAGCTTCTCTTCCTTCGGGGCCAGTACCAGCGCCGAGCAATAAGCGTCCGCACATCCTAACTGCCCGCAATAGCACGGCCTGCCATTGTGCACAATCCTCATATGCCCAAACTCCCCGCTTCTCTGGTTGATTCCCCTATAGATATCCCCATTAATAAAAATTGCTCCGCCCACGCTGTTACTAAGCGATAAATATACCATTGTACTGTTCTGCGGCAAGTTCCGCAATTCCGCCAAAGCCGCGGCATTTGCGTCGTTTACAAAGTAAGCTTTCCAAGGCAGCAGGGAACTGATGGCCTTACAGGATACATTCCTGATATTTAACACATGGGAATCCGCGATGACGGTCGCGTCCTCAGTCATGATTCCGGGGATGGAAATGCCCACGCCCGCTATTTTTCTGGTATCGATGGGATGTTCTCCTATAAAAGCCTGAATCATAAGGGCTAATTGGGAATAATATTCATTGGTATTCCTGTAAGGCAAAACAAACCTCTTATGAAATAAAATATTTTCCGACAGATCAATGAGAACGATACGGACGTGATTCTTTGTAATCTCAACCCCGATAGACAGCGCCGCGTTTGAAATGCTCGTAATCACATTCGCTTTTCTGCCGCCTGTGGATTCAAACCGGCCGCTCTCTTCCACTACACCCAGCTCCTGTAATTCCTTCACGTTCTGCAGGATCGTGGGCATACTAAGGCCAAGCGCTGCCGCGATGTCCTGCCGGGAAGTTGTTTTGCTTCTAAGAATATATTTCAAAATATGATTCCGGTTTTGTTTTTTTATCTCTATGCTGGCTCCTGGCCCTTTCATATTCCCTCCTGCGACGCAGTTACCGCGTCTATTTTCTTCTTTCCGCTATTACATCTTTCCTTTTACAAAACTCTTTTTATAAGTATATACCAGATTTTTTCTATTTTCAACATTTTAGACGGCCGTTATTCTTATCTCCTCTGGCATATTTGCGCCAAAAGAAATATAATAGACTGCAAGATCTCTTAACGATGGAGGGAACACATGAAACAGATATTTTTAGTAGAGGACGATAAAGCGATCGCCAGGAACCTAATACGCCTGCTCCGCTCGGAGGGCTTCGCAGTCACCCACGCTCCCACGCGCGCGCAGGCTCTCGCTGCGCTTGCCGGTAATCATTTCGACCTGGCGCTGGTCGACATTTCCCTGCCTGACGGAAATGGTTTTACGGTCTGCACGGAAATCAAAGCTTCCCAGGACATTCCCGTTATCTTTCTGACCGCTTCCGACGATGAATCCAGCGTTGTTACGGGCCTGAACCTTGGCGCGGACGACTATATCACCAAACCGTTCCGCCCCAGGGAGCTGATCGCTCGGATCGGAACCGCTCTGCGAAGAAGCGCGCGCCCCGGGCCTATATTTGAGATTCACGGAGTTCAAGTGGATACCGCCAGCGGAATCGTGAAAAAATGCGGGAAAGAGATTTACCTTTCCGCGTTGGAATACCGTCTGCTGCTGGTGTTCATACAGAATCCAAAAAATATTATCACCCGGGACCGCCTGCTGGATGAATTGTGGGATGCCGCAGGTGAATTTGTCAATAATAATACCCTGACCGTCTACATCAAACGGCTGCGGGAAAAGATCGAGGATGATCCCACCGATCCGCAGATCATCCTCACCGTGCGCGGGACCGGGTACCGGCTGGGAGGCGGCTATGTTTCGGAATAGAGAAATCCGGCAGTTTGCCGTATGGTTTGCCCTGATAACCGCCGCCTCCTGCGCCGTAGGTTTCGCTGTCCGGCCGGCAGCGGGAATACTGGCTCTTGTCTCTGCCCTTGCCTTCGGCACGGCATTTTATGTGTTTACCAATGCCCGTTACCGGAGCATTGCACGGATTACCGATCAGATCGATCTGGTCCTGCACAACGCCGATCATACGTTTATCAGTGAATCGGACGAGGGCGAGCTTTCCATCTTGCAAAGTGAAATAACCAAAATGACGCTGCGGATCCGGGAACAAAACGACGCATTAAAAAAAGAGAAAACCCACCTTGCAGATTCGCTGGCCGACATTGCCCATCAGCTGCGCACACCGCTGACCTCCGCGAACCTCATCCTGTCCCTGCTGAAAAACAACCCGGAAAAAGCGGAACGGATGGCCCTAATGAGGGAGACGGAAGAATTGTTTATCCAGATGGACTGGCTGATTACCTCTCTGCTCAAATTATCCCGTTTGGACGCGGGTATTATCGTTTTCCAAAGAGAACCGACGGACGTGGACCGCTTGATCCGGTCCGCCCTTCACCCGTTTTTGATCTCCATGGAGCTGCACAATATTCAGGTACAAACGGACATACCGGAGGGGATATCCGTCTTTGGCGATTCGGACTGGCTTTCTGAGGCGGTACAAAATATCCTTAAAAATTGTATGGAAAGTACGGGAGATAACGGAAGAATTCAAATTGCCTGCGAGGACAACCTGCTGTTCACACAGATAACGGTCCGGGACAGCGGCGCAGGCTTTGCAAAGGAAGATCTGCCCCATGTATTTGACCGGTTATACCGGGGAGCAAATGCAAACGCTTCGGGGTACGGGATCGGTCTGGCCCTCTGCAAGTCCATCATCATCCGGCAGGGAGGGACCATAACCGCTAAGAATCATCCCCAGGGCGGGGCCCTATTTACCATCCGTTTCCCAAAGTGACGAATCTCTCACCAAAAAGTCACCCTGCTGTAAGGGCAAAGATCTATTATATGGGTAAACCACAAATAAGGAGGCTCACATAATGGAGTTTTTGAAAATTGATCAACTGTGCAAGGTCTACGGGAGGGACGAAAACCAGGTCACCGCGTTAGATCATGTATCTCTTACCATCGATAAGGGGGAATTTACCGCAATCATCGGTTCCTCCGGCTCCGGTAAGTCCACTTTGCTCCACACCATCGCCGGCGTGGATGTGCCCACAGGCGGAAAGGTGTATTTGAACGGACAGGATGTCTATGCCCAAAGCAATGAAAAACTTGCTATTTTCCGCAGACGGCAGGTGGGGCTGATTTATCAGTTCCACAATCTGATTCCCACTTTGAATGTGGTGGAAAATATCACGCTGCCCATTCTGATGGACAAACGAAAGGTAAACAGGGAACGGCTCAACGATCTGCTGGATCTGCTTGGGCTTCAGGACCGCAGGACCCATCTGCCGAACCAGCTCTCCGGCGGCCAGCAGCAGCGTGTCGCAATCGGGCGCGCTTTGATGAATGCCCCGGCAGTTATGCTGGCCGATGAACCCACCGGCAGCCTGGACAGCCGCAACGGCCAGGAGATCATCCATCTGCTGAAGGAAAGCCACGAAAAGTATCACCAGACTTTGATCATCGTCACCCACGATGAAAATATCGCATTGCAGGCAGACCGGATCATTACCATCGCAGACGGCAAGGTAATGCGGGATGAGAGGCAGGTGGAACGGTAATGAACATCTTCCATAAAGTTGCCCTGCAGGGTCTGAAAAAGAACCGTACGCGAACGGTTGTAACCGTGATCGGGGTCATTTTGTCCGCCGCCATGATTACGGCCGTGGCCACCTTTGGCGTTTCTCTGCTGGATTATATGACAAAGGGCGCGGCCCAAAAATACGGCGACTGGCAAGCGGCGTTTTTGAACGTTGATTCCTCCTTTGTCCGGGAGCAGCTGCTCAATAAAGAAGTGAAAAATACGGTCACCTTTGAAAATATCGGTTATGCCGCTCTTGACGGCGCAGAGAATCCGAATAAGCCTTATCTTTTCATAGCCGGCTTCCAGCCGGAAACTTTTGATGCTCTGCCCATCCACCTGCTCTCAGGCCGGCTTCCGGAAAACAGCGGCGAGATCCTGGTCTCCGGAAAAGTTGCATCAAACGGCGGTGTATCCTATGCGGTAGGCGATACGCTTACTCTTACTGTGGGAGCCCGCATGAAGGGAAATGAGAAACTCGGTCAAAGTGATCCGTACACAGCCGGGGACGAAACGCTCCTGCCGGAAGAGAAGAGGACTTACAGGGTAGTCGGTATCTGCCAGACACCTGCTTTTGAAAAAGACTCCTCCCCTGGTTACACTTTGATTACCGGGGCCGATCCATCGGACAGGGCGGATAGTCTTAGTTTATTTGTCACCCTGAAAAATCCGCGCCAGGTTCATTCGTATGTCGATGCCGGGAAGGGACGCCATTCTTATATCCTGAATAATGATGTTCTGCGGTTTATGGGATTATCGGACGATCCGTCCGACCGGTTGTTCAACGGACTTTTGTATACCGTGGGCGGGATTGTGATAGCCATTATTATGATAGGCTCCATCTTTTTGATATATAATTCCTTCAGCATCTCCCTGAACGAACGCACGCGGCAGATCGGGATTCTTTCCTCTGTAGGCGCCACCGCAAAGCAGCTGCGAGCTTCGGTACTCTTTGAGGGCCTGTGTATCGGAGCGGTTGGCATCCCGCTCGGCGTTCTGGCCGGCATAGGCAGTATCGGGCTTGTCATAATTGTGGTCGCCAAGAATTTTGGGAACCTTCTCTACGCCGACGTCCCCTTAACCTTACACATATCCGTTCTCGCTATCGCCGGGGCGGCGGCCGTCAGTATCGTTACGATTTTGATTTCCGCCTATATCCCGGCGAAAAAGGCGGCCGGCACGCCGGTGATGGAATGTATCCGGCAGACGAACGAAGTGAAATTGGGAGCCAAAGCCGTGAAAACCTCAAAGCTGTCGCAGCGTATTTACGGTCTGGAGGGCACCCTGGCGCTAAAGAATTTTAAACGAAACAGGAAGCGATATCGCAGCATTGTACTGTCCCTTGTTTTAAGCATCGTTTTGTTTATATCAACCAGCGCTTTTGTAATGGAATTGAAAAAAGCATCCGAACAGACAAAGGTGGTTACCAGCTACGACATCGGCTTTGGCTCACAGGATATGGACGACGGGGAAATGCTGCAGCTTTATGACAAGCTGAAAAACACCGATGGGGTTTATGAAAGCTCCTATCAGTCCTATATCGAGTATTCTTGCATTGTTCCCGCAGGCAGACTCACAGAAGATTTCCGGGAATCCGCCGGAGGGGATTCATCGGATGGGATTGCGTCGAATGGAATTTCAACGGATGGGATTTTGCCCAGTGAGATTGCGTCGGGCGGGATTTCATCGAGTGGGATTTCATCGGGCGGTCTTACGACGGATGATTCGGTAGCTCTGTCATTGGGAATCCAGTTTCTGGATGACGGCACTTATCGGAACATATTAGACAGCCTGGGCTTGCCTCTGGATGAATATACCGGGCAGAATGGGAAATTGATCGCCGTTGCCAAAATGAAGGACGACGGCAGCCAGGCAGAGAAGGTGGAACAGCTTCGTGATCTGTTCACAGATTCAACAATGGATCTGACCATCTTCCCCCAAACAGACAATGCTTCTGAAATGGAAACAGGACAAAACGTCGGAATTACCTTAGTCGATATCGTGCCTCCGGATACGCCCCCGATGACAGGAACCGTCCAGCAGAAGCCATATGATTTCCAAGCGCTGGCCCCCTGGTCGCTTAAAGATAAGCTTGCTCCCTCCGGGCTCACTGAAGACGTCAGGGTCAAGGGCCTGACTTTTCAGTCCCACAATCCCTCCAAGTCGGCGGCGGAAATGAAAACCGTGATTCAGGGCGCCGGGATCACCTCCGCCTATATCCTGCTGAATACGTCTGAGATGCTGGAGGAGAGCCGAAATTATATCTTCATTGCCAATGTGTTCGCTTATACCTTTATTATAATGATTTCCCTGATCGCGGCAGCCAATGTGTTCAATACGATCTCCACCAATATCAAGCTGCGCCGGCAGGAGCTGGCCATGCTTCGCTCTGTGGGAATGTCCGACCGGGATTTCAACAAAATGATGCGTTTCGAGTGTGTATTCTATGGTATGAGAGCTTTGCTTTTCGGGCTTCCTCTGGCAGTCGTGTCTTCCTGGCTCATTCACAGAGGGATGTTCGCAGCCGGGGCGGAGGGCATTGATTTTACACTGCCGTGGGTCAGTATCGGGATCAGCGTATGCAGTGTGCTTCTCGTCATATTTGTCACCATGATGTATGCCGTCAGCAAGATCAAAAAAGAAAATATTATAGACGCGCTGCGGGATGACATGACCTGATACACATTCCGTCAGGTCCTGATGTGGCTTCCCGCCGGCGTCCGCACCACCTCGATCTGGTTATCCAGCCGCTCCTTCAGTTCTCCCACATGGGAAATAATTCCGATTAGCCGGTCTCCTTCCACCAGGGACATCAGGGTGCGCACCGCCTGGTCAAGCGCCTCGGAATCCAGCGATCCGAAGCCCTCATCCACGAACAGTGTCTCGATCTCGATTCCGCCCATGTGGTTCTGGATCACATCCGTGGTCCCCAGGGCCAGAGATAAGGCAGCCTGGAAAGCCTCACCGCCTGACAGGGTCCGCACCGGCCGGTATTTACCCGTATGGGCGTCGAAGACCATCAGTTCCAGACTGTCATGTCCATGGGCGGCCCGGTCGATCCTGGACAGCTCATAGCGCCCGGTGGTCATATCCCGCAGCCGGAAGTTCGCGGCATAGAGCACCTGGTCAAAATAGCTGCCGCTGACGTAATCCTCGAACAGAAGCTTTAAATGGTTCTTCCCGTCCCCTCTGGTCACCTGGGCCAGATCACTGACTTTTCCGAACAGGTCGTTTTTCTGATCCCACTCGCCCAGTTTTTCACCCAGAGACAGGCTGGCCCGCCGGTTGCCCTCCAGCCTGGCGGCCAGCGTTTCCTTTTCTTTGGACAGTTTTTGTTTTTCCCTGCGTTTTTCCTCCAGAGCCTTGGACAGCTCCGTCAGATCTTTGATCTCTTTTCCCTTCGTTTCCCGCTCCAGGCGTTTCTGATTCTCCTGGGCCAGATGCAGCTGCTGCTCATAGCTTCGGATCTCACGGTCGAGAGCGCCGGCCGTCTTCTCATCCAGGAAGCTGAAACGGTAGCTGTCCGGGTTCTCATAGCCCTGCCGGCTCAGGATCTTAAGGAACTCCTTCCTGGCCTGTTCCAGGTTTTTCATCGCTTCGGGAAGTTCCTCCTCCATATGTTCCAGAATGGTCCGCTGCCCCTCCGTCTTCAGCTGGCTGGCCCGCAGTGCCTTTTGTAGTTTTTCCAGATCCCGGATCTGATGCGAGATGTCTTTTCGAAGGGCGGGGACATCCTGATCGGCGGCCACTTTTGCCAGAATCAGATGCTGCTCTACCGTAAGTTTCGTACGGTCCCTCTCCCCTTTCAGGCCGGCCGCGTCCTGCTGCACCGCCGCCAGCTGGTCTTTGATATCCTGATGTTCCTGTTTCAGGCGCTTCAGGGTCTCCTCATCAGGAACCTCCTTCGTCACCCGCGCTTTCTTCGGATGTTCCGTAGAACCGCACAGCGGACAGGGCTCCCCGTCCTTTAACTCCTGAGCGGCCAGTCCGATGGCAGCCCTGCGGTAAGCCCGGTCCTTCTCCTCGTACCGCTTGCGCTTTCTCTCCTCCTGCGCTTCCAGCCGGAGATATTCTTTCTGCTTCTGGGACAGCTTCTGCTCCGTCTGCCGAAGCTGCTTCTGCTGCTCTTCCAGCAGGCTTATATGGGTTAGACGTTCCTGACACTCTGTCAGATAGGAAGCCAGATGCTCCTCCCCCTCCGGCAGTAACTTCTGTTTCTCCAGTTCGAGAGCCTGCGCCTCCTGACTGATCCGAGCCCAGCTTTCTCTAGCTTTCCCTAACTTTTCTTCCGCCTCTTTTTGCTGCTGTTCCGCCTTCTCATACGCCACCTCATAAGGCCTGACCAGACGGGCCCTGCCTGCGGATGAAAGTCTTTCCTTCTTCTGCTCTGTCTCTTCCTGGCGACTTTGCAGGCAGCTAAGCTCCTCTTTTACCTGGGAAAGCTGTGCGAAGAGCTGATTCGTCTGCCGGGCCCTGGTATATTCCGCCACCATGGCGTTTTCTTCCTTTTCCAGCCGTTCCCACCGCTCCTTTTGAACCCGTCTGAACTCCCGGTCGTCCCGGATCAGCTCCTGGAGAATCCGGCTCAATTCCTGATAATTCCGGTTCTCAGACCGGTAAGCCGTAAGCCAGTCTTCCCTGTCCGTCACCACGGCCGAGAGCGCTTCGTCGATCTTATTGATCAGTTCGGTCATCTGCTCCTTCAACCGGCGTTCCCTGTCCCGCAGGCTGAATTTTAACTGCTGGTATATGTTCAGATCAAATATTTTGCTCAGAATCTTCCGGCGTTCTTTCGGCTCCGCCACCAAAAGCTGTGTGTATTCTCCCTGGGCCAGCATGGAGATCTGTTTAAACTGGCCGTAATCCAGGCCCAGTAACTCTTCCACCTTCGCCTTCACATCCAGCAGACGGTCGTACTCTTTTCCGTCCGGCATCGTCAGCAGGACCGTGGGCTTTGCCAGAAGCATCCCGCTTCCCTTCCGTTTCGGCCGTTCATATTCCGGGGTCCGCCGGATCCGGTATTTTTCCCCCTTATGCAAAAAGGTAAGTTCCACGTAAGTATCTGTCTCCGGCTGGGCAAAATCGCTGCGCAGCTGCCGGGTCTCCCGGATGCTGCCGCTCACATTCCCATACAAGGCGAACGTAATCGCGTCAAAGATCGTGGTCTTCCCGGCTCCGGTGGGACCAGAGATCAAAAACAGCCCTTTGCGCGCCACATTGTCAAATTCTATCACTTCCCGGTCCTTATAGGGGCCCCAGGCGCTGATGGTCAGATTCACCGGTTTCATAGGCAGTCCCTCCCCAGCGAATCACAGATGACTTCCGTCAGGATCTGCCGCCGCTCCTCATCCAGTTCCTCGTCCGTCACATATTGATAAAAGTCGGAATACAGCTCCAGAACAGACTTGTCCGGCTTCTCGATCTCCTGCAGTTTCAGCTTGTCCGTATCCCGGTAATGCCGTTCCACCACGACCTGCAGGACGTTGGGATACACGGTACGAAGCCTTCCGATCGGATCGTCCAGCTCGTCCTTGTCCGTCAGCACCGCGCGGATAAAATCATCCGTCCCTTCGCCCTGGTAATCCGCATCGGCCAGGAGCAGCTTCAGTTCACCGCGCAGAATCCGCATCTCACGCAGCGGTTTTAACGGGACCTTTGTCACCAGAACTTCTCCTTTTTTCCCCAGCTCCACCAGATTCACGCTTTTCTCCTGCATCGTCTCGGAAAAAGAGTATTTTAACGGAGTTCCGGCGTAATAGACCGGCCGCTCTTTGATCTGCTGGGGCTTATGGATATGTCCCAATGCCGTATAGTCAAAGCCGGCAAAGGCCGAAGCTTCCACCTGGTCCAGCCCTCCCACCACAACCCGGGTCTCCGAGTCGGAAAGTTCCGGCTCACTGCCCGCGTCGGTCACAAAATAATGGGTGACCAGTACATTTCTGGCAGCGGAATCTATCGGAAGCCGGCCGATGATTTTTTGAACCCCCTCATCGCAGCTTTTGATCTCTTCTTTCAGATACAGCTTCATATCCCCAGGCTTCATAAAGGGCAGCAAAAAGAAAGCCACTTCTCCGAAATCATCAGAAAAAGTGACTTTCCGAATTTCTTTTTCACAGACCCCCGAAAGATGCAGACCCTGCCGCTTCAGGATATTCCCTGCAAAGCTTAAACGCTCCGGTGAGTCATGATTGCCGCTGACCGCCAGCACGCAGATTCCCTGCTCAATCAGGTCTGTCAAAAATTCATCCAGAACCGTCACCGCCTCCGCTGTGGGAATGGAACGGTCATAGATGTCTCCGGCCAGCACCACGGCATCCACCTTCTCCCTGGCCGCCAGCCCGGCGATCTGACCGAGTATGTACCGCTGGTCCTGCAGCAAGTCACATTCATGCAACACCTTCCCGATATGCAGATCCCCCGTATGAATAAATTTCATATTTCCTCCAGTGCCGCATTTACTGCGGCTCAATTCAGGTATGGTGTAACCATTTCCTCCAGTGCCGCATTTACGCAGCTTTATTACCCTTCTACCACCAGATACTTTCCATTCGGCAGGGAGAATACTTCCGATGCGTCTTCCAGGTCGTCATCGCTCATACCTTCAATATCCATACCATTTTCATCAAAATATTCCCGGACGTCACTGAGTGAATCCAGTACCACTGCCATACAGTCTTCCAGGAAAGCTTCCGCCTCCTCAAGCGTCTCTGCAACCGGTTCATCAAACAGCTGCGACTGCTTCCTTAAAAATGTAGCCAAACACTCATCATCATACTCGTACATAAGACACACCCTCCTACTTATTTTCGTTTTTCATTGTATTAATTAATTCTTTGAGAACTTTGATTACGCCTCCGTCAGGACCGGCCTGGGCCACGTGCCTGGCAACTTCTTTCACACTGCTTCCGGCATTGGCCACCGCATAGCTCTCACCTGCCTGCTTCAGCATCCCGATGTCGTTGCCGTTGTCCCCGAAAGCCATGGTCTCCTCACGGGAGATCCCCAGCACCTTCTGGATATCGGCCACCGCATGGCCTTTGTCCACGGATTTGTCCATGAAGTCGATCCAGTATTTTCCGGAAACCACCACCTGCAGATCCTTCTGCCAGTGCGGGATCAGCAGATCGTCCCGGATCTGCCGGCTAATTCCATTCTTCTGGAACACCGATACCTTCACAAAATCCGCATCCGCCTTAAGTACGTCATCCACCATATAGACGTTATTCTTATAGCCCTTCGTAAGCACATCATAAAAATAATCGTTCTGATAATCCAGATATATGCCTTCCGGCGCAGAAGTAGAATACTGACAATCATCTCTGGCCTTCAGCGTTCGCAAAAGATCTTCAAACACGGACCGCCGGATCGGCTTTCTGGAAATTTCCACACCCCTGCACACCACATACGCGCCATTTTGCGCGATAAATATCATCTCGTCCTTAACCGGCTCAAACACCCGGTAAATACTGTCATATTCCCGTCCGCTGGCCGCCGCAAACACGATTCCCAGCTTTTTCATCTCCAGCACCAGATCATAGATCTCTTCGCTGACCTGATCGGTCCCTTCTGTCGTCAGTGTCCCGTCGATGTCCGTAACTACCAATTTAATCATATTTTCCTCCAGTGCCGCATTTACTCCACAGGAAGTTTCCCGTCCAGCAGATCCCGCAGCGTCTTTTCCACCAGGCCTGTCCGGAAGCGGCAGACTTTTTTCACACTTTCCTTAGCATTGTCCATAGCATAACTATAAAATACATTCTCCAACATTTCAATATCATTTTCATTGTCTCCGAAAGCCATGGCTTCCCCGGGGCTGACCCGGAAATGTTCCAGCAGCGTATCCATTGCCGGTCCTTTCCCTGCGTCCAGAGACATCATATCCAGCCAGGCATGTCCTGCGGTAACCACCTTGACCCGGCCCTCAAAGCGCTCCCGGAAATAGCTTTCGCACCGGTCCACGCCTCCCTTTTCATAGACTGAAATCTTTAAATATTCTTCCTCTACTCCCATGATATCATTCACCACAGTGACATTATTTCCCACCACATATTTCATATGGTCCACATAATCATGGATCTTCGGCTGAAGATAACAGGTTTTTACTCCCGACAGCAGAATCTCACACTGATCCCGCTCCTGAATGGCCGTCAGGATCTCACGGCCCAGGTTCCTGTCTATGGTTTTTCTGGAAAGCACCTGATCCTGATAGAGCACCAATGCCCCGTTTTCCGCGATGTAGGCGATCTCATCCGCCACCGGTGCAAATAATCTTTTTAAATTTGGATATTGTCTGCCGCTGGCCGCAACGAACACAATACCCGCTTTCTTCAGTTCTCTGATCAGGTCAAAAACTTCCGGATTCAGCTTCTGGCTGCCGTTTAACAACAGAGTGCCGTCCAGATCGCTGGCTACTAATCTTATCATTTCAATTTACTCCTAACATTTAAACATCGGGATACATTCTCATTATAAACGTGGGCCGTGATCCCGCCCGGCTGATTCTCATGACTGTATTGCAGTCTACGTTATGTATAGTGCAGACTTCACACAGACTATATATAGTCTGCTGCTAAAACTGAATAGGATACTTGAAAAATTCAAGTACCCTATATATATTTGTTTAAAAGTACTCAAAAGGCTCTGTCTCGTCTGATGATTTCGCTTCGGATACCATAGCAATTTATAGTTACCAGCTAGCCTTATTCGCAAAAAACTGATTTGGATTTAAAAATACCCTTCCCGCCATTTTCTATACCACTCAGGAATATTCTTTGACAGCCTCACAAGTTCACCATTTTTATATATGGCAAATCTGCGGAATTTATCTGTATTATCATATAATGCGGATAAATCACAAAAATCAATAATTTCATGAAGATTTTTTAAACTCTCCCCAAACCTTTTGTCTATGTCTATGTCCGGTATCCCATGGCCTCCTAACTCGACTCTTCTGGCAACTCTCTTCTTCGCTATCTCCGCAGTATCAACACCGACATAATGTAATTCTATGACATAACCCGACTGTTTTGCCCTGCGTATAGTACGCAATATTGTATGACCGCATAGTGTTGTTTCCTGATTAAAAGTAATACCTTCACATAAGTAGGAATTTAGCCTTTCAACTGCAATCCTGCCTGCTTTCATTAAATCTGACGTATTTCTCCAATCACCAAATTCTCTCAATATTTCATCTGTGTTCACCCGCGGCATTATATCCTGATAATGTGTAGTCCTGTATAAAGTTGATTTTCCAGCACCGTTTACTCCAGCATATAAAATATACTTTTTCATTTAAAACCTCTTTTGGGCAATTACATTCTTCTGCTTCCTTTGCAATACAAAATCACTTAACATAGAAAAAAAATCCTGTTCATCTTCCGTTTCCGCGCTTAAAACCAGCTCCATGGTTTCCTCTATATCCATATCTTTACATTCTTCATATAATTTTCTAGCACTTTCCGTCTTCGACATATCATGATACTCCTTTACCTATAAAACGGAGACAACGCTAAACGTCTTATTTATTTTTACAGCCTTTCCGGCTATACCGCTAGTAGTCCCTAGCGGACATCATACATTATACAGGATGATTATCTAAAAGAAAAGGCGTAAAGGCATATTTTACAAAAGCCTGCACAGCTCCATAGGCGCATCGATAATATCCTGCGCCTGGTTAGCCTCCAGCTCTTCCCTGTCCCGAAATCCCCAGGTAACGCCGACCGTATGCATCCCTGCCGCATTCCCTGTCTGCATATCCGTATTCGTATCTCCCAGATAAAGGCATTCGGCCGGTTCTATCCCGAATCCCGCGGCGATCGCCAGGGCCCCGTCCGGATAAGGTTTTCTGCGGATGCCCTCCTGCTGCCCCTGGACATGATCGAAATAGCCTTTTCCAAACAGCGTTTCCACCACGTCGATGGTCTGGGCATGGGGTTTGTTGGATAAGACCGCGATCTTGATCCCCCGCTCCTTCAGAGTGCCCAGCAGTTCCAAGATCCCGTCATAGGGCTTCACCTCATACATACAATCCTTCGCAAACACCTCTTTATATTTCGCGGTTATTTTCTCCATGTTCACAAGCTGCGTATCTCCTGCCGCGATTAACGCCCGCTCCAAAAGCTTGGCCGCGCCGTCTCCGACCATGGTTTTATAAGCTTCCATGGGATGACCGGGAAGGCCGCAGTATTTAAGCGCCCGATTGGTACAATAGTGCAGCGATTTAAGCGTATCCGCAAGTGTTCCGTCCAGATCAAATAGTACTGCTTTCCACATAATCTCATTCTCCTCTTTTTAAGGTTGTCTTGTATTATTTCCGATTCCATTCCCCTCTACAGTACATCCAGCTTTTTCAACTCTCTATAAAGGCGGGCGACCGGAAGGCCCACCACATTGCTGTAGTCCCCCCGGACAGCCACAATATAACGGGCCGCGAAGCCCTGTATTCCATAAGCTCCCGCCTTATCCATCGGTTCCCCGGTGGCTATGTATTCCCGTATCTCGGATTCATCCATGGGTCCGAACTCCACTTCTGTCATCTCGGTAAAATGAACCTCCCGATTCTTGGCCCCGGATTTTAGAATCAGCGTTACCCCGGTATATACCTGGTGGGTATCTCCCTGCAAAAACGCAAGCATCCCGGCGGCCTCCTCCTCGCTCCGCGGTTTACCCAATATCTGCCCGTTATGGCATACGACCGTATCCGCCCCGATAATCAGGGCCGGACCCTCTATGGAAGAAGCGATATCCCCTGCCTTCTGAGCGGACAGCTCCGTAACCAGCTCCGACGGTTCCCGGGCTTTGGACGCCTCCTCCTTTTGGCTTGGCAGCACTTCATAAGTCAGACCGATCTGCGATAACAGTTCCCGTCTTCTGGGTGAAGCCGAAGCCAATACAATTCTGGTTTTCATAAAAAGTTTCCTCCCGCGCCGCATTTACTGCGGCTTATATTACAGATCAAATAAGGACAACTGATTGGATTCCGGCAGATCGCCCAGCAGGTGCAGATCATCCATCAAGTCTGTAACCGTCTTACTCACCTTGGTTCTGGCCCGGAAATCATCTTTAGAAAGAAATTTTCCATCCTTAGCGGCGTCCACGATCGCATCGGCCGCTTTATCACCCAGACCGTCTATGGACGAGAAGGACGGCATCAGTTTCCCGTCGATAATCTGGAACTTGGAAGCCTGCGCCCGGTATATATCAATGGGCATAAACTCAAATCCTCTGGCGTACATTTCCTGGACGATTTTCATATCCTTCAGGGTATCCTGCTCCTTTTTGGACAGGGTATCGTTCCGCCTTTTGTAATCATCCAGAAAATATTCCAGCTTATCCCGACCCAGGCACATGATCTCGTAGTTGAACGAGGAAGCCCGGATACTGAAAAACGCCGCGTAATAAGCCAGCGGATAGAACACCTTAAAATAGGCGATTCGAAAAGCCATCATAACATAGGCCGCCGCGTGGGCCTTCGGGAACATGTACTTGATTTTCTTACAGGACCAGATATACCAGTCCGGCACATTCGCCTTGATCATGGCCTCTTCCCATTCCGGCTTCAGGCCTTTTCCCTTACGGACGCTCTCCATGATGGTAAAGGAAAGCTCGCTGTCCATCCCCATCTGGATCAGATAGATCATGATATCGTCACGGGTACAGATGGCGGTGGAAATCGTCGCCTTTCCCTCTTCGATCAGCGTCTGCGCATTCCCCAGCCACACGTCGGTACCGTGGGACAGGCCGGAGATACGGACCAGATCGGAGAAGGTCTTGGGCTTCGTATCCTGAAGCATCTGGATAACAAACTCCGTACCGAACTCCGGGATTCCCAGAGATCCCAGCTTACAGCCCCCGATGTCCTCGGGCTTGATCCCCAGCGCCTCCGTATTCAGGAACAAGGACATAACCTCTTTATTATCCAGCGGAATCGTCTTGGCATCCAGGCCGGTCAGGTCCTCCAGCATACGGATCATGGTCGGATCATCATGGCCCAGAATATCCAGCTTTAACAGGTTGTGGTCGATGGAATGGTAATCAAAGTGCGTGGTGATAATGTCCGTCGTCATATCGTTGGCGGGCCGCTGGACCGGCGTGAAGGAATAGATCTCCTCCCCGTGAGGCAATACAATAATACCGCCCGGGTGCTGGCCGGTCGTACGGCGCACGCCGACACAGCCGTCCACGATCCGGGTGATCTCGCAGTTCCGCTTGCGCACCCCGCGCTCTTCATAATAATTTTTCACATAACCGAACGCTGTCTTGTCCGCCAGCGTACCGATGGTTCCCGCCCGGAAGGTCTGCCCTTCCCCAAAGATAACCTCCGTATACCGGTGGGCGTTTCCCTGGTAATCGCCGGAGAAGTTCAGGTCGATATCCGGCTCTTTATTCCCCTTGAATCCCAGGAATGTTTCAAAGGGGATATCAAATCCCGCCTTCACCAGCGGCTCCCCGCATTCCGGGCAATTCCGGTCCGGCATATCACAGCCGGAACCGCCGCCAAACGACTTCACCAGCTCCGAATCAAAATCACTGTAATGGCATTTTTTACAATAATAATGCGGAGCCAGCGGATTCACCTCCGTAATCCCGGCCATGGTAGCCACGAAGGAAGAACCTACGGAACCACGGGACCCTACCAGATACCCGTCCTCATTGGATTTCCACACCAGCTTCTGGGCGATGATATACATCACGGCGAATCCGTTGGAAATAATGGAATTCAGTTCCCTCTCCAGCCGCTCCACTACAACCGGAGGCAGTTCGTCCCCGTACATCTCATGGGCGGTGTTATAGCAGATGTTCCGCAGGGTTTTATCCGAATCCTCAATCACCGGCGGACACTTATCCGGCCGTACCGGGGAGATCCGCTCGATCATATTCGCTATCTTATTCGTGTTGGTAATCACTACCTCTTCCGCTTTTTCACTGCCCAGATAGCTGAACTCCTCCAGCATCTCCTCCGTCGTCCTGTAATAAAGCGGCGCCTGCATATCCGCATCCTTGAATCCCTTTCCCGCCATGATAATCCTTCGGTATACCTCATCCTCCGGATTCAGGAAATGAACGTCGCAGGTGGCGACCACCGGCTTGCGGAACTGCTCTCCCAGCTCCACGATCCGTTTATTCAGATTGATCAGATCCTGCCTGGAATTCACCGTGGACTTTTCATCCCGGAGCATGAACTCGTTATTCCCAAGAGGCTGTATCTCCAGATAGTCATAGAATTGGGCGAGCCTGGCGATCTCCTCCTGGGGCGATTCCCGCAGCAGCGCCTGATAAAGCTCGCCGGCCTCGCAGGCCGATCCGATCAGAAGTCCTTCCCGGTATTTCATATATAAGCTTTTCGGCACTCTGGGCCGCTTCGCGTAATAATCAATATGGGACATGGAGACCAGGCGGTACAGGTTCACACGGCCCACATCATTTCTGGCCAGTATAATGGCATGATAGGTGGGTAGTTTCTTAATGGCGGTGTGATCCAACGTACTAATGCTGTTTACACCGTCTAAGGACGTCACATCCCTGTCCTTTAACATCTCCACGAATTTCAGAAAAATCTCCGCCGTACAGGCGGCGTCGTCCACTGCCCGGTGGTGATTGTCCAGGGAAATGTTCAGCGCCTTAGCCACTGTGTCCAGCTTAAACCGGTTCAACTGCGGCAGCAGCACTCTAGCCAGAGAGACGGTATCGACCACCGTTTTATGCAGGGAAATTCCCATGCGTTTGGCATTTCGCTGCACGAAACTCATATCAAATCCAGCGTTGTGCGCCACCATAACAGCGCCCTCGCAAAACTCCAGAAACTCCGGCAGCACCTGTTCGATCATGGGCGCTTCTAACACCATATGATCATTGATGCCGGTCAGCTTCTCAATATCGAAGGGAATCGGCACATCCGGATTCACAAAGGTGCTGAAGCGGTCGGTGATCCGTCCCTCCACCACTTTTACCGCGCCGATCTCTATGATCCGGTTATTCACCGGGCTGAAACCGGTCGTCTCCAGGTCAAATACCACATAGGTATCATCCAGGCTCTGGTTCCGGGAATCCGTGACGATCTCCTTGAGATCATCGACCAGATACGCTTCCATTCCATAGATAATCTTAAGATCCGCGTCCTTGGGGATGGCGTGGTTCGCTTCCGGGAATGACTGCACCACGCCGTGGTCCGTAATCGCCACCGCCTTGTGCCCCCATTTGACCGCCTGCTTGATAATATCTCCCACATCGGAGACCCCGTCCATATCGCTCATCTTTGTATGGCAGTGCAATTCTACCCTTTTTACAGGGCTGGTGTCCATCCTCCCGGTTCTGAAATCCGCGATAGACTTAATCCCCACCACAGAGGCGATAGAAAGCTCCCCGTCAAACCGGTCGATATTGCTGACGCCTTTAATCTTGATAAACGCACCCTTCTTGATTCCCTCTAAAATCTCGGACAGCTCGTCATTTTTCACAAACATCTTCACATTGATGCTGTCCGTAAAATCCGTAATACTGAAAATGATAATCGTCTTCTCATTCCGGATCTCCCTGGTATCTAAGGTCATGATCCGGCCCCGCAACACTACTTCGCCGATCTCGCCCACCAGCTGTTCGATGGGCATGGCGTCCTCCTCAAAATCCCTGCCATAGAGCACATCCGGGTTATCGGACCGCTTAAATCCACGGGGCGCCCGCCGGAAGGAGGCATCCCCCTTGTCTTCCCGTCCTTTTCTCCCCTGCTGCCCTTGCTGTCCCTGCTGTCCTGTCTGCTCCTGGGCCGCGGCCGCTTTCTCCGTACCCTTGGCGCTCTGGATCACCGACGCGATATTGGCCACTTCCTGTTTGATCTTCTGATCGCTCTGTTCCCGGTACTTGCTGGGCTTCACCTCTTCGTATTCGACCCGCACCTGAACCGGAAAACCGCAGCGTTCATGAAAAATCTTCTCCAGAATCCTCACCAGCTCATCCGTCTTGCTGGCGGCCACCACCGTCTGCTCCAGACGCAGCACCATAACCTGTTCCTCGACGAACTCCCATTTCGCCTTCCGGAACAGATTATATTCCACCATGCTGTATTCCCTCAGCTCATCCAGAATACTGTTATGATATATTTCCATCAGTTTTCTGGGCGTATACTGATCCGACAGCTCGTATTTTTCATAGATCTTGATCAGCATCGGCACATTGGGAAACAACTGATCTTTGATCGAGCGTTCCAGCAGGAAAATATGATCCTTCTGTATAAGGATTTTACTATTGATATGAATTCGAATCGCATCCCGTTTCGGGTTCGTGGACACCTTGCTGATCTGGGTGCATTCCATCATGTCCCGCAGATCTTCTTTTAGCTCAAGGGTCGGAAATACTTCAAAAAACGGTTTTGCCATTACACTTCACTCCAATGCTCCAGCTCATCCTTCAGCACCTGCAAAAGCTGGTCCTCCGGAACCTTCTTTACCACTTCACCTTTTTTGATCAGCAGGCCTTCGCCCCTGCCTCCGGCGATCCCGATATCCGCCTCTTTCGCCTCCCCGGGACCATTTACCACACAGCCCATGACCGCCACCTTAAGATCCAGCGGCATACCGGACACCAGCGTCTCCACCTGGTTCGCCAGTCCGATCAGATCGATCTGGGTCCTGCCGCAGGTCGGGCACGAAACCACCTCAATCCCGCCTTTGCGAAGCCCCAGCGTCTTAAGAATCAGCCTGGCCGACTTAATCTCCTCCACCGGGTCTCCGGTGAGGGACACCCGAATCGTATCCCCGATCCCCTGATACAGGATAATCCCAAGCCCCACCGCCGATTTAATATTTCCGGACAGCACCGTCCCGGACTCGGTGATTCCCACATGCAGCGGGTAATTTGTCTCCTGAGCGATCCGTTCATGAGCCCGCGCGCACATCAGTACATCCGAGGACTTAATACTGATCACCAGATTGTCATACCCCATATCCTCGATCCGGTGCACTTTATCTAAGGCGCTCTCCACGATCCCCTCCGCGGTCACCCCATGATATTTCTCCACCAGTTCTTTTTCCAGGGACCCGCTGTTCACGCCCACACGGATGGGAATATTCCGGCTCTTGGCCTCCTCCACCACCGCCTGCAGCCGCTCCTGGCTGCCGATATTCCCCGGATTAATCCGGATCTTATCCGCCCCGTTTTCCATGGCTGCGATCGCCAGCTTATAGTCAAAATGAATATCCGCCACCAGTGGAATCCCGATCTGCTTCTTAATCTCCTGCAAAGCCCGCGCCGCCTCCATCGTAGGCACCGCGCACCGTATAATCTCACAGCCCGCCTCCTGGAGCCTTTGAATCTGCTCCACCGTGGCCGCCACATCTTCCGTTCTCGTATTTGTCATGGACTGTATCAGCACCGGATTCCCGCCTCCGATCACCCGGTCCCCGATCCGTATCACTTTCGTATGTTCTCTATGCATAAGGTTCACTCCTTTATCTTCCATTCACCTACCCATCTATTATACCCACTTCCCGGGGGCAGTGCAATGTATTTTGCTTTCGGGGGAAGGGCCGGAGCGGTCAGGGGACAGAGCGGCGGCGGGGAAGGGGCGCAAAAGCAGCAGGGAGGGAATCGCTTCGGCCGGGCCTAAGAACGGGTAACTCCGAAGAGGACGAAACCTCTGATTAGCAGGACCCGGGGCAAACTCGCCAGAGTGCGGCTCAAACAGTGCCCCAGGTCCTGCGAGGTTTCGCCCTCTTCTGCGTAACCCATTCTAAGGCCCGGCCTCAAGCGATTCCCTCCCTGCTGCTTTTGCGCCCCTTCCCCGCCGCCGCTCTGTCCCCTGACCGCTCCTACTTTGGTGAAAGCTTGGAATTTAGTGCAGAATTTTTTTTGTTTTGTACTATTAAAGAAGGTTATCCTCGGCCGACACAGTACATCTATCTTCATTCCTACCATCCTCTTGCTTCTTGATATCTACCTTTCTTAAGATTCCCGCCATCCCTGAACCGGATGTTTATGCCAAATTGCACACGCACGCGCATACCGTTCAAAAGCATGCCTATGTTATTCAGTCCGCAGGATAACACATTAGATTCCGACTTCTATCAGTTTGCAAAATCCATGTGCCTAGTATGATAACATAAATCTACTCCTGAATACATGCTTATTTCCTCTTTCGTACCTGCTAATCTGATCTGTTATGTGCTAAATTCGGCCATCAAAGTTCCCAGTGTAACTCCTACAAATTTTCCTTTGCGATATTCTGACCGGAGCTAAAGTGGGATGTTGTGAACAGCCATCCCGCCCAAATTTCAGGGATGTATTTAATATTTGATCAATAACTGTCAGCCACTCTCTAAGGTTGGAAAAACCGGTCCCTTGGACCGGTCTCCATCTATAATAGACTCAATTTTTTGTCATTGCATTTATATGACCACTTTAAATTTTGGTATATTCTAGTATAACTTTTGTTGTATCGTAGACCGACAAATCAGCTGACGTTTTAATAATAATATAATTTAAATTAGCAAAAAGCTGAATATTATTTCCGTTTATAGCTACATAAGGAAGTGGAACATTGTTGCCATTTGATGAATTTAATGCAATCCCTCCGATTCTTGTAAAAAACCTTAAATCAGATATGTTATGTGCAATAGATATATCCGTATTATCTGGGAGAGCACCACAGGATATTACTTTTCTATATAATGTGTATCCACCCCATGATCCACAAATAGTTTCAGTAGATGTATAACTTAAATTATTATTAACAGTATTAATAGCCTGCTCTACAGTGGTTTCCTTGTTTGACATATAAATCAAGTTCGCCTCGTTTGGTCCCTGCGGTCCCATCGGACCTGTTTCTCCTGTATCACCCTTGTCGCCTTTAGGCCCCTGCACTCCGGGGTCTCCCTTATCACCTTTTAGTCCTTGTGGTCCTGTCGCGCCGGTATCACCTTTTGGGCCCTGCACTCCAGGATCTCCTTTCGGACCAACATCTCCCTTCGGGCCTATAGCGCCAGTAGGTCCCTGCGGGCCCTCCGGCCCGGTCAATCCTCTCGGCCCTGTTGCACCCTGTGGTCCTTCCGGCCCTGTCAGGCCTCTGGGACCCTGCGCACCTGTTTCACCCTGAGGGCCTTGTGCTCCTGTGTCGCCCTTAAGCCCCTGCGGGCCAGCAGTCCCTGCATCACCTTTATCCCCTTTCAAGCCTTGAGGGCCTGTCTCTCCAGGATCTCCTTTTAATCCCTGAGGTCCCCTAGGTCCAACAGGTCCCTGCTCACCAGTGTCACCCCTCGGTCCCGCCGGCCCGGCAATACCTGGCTCTCCAGCCGGTCCTGTAACTCCCTGTTCCCCGGGATCACCTTTCTCTCCCTTCAAGCCGTTCATCCAGTCAACCATACTCCCCTGGAAACCATAATCCACCGCAATTTCATACGCCGATTTACCTTTTGCGTATACATTTGTTTTCTCATCTCCGATATACCAAAATCCGTCTTCACCGATATGCGGTGTAACGCCATTCTCACCTTTAGATGATTTCCCAGTATCAATTCCATTAATGTACCAATTTCCGTTTTCCCCGATTTCGGGAAGAAATAGTGTGTAAGTGCTTTGATCAGACATTTATATATCCTCCTTATAAAATATCAGAACGTATGTTCTGTAAATATTATAGAACATACGTTCTGATATTAATAGTCCTGCATTCGGTATATCCATCAAAAAGACACATTTAGTGTCATATGCAATTATGAAATTTTCTGACCGTCTCTTCATAGGCTTACAAACTTTTTTTATTTTAATATAATTAGCATAATATTTGAGCAATACCGTGGAGTCAATTTACTTGAGGCTGGGTTCTTTTAGTCTCCCGTAGCTCGTAGGACGACATTTCAAACCAACTTATGGAACACTTCACTTTATAAGCTGTTCAGGAAATTTACGGTGTGCCATTTGGGCACATATTTGAAATTTATTCTTTTTTGTTGTTGATTATCGACACAACTATATCCATTTCATTTCTAAATGGTACAATAGATAGCAAAGGAGGGAGAAATATGTCGTTTGGAAGTATTTTAAAAGAGTTACGAAAAGCGAACCACATCACTCAGGGAGAACTGGCTGAATTTTTAAAGGTATCCCGACCTACGATTGCCGGTTATGAGACGAAGGATAAACAGCCTGATTTCGAAAAACTAATCAAGCTTTCGGAATTCTTCAACGTTTCGATTGATTACCTGATCACAGGTGATTCCTTCGGAAAGTCCAATCCCAACTTGACTGAGACAAATCAGAAAATTTACTCTGATTATGAGTTGGAGCATTCTTTGATGCGCCAATTTATTAAGCTCTCCTACGAATCGCGGGTGGATCTGATTGAACTCGCCAAGGTGCTTCAGCTTCGTGATAAGATGCACGAGCCAAATCTTTAGACACCTTTTACAAAAGAAAAATAATAACAATGAGCCCTCTTCCGACAGTAGAAAGAGGGCTTTTATTTATGGCATTGTTCGTGTTTTTATGTCTATCAAAACTTATCCCAAACGCCGGTACGGTCATCCGCAAGACGCAAGGCGTAAGGGCGGCCGCCGGGATTGGGGAGCAGGGAGCAAAAGCAGCGGAGCGAAGTGCGGTTCTTCCCGGGGGCTTGAGTATGCCTGCTGCTTAGAAACGGAGACAGCCGCGGTATCCTTTCCTGTTCCCGGGGACCGGGTTCTTTTGTGTCTCTCTGGGAGCGCATAGGGCGGCTGAGCCTCCGCTTAGTGGAATCGGAAAGCCGGGTTCAGGATGCACGGCGGACTTCACGTCCGACGGGCAAGAGCCTCTGAACCGGGAACACATCACGTGTTCCT
>NZ_JAHQCW010000048.1 GCF_019042275.1 Diplocloster agilis
GCCCGTCGGACGTGAAGTCCGCCGGTCATCCTGAACCCGGCTTTCCGATTCCACTAAGCGGGAGCACAGCCGCCCTATGCGCTCCCGGGGAGACACAAAGGAATCCGGCTGCCCGGAGCATCCCGGGACACCGACATGCACCCCGGCCCTGAGCAGCGGGCATACCCAAACCCGAGGAAGAACCCCGGAATAGAGGCGAAAAAGCCCGGTTATAAATGAATCAATGAAACAGCAAGGAGGACACAGTGTGTTTGATCCTGCTGTTTTTATATAGGAGGACAGAGTATGTTATTCCAAACAATATACGAATCACCGGTAGGCCGGCTGACCCTGGCATGTGACGGGACATCCTTAACCGGACTATGGCTGGAGGGACAAAAGTATTTCGGAGGCGCGGGGAAGGAAGAAAGGAAAGAACAGGACGATATACCGGTGTTTCATGCGGCCAAAGAATGGCTGGACCGGTATTTTTCCGGAAAGAGGCCAGGGATCCGCGAGCTGCCTCTCGCGCCTGCGGGCAGCGAATTCCGCCAGGAAGTCTTTCAGATTCTTTGTGAGATCCCGTATGGGGAGACCACGACCTACGGGGAAATAGCAAAAAAGATAGCGGCGAAGCATAATAAGACCGGTATGTCCGCGCAGGCGGTAGGCGGAGCGGTGGGCCACAACCCGATATCCATTATTATTCCCTGCCACCGCGTGATCGGCGCAAACGGCAGCCTGACCGGATATGCCGGAGGCGTGGATAAGAAAGTGTGGCTGCTTGAGAAGGAAGGCGTAAATGTAGCCCATATGACGGTCCCGGCAAAAGGGACTGCGCTATAATTGACAGGGGTCTTTTGTGTCTCCCGGGAAGCACATAGGAGCCAGAAAGAGAATGGAAACCGAAATTGCTGCATATAGTGATAAGGACAAAGTATATGCGGTGATCCCGAATGGAAAAAATAAAAAATATTGCGGCAGTGGCGGTTGTGATATTGCTCCTGCCTTATGTATTGACCCTGTTTATCTCCGGGAAGGAGGAAAAAACGCCGGCGGACCGGCAGTCCCAGACGCAGAGTCTGACGGAGATACCGGCAGGCGACGGCAGCATCCGGATCGACATGGAAGACCGGGTCATGCATATCGTAGCAAAACAGATACCCATGACATACGAGGACGAGGCCATAAAAACCCAGGCCATCATAGCCAGGACAGAAGCTTACAAACAGATCGAAGCGGGAAAAGACCCGTCGGATGCGGACGGTACGGAAGATCTGGAAAAGCTGTGGGGATTTGAAAAATTCTCTGAAAATTACGACCGGTTGAAAATGCTGGTACAGTCCACGGCAGGACAGGTAGCCACCTGGCAGGGCGGTCTGATCGAAGCTTCCTTTCACGCGGTCAGCGCCGGTAAGACCCGGAGCGCCGCGGAGGCTCTGGGCAGTGATCAGTTCCCCTATCTGGCCGGCGTGGAATGTCCGAAGGATCTGGAATCCAAGCAGTTCTTAGAGATCCGTACATACCGGCCGGACGAATTTCTGGAGCGGATACGGGAAAAATATCCGCAGCTGGAAGTCACACAGGATGATCTGTTGACGCAGATTCAGATCGTGAGCGCCGACAGCGCGGAATATGTAAACCAAATTCAGATAGGAAATGTAACCACGTCCGGCGAAGAATTCCGCGCGCTGTTTGATCTGAATTCCAGCTGCCTGTCCTTTGGCATGACGGGTGATGAAATCCGGATTACCACCAAAGGATTGGGACACGGACTGGGAGTCAGCCAGTACCAGGCCAACGAGCTGGCCAAAGAAGGCAAAGGCTGTCAGGAAATATTGGCCTTCTTCTATCCGGGGATTGAAGTCAGGGCCTATGAGGGCGCCAAATAAGACAAAAATTATTTTGAAAAAATAAGGGAAATCAGCCAGGAATTCCCTCAGGAATCTGCCTATATAAGTATATCTTTCCTATAATCCGGCAAAGATATATGCGAGGTGATGATTATGAGGAGAAAGAAGGCAGTAAATTTTCTGAAATCACGGGCGACGGTCGTAACCTTGAGTCTGTGTTTCGTAGCTGCCGTTGCATTAGTTGGTATGTATTGGGCCGGGAACAGATCAAAAGATAATACACAGGATCTGGTTGATTTAAGTGATACGGCAGAGGAACAGCTGGCACAACAGACACCGGCGCCGGATACCGCTGAAGCGGCAACCAACCACGTTGTTAATGAAGAAGTAACACCTGAGGCTGCGCCGACTCCCACTCCGGAGGCGGAAGAAACGGTAGCCGAAGTAGAGGAGCCGGAAACTGAGCCGGAGGAAGAAGAACCTGCGGCGCAGACAAATGCAAAAGTGAAACCCAGTCCCAGCTTTAACGAGGAAGATAAGATCGCGTGGCCGGTGACCGGAAATGTACTGATGGACTACAGCATGGATAAAAGTATTTATTTTTCCACACTGGATCAGTATAAATATAATCCGGCGCTGATTATACAGGGCGATGTGAATTCGCAGGTATTTTCCGCTGCACCCGGAACCGTGACCTCCGTAGTGGTCAGTGAGGAAACCGGAACCACTGTGACCGTAGATCTGGGTAACGGATTCGAAGCTATCTACGGACAGCTAAAAGAGGTGCCGGTAGAAGAGGGCAGCAATGTAAAAGAAGGAGAGATCATCGGCTATATCAGCGAGCCTACGAAGTATTACAGCGTAGAAGGAAGCAATCTCTTTTTTGAAATGCGTAAGGATGGCGCGCCTGTAGATCCTATGAACTATCTTGAGTAATTGAAAAATCCATACACAAAAACCGGAAAGTGGAGTATAATATATTAATCGACGGATTACGGAACGAGCAGCACATCACGCAATCGAATACTTTACTTTCCGTTTCTCGTTCTATTATGGGTAATATACTGTTTGGTCGATTGCTTAAAATAGACGGCGTGCATACTTTCATTATAGTATGTGCGCTTTACATATGGAGTGTTTATGAATTATACGTATATCGTGGAATGTAAGGACGGCAGCCTGTACACAGGCTGGACGAATAACATCGAAAAAAGAATTGCGGACCATAACAGCGGAAAGGGAGCCAAATATACCAGAAGCCGGGGGCCTGTCAGCCTGGTCCACCTGGAGATTTTCGACACAAAAGAAGAGGCCATGTCCAGAGAGGCCCGGATCAAAAGAATGAACCGTAAAAAAAAGATGGATTTGATCGAGTCATCCAAACGGCCTGCGGTGGAAGCGGCCGGGATGAAAGAAGACCTTTGAATCAGGAAGCGCAAGCCGCGATTTTAGATTCAAAGGTCTTATATTCTATTCAACATATGGAAATCAACCCGGTATGATACCTTTAAAGCCCCAGTACATAATACATGACAATGTAGTGGCAGACGCTGCCGGCCATAACGAAGAGGTGGAAAATCTCATGGGAACCAAAATTTTTATGCCGCGAATTAAAGATGTTTAATTTTAACGCGTAGATAATACCTCCCACCGTGTATATGATACCTCCCGCCAGAAGCCAGATAAAGGCCGGCAAGGGCAGGGCGCGGACAATTTTCGTAAAGGCCAGGACGCAGACCCAGCCCATGGCTATATATAATATAGAAGAAAACCATTTCGGACAGGTGATCCAGCAGGCCTTAATGATGATCCCGCCCAGAGCGATACCCCAGACCACAGCCAGAAGCCGGTAACCCGTGGTGCCCTGAAGGACGATCAGGCAGATGGGGGTATAAGTCCCGGCGATGAGCACGAAGATCATCATATGATCTATTTTCCGCAGAATCCGGTTGGCGCGTTCCGACAGATCCAGGGAGTGGTAGGTGGTACTGGCGGCATACAGCAGTACCATGCTTAACATAAAAATAGACATTGAAATCAGATAGACATTGCCAGGGCGTTGGGAGGCCTTCAGCAGAAGGGGGATGGCCCCGATGAGCGCGAACAGGACTCCGATAAAATGCGTGATCGCACTGCCGGGATCTTTTATTTTTAACTTCATAGCGATACCTCCAGATGGTGTTATAATTAATTTATCATATAGTTTTGATTACTATATAATGCGATATTCATATACTACACGTATTTTAGGAAAAAAGCAACAGAAATAAAAATATTTTAAAAAACTTATTGACATAGGCGTCCGAACTTATTATAATAAAAACAGTAATAATTATTATTATTTAAGAAAGGAGAATGCTTTTGTCTGCTCTAAAATACAGCCGTCAGAGGGAATCTATTAAAGAATTTCTGGCCAATCGCTACGATCACCCAACTGCGGATATGATATATGCGAATATGAGAGCCCTGTATCCGAACATCAGTCTTGGAACGGTGTACAGGAATTTGTCTCTGCTGGTGGATATGGGAGAAGTATTGAAGCTTTCGGTAGGGGATGGCCCGGACCGCTTCGATGGGAATACGGATCCGCATTATCACTTTATTTGCACAGAGTGCCAGAACGTCCTTGATCTTAAAATGGAAAGCATCGATCATATTAATGTGATTGCCGGTCAGAATTTTGACGGTGAGATCAAGGGGCATATGACATATTTCTATGGAGTCTGTGGTGATTGTACAAAAAAATCTTAAAAAAATTTTTAAAAACCTATTGACGAAAAAGGAAACTTGTGGTAAATTAATATCAGTAATCGTTACTACTATTAAAAAATAAAATATAAAAAAGAAAAGGAGATAAGTAAGATGAAAAAATTTGTATGTTCTGTATGTGGTTATGTTCATGAGGGAGATTCTGCACCGGAGTTCTGTCCGATCTGTAAAGCACCTGCTGAGAAATTTATTGAGCAGTCCGGCGAGATGCAGTGGGCAGCTGAGCATGTGGTAGGAGTAGCTCAGGGTGTCAGCGAAGATATTATCAAAGATCTGAGAATGAACTTCGAAGGCGAATGTTCAGAAGTAGGAATGTATCTGGCTATGGCTAGAGTAGCTCACAGAGAAGGTTATCCGGAAGTAGGCCTTTACTATGAAAAGGCTGCTTACGAAGAGGCAGAGCACGCTGCAAAATTTGCAGAGCTTTTAGGTGAAGTGGTTACCACCAGCACCAAGAAAAACCTGGAGATGCGTGTAGAGGCTGAGAACGGCGCTACCGCCGGCAAATTCGATCTGGCAAAACGCGCGAAAGCAGCGAACCTGGATGCGATCCATGATACCGTTCATGAGATGGCCAGAGACGAAGCCCGTCACGGAAAAGCTTTCAAAGGTTTACTTGACAGATACTTCGCATAATAGGATAATAAAACATAGGCATATTAACGGGGCAGGCAGAGAGAAATTGCCTGCCCTTACTTATTCAACAGGCATATAACGGCCGGGTTGGAAACGAAGGAGGATAATCATGTCAAAATACGATGGAACAAAGACAGCACAAAATCTGGCGGACGCATTTGCCGGAGAATCTATGGCAAGAAACAAGTACACATATTTTGCTTCCGCAGCAAAGAAGGCGGGTTTTGAGCAGATGGCGGCTCTGTACCTGGAGACAGCGGATCAGGAAAAAGAACATGCAAAAATGTGGTTCAAAGAGCTCTACGGTATCGGCAGCGTGGATGAGAACCTTTTAAGCGCGGCAGAGGGAGAAAACTACGAGTGGACCGATATGTACGCCAGAATGGCAAGGGAAGCCAGGGAAGAGGGCTTTGAAGAGCTTGCTGTTAAGTTTGAAGGCGTTGCCCGTGTGGAGGCTGCTCATGAGAAACGTTACCTGAAGCTGTTAGACAGCTATAAGGCCGACAAGACATTCAAGACGGATGCTCCTCTGGGATGGAAGTGCAGAAACTGCGGTTATGTACATATGGCTGAGGAAGCTCCCGAGATCTGCCCGGTATGTTCCCATCCCCGCGCATATTTCGAAAGAAAAGTTGAGAATTACTAAGAGCGCGGTTTATTTCAATAATAAAAGTATAATAATAAAATGATAAAGAATAAAAATCCGTCGAGGTTTCCATGGATCGGCGGATTTTTTCTTAAACAGGGGAATACTAATTGGTAAGCGGAATAGATTTGGTATAGAACTGCTAAACTAAAACAGGGAGTACCGGTCTCTCAGATAAATAAAAGCGAAGGAGTACAGTGATATGGGACATATATATGATCTTATTATAATAGGAAGCGGACCGGCCGGACTGTCGGCTGCCATCTATGCCCAGCGGGCTAAACTGGATACGCTGGTAGTGGAGAAAAACTATGCCAGCGGCGGCCAGGTTCTGAATACCTACGAAGTGGATAACTATCCCGGCTTAAAAGGGATCAATGGTTTTGACATGGGAACCAAGTTCCGGGAGCATGCGGATGAACTGGGCGCGGTATTTGCCGAGGCAGAAGTGCGCAGTCTGGTGGATGAAGGCGCGGTTAAGAAGGTAATCACGGATCAGGAAACCTACGAAGCAAAAGCGGTCATAATCGCTACCGGCGCCCGCCACAGAAAGCTGGGAGTGCCGGGAGAAGAAGAACTGTCGGGTATGGGCGTTTCCTACTGCGCGACCTGCGACGGCGCGTTTTTCCGCGGAAAGACGGTAGCGGTGGCCGGCGGCGGGGACGTAGCCGTGGAGGACGCGATCTTTCTGGCCAGAATCTGCAAAAAAGTATATGTGATCCACCGCAGGGATGAACTGCGCGCGGCAAACATACTGCAGCAAAATTTATTCGAACTGGACAATGTGGAGATGGTCTGGGATACGGTGGTGGATGAGATCGCCGGAGAGCAGCAGGTAGAGAAACTCAAGATTCATAATAAGAAAACCGGAGAAGCCGGCGAACTGGCGGTAGACGGCATTTTCATTGCGGTGGGAATCCTTCCGAATTCGGATGAATTTGAACATCCCGTTGAGATGGATGAAAGTAAATACCTGATAGCCGGAGAAGAAGGTCTTACCAATATTCCGGGTGTATTTGCGGCCGGGGATGTGAGAACAAAAATGCTGCGGCAGATTGTTACGGCGGTATCCGATGGGGCTAACGCGGTAACTTCGGTGCAGAAGTATTTACTGACTTTAAAATAAACCTTAAGTCCTTTAAATATTAACAAAATGTGAATTCTGAACAATATGTTAAATTTATCCAGTGTATTGACAAGGCTCTATGCTTGCAGTATACTGGATTTACGGTTTGTAACAAAATTGTAATAATTAATAACATATCTGAAATAAATAATAGTTCGGAGGATTCACATGAATAGCAAGTATCTGAGAATTGCAACAGGCTGCCTGGTCGGAGCGATCACATTTAGCGGAATGACCATGAGCGCGGCTGCAGGAACGGCTGGAGTCACAGCAGGAATCGGCGCAGTACTTACAGAAGCAGAAACCGCGAATCCAAACGTGGACGCTCAGATTAAGGAATATCTGGTCCCCACCGTCAAGTCCGAATATTCGGACATTGCCATAGCGCAGGTTGATAATTACGTGAACATCAGAGACAGTGCCAGTGAAGAAGGCCAGATTCTCGGTAAATTATATAATAACTCGGCGGCTACCGTTCAGGGCTCAGAGGGAGACTGGTACCAGATCACCTCAGGTTCCGTAACCGGGTATGTAAAAGGGGAATATGTAGTCACCGGTGAGGCTGGGGAAGAACTGGCTAAGCAGGTTGGCCACAGGGTAGCGAAGGTAAACACGACGACCCTGTATGTGCGCCAGGAAATGAACACGGAATCCACGATCCTCACGCTGGTGCCCATCGACGAAGAACTGGATGTAGTGGAAGAGCTGGACGGCTGGGTGAAGGTATCCCTGGATGCCGATGTAGTCGGATTCGTATCCAGCGAATATGTAGATATCAGAACCGATTTTGTACAGGCGGAATCGATAGAAGAAGAGCAGGCCAGACTGGCAAAAGAAGAGGCGGCCAAGCAGGCGGCACAAAACGCTGCGAGACAGGCGGACGCTAATTCCAAGTCGAAGAGTTCCAAGTCAGGGGATAGCGCAGTACCTACCTCCGGCGGAGAAGCATCCGGCAGCAGAGCGGCGATCATCAATACGGCTCTCAGCGTAGTGGGTAATCCCTATGTGGCCGGCGGCACCAGCCTGACAAACGGAGCGGATTGTTCCGGATTCACCATGGCGGTATTTGCGAATAACGGGGTAGGGATTCCGAGAGACTCCAGATCCCAGGCGGCAGGCGGAAGAGAAATCTCTATGGATTCCGTACAGCCCGGAGACCTGTTATTCTACTCCAATGGCGGCAGCATTAACCATGTGGCCCTGTACATCGGAAACGGCCAGGTAGTACATGCCAGCACCCCTCAGGGAGGCATTAAGGTATCGAATTACAATTACCGGTCACCGGTTAAAGCAGTCAGCTATCTGAATTAGTAAAATTAGGACTTATGCGATGCGAGGGCACTGAAAAACGATAGTTTTTCAGTGCCCTTTGATTTCACAAGATACTTTTCATCATCAGTTATTGATTTCTTAGCGTTCCCATTCCTCGTACGGCTCCGGCTGCACGGCTTCCGGCTCCATCATACGATGCATTTCAATCACCGTTTCAGCGTTTCCTGCACATCAATACAATAATGGCGGATATGCTCTAAAATATCAGACGCTTTCTGCTTCATAAATCAGCTTCTCATCCTCCTTGATGTGTTTTTTGAAACTTTCTGTGCGTTCTGCGTTGACATGGTGATTCAGCGCCTCCGTGGTAACTAAATCCACCGGCTTTTTCAGTGCTTCCTTCAAATCGTTATATAGTCCGCCGAGTCCGAACATACTCCGTATCCGCCCGCCGTCAATGCGCAAATCAATATCACTTTCAGGCAGGGCATCCCCACGGGCATATGAGCCAATAATAAAATTGTATTTATTGGCGTACATGGGGCTCAGGTATTGACAAAGCGGAGAGTATGCATTTTGCACAAAAATGTCAAATTTCGTCGATAGTGCTTAACATAAAAACGGGTCATTATGGAAAAAGTTATCCACATTGAAAACTCGAAAAAAGTAGATGAAATCGAGTTATACACTAAGTTATGCACATTATCCACATTAAATCACATAATTCGAGCGTATTTGAGTGGATAAAAAACGAACAGAAGTTTTGTTTAATCCTCATAAATCGACGTTTTTTAAAAAATATGTTGAAAAAAGTATTGACTTTCTTATCGTCTGAACGATGGTCCGAAATGTCGAAAATTGTCTGATAACGGCTCTCTAAGCGGGCTTATTGTATGATAATAACAGAGGATGCCCGCTGCTTAAGACTGGGGACAAAGACGGTATCCGGGGAGGCTTACGTCTGCCGCCGCTAAGTGGAATCGGAAAGCCGGGTTCAGGAACCGAGCCTGTGCGGGCGTTGATGAGGGCTTAGCAGGCGCTTTGGGTGTTGAGGGTGGGAATTAACGTAAACGCAGAAAAAACGCCATATGAAGCGATATCGCTTTCAGATGGCGTTTTTTTATGGTTTACTTGGTCTGCATTCGTTTTATAACCTTCAGCCGGGTGAATTCTTCCCGCTCTTTTTCTTCCAGGGCGTTGGTAATCGAGGTAACCAGCTCCGTATAGTGTGGAATCGTAATATTCTTAAGCGCGTTGGCGCGTTTCTGGGTTTTCTTGATATTGGCTGCCAGCCGGTAGGCGGCGTTTTCGATCATAGCCAGCTGAATCGTCAGGTCCTTCACTTTTTCAAAACAGGTTTTGGCTTTATCCAATGACTCCTTGGTGGACATAAAATCATAGGCCGGAGCGTTGGTCTGGCTCTCGTAACGGACCAGGGGAATCTCCGTTCCCATGACGCTTCGGGACTTGATCTGAATGGAGGACTCGATGGGAATGGTCCCGGCCAGATCGTAGACATAATGGATCCCCATCTCGATATTGGCCTTCTGTAGGGCGATATAAGCCGCTGTGAAGGTGGAATCGATCTGGGTCTGGATTTCCTTTGCCTGATCGATCAGATTCATGATTTCCCGTATCAGGATATTCCGCTTTTTGTCCATCAGATCGAAACCCTGCCTGGAGAGCACCAGGGAGTTTTTCGCTAACATCAGATTTCCTTTGGTGGGAAATGTTCTGGGATCCATGGAATCACCTCTTATTCTGCATTGGATTGGTCTTGATTATCTTTATTATAATATACATCCAGAACCTTCGTATCGATACGGTCCAGTTCTTCTCTCGGCAGCATGCGCAGCAGACGCCAGCCGATGTCCAGTGTGGTCTCGATGGTCCGGTTCTCGTCGGCCCGCTGGCCAAGGAATTCTAACTCGAAAGCTTTCCCGAACTCCAGATACTTTTTATCCAGAGGGGACAGTTCATCTTCACCGATAACCGAAGCCAGGGCTCTGGCATCTCCCACTTTCGCGTAACAGGAGAACAGCTGATTGGCCACATCCTGGTGATCGGTTCTGGTGAAGCCTTCGCCGATGCCGTCCTTCATCAGACGGGACAGGGAAGGCAGGATGTTGATCGGCGGATACACGGACTGGCCGTGCAGGTTCCGGTCCAGCACGATCTGGCCTTCGGTGATGTAACCGGTCAGGTCGGGGATCGGGTGCGTGATGTCGTCGTTTGGCATGGTCAGGATCGGAATCTGAGTGACCGACCCGTTTACGCCCTCCACGATGCCGGCGCGCGCTCATAGATGGTGGCCAGTTCGCTGTACAGATAGCCGGGGTAACCCTTTCTGGAAGGGATCTCTCCTTTGGAGGAGGAGACCTCACGCATAGCCTCCGCGAAGGAGGTCATATCCGTTAAGATGACCAGCACGTGCATGTTGCAGTCAAAGGCCAGATATTCGGCCACCGTCAAGGCTACCTTGGGCGTAATCAGACGCTCCACCACCGGGTCGTTGGCCAGGTTTAAGAACATGACTACGTGGTCCGACGCTCCGCTTTCCTGGAAGGTCCTGCGGAAGAAATCGGCCACATCGTACTTGACGCCCATGGCGGCGAATACAATGGCAAAGTTTTTGTCCGCCTCCGCGTCTCCCAGGGAAGCCTGGCGCACGATCTGGGCCGCCAGTTCATTGTGGGGAAGGCCGTTCCCGGAGAAGATCGGCAGCTTCTGGCCGCGGATCAGAGTGGTCAGGCCGTCGATGGCGGATATCCCGGTGCGGATATAGTTCCTGGGGTATTCACGGGTTACCGGATTCAGGGGCAGGCCGTTGACATTCCGCTTAATATCGGAGACGATCCGGCCCAGCCGGTCTATGGGGCGGCCCAGGCCGTCAAAAGTACGTCCCAGCATTTTGGGGGAAAGGGAAATTTCCATGGGATGCCCGGTTAGCTTCGTATGGGTATTGTGTAAGGACATATTTTCAGAGCCGGCGAATACCTGGATCACGGCTTTGTCGTCGTAGACTTCCACAATACGCCCTAATTTTTTTTCTTTGCCCTCAACCGTTAATTCTACAATTTCCTCGTAGGCGGCGTTTTTTACGCCTTCCAGAGCGATCAGAGGGCCATTGATCTCACTTAATCCTAAATATTCGATAGACATGCCGCTTCAGGCCTCCTTACGCATTCTTTTCCATAACACGGTTATAGAAAGCATCGATATCTTTTTCGTATTCATCAAATTTATACATCTCGTCATTGGCGATATCATATTTGACGGAGATGATTTTTTCAAATATATTTTCCTCCCGCAGTACGGAGATGGGCATTCCCATCGTGATCAGCGAACGGCACTTGCGGTAGAGGTAGAGGATGATCTCCATCATCCGGAACTGCTTATCCATGGGTACGCAGGTATCCTCCTGATGGAAGGCATTCTGCTGCAGGAAGCCCAGGCGGATGACCCTGGCGATCTCTAACACCAGTTTCTGGTCGTCGGGCAGGACGTCGCTGCCGATCAGCTTCACGATCTCCATAAGGGAGCTTTCCTGGTTCAGGATCGCCATCAGCTGGTTCCGGTAGTCCACAAAGTTGGGGGATACATTGTCTTTGTACCAGGGAGCCAGATCCTGCAGGTATTCACTGTAGCTGGTGAGCCAGTGGATGGCAGGGAAATGTCTGGCATAGGCCAGGGATTTATCAAGACCCCAGAAACAGCGGACGAAACGCTTCGTATTCTGGGTAACCGGCTCGGAGAAGTCACCGCCCTGGGGCGATACCGCGCCGATAATGGAGACGCTGCCTTCCGTTCCGTTCGTATTGTGCATCATACCGGCCCGCTCGTAGAACTCGGAGAGCCGGGAAGCTAAGTAGGCGGGGAAACCTTCCTCGGCGGGCATTTCCTCCAGACGGCCGGACAGCTCACGCAGAGCCTCCGCCCAACGGGAAGTGGAGTCCGCCATGATAGCCACGTCATAACCCATATCCCGGTAGTATTCGGCCAGGGTGATGCCGGTGTAGATACTGGCTTCACGGGCCGCCACGGGCATGTTGGATGTGTTGGCGATCAGGGTGGTACGCGCCATCAGTTTATTGCCGGTACGGGGATCCACCAGTTTGGAGAAATCCTCCAGTACCTGAGTCATTTCATTTCCACGCTCTCCGCAGCCGATGTAGATAATAATGTCGGCGTCAGACCATTTGGCGATCTGGTGCTGGGTCATGGTTTTTCCGGTACCGAACCCTCCGGGTACGGCAGCGGTTCCGCCCTTGGCTATGGGGAAGAGAGTGTCCAGGATACGCTGGCCGGTGATCAGGGGCCGGGAAGCCGGAAAACGCTTATGTACCGGCCTGGGCACACGGATCGGCCATTTCTGGACCATGGTTAGATTGACTTCTGTGCCATCCTCCAGCTGAAGAACGGCGATGGTATCATGAATGGTATATTTGCCGTCTGTTACGGCGCTGATTATCGTTCCCTCCATATTGGGAGGAACCATACACTTGTGTACAATGGCATGGGTCTCCTGGACTTCACAGATAATGGTCCCGCCCAGGACCTCCTGGCCCTCGTGGACGGTAATGTGGGCATCCCACAGCTTTTCCCCGTCCAGGGAATCCACGCTGATACCGCGGGAGATGTATGCGCCGGACTGTTCCGCTATTTTGGCCAGCGGACGCTCGATGCCGTCAAAAATATTGTCCAGGATGCCTGGCGCCAGTGTAACGGAGATGGGCGCCCCGGTTCCAACTACGGGCTCGCCGGGTTTGACGCCGGTGGTCTCCTCATATACCTGGATCGTGGTCCTCTCGGAGGAAAGACGGATTACTTCACCGACAAGCCTCTCGTTCCCGACGTAAACCATCTCAGCCATTTTAAATTCTGTCCGGCCTTTCACATAGACGACCGGGCCGTTGATTCCGTATATAACACCTTTACTTGTCACCTGTCTTTACCTCCATGTGAATGCTTCTTTGGCTTCCGCAAGCTTGGTCTGGAAGGAATTGTCGATCAGAATATTCTTAGAGGGGATAACCGCGCGGGTTCCGCCCAAGAAGGAATACTGGCTGATGGTAAGACCGACTCCCGTAGCCATCTCAAGGCCTGCCAGGCGGGAAGTATCGGACGGATCGATATAGATAATGATCTCATCCTCTTTCGCGAATTCCTTTGCCTCCCGGATCTGCCGAATCAGCATATCGTTATATTCATGCGTTGAGGTGAAGTTGGTCAGCATATCGCCGATCTCCACGAAGAGCTTATCGGTCAACGCAGTTTGTTGCTTAGTCAACTTTCTCTTAATATGAAGCTGCTCCCGGGAAAGTTCTTTATTCTTATTTCGTTCCAGATCAGCTGTCTGCATCTCTATCTGAAGCTTCGCCTGCCGTATTTTGTCCTGCTTATGTTCATCCAGCTCTTTTTCCAGGGCTTTCGTGTAATCATCCAGCATCTGTCGGCTTTGTTGTCTCGCATCTTCCAAGGCCGAAGCCTGAAAGTGCTGAAGCTTTTCTTCTGTTGTCATAGGACCCACCTTCTTTTCCTTACAATTTAAGCCCAATGGCTTCATTTACATAGGCAGTGATAAAGTCTGGCTTACGGCCGGTTCCGTGCCGGTCAGGTATTTCCACGATAAGCGGGAGCTTCCGGTTCAACTTGATATCGTCGACGATCTCCGGAAATTCCCGGCCGAACTTTTCGGTCAGCAGGAGAATGCCGATTTCTTTGTCCTTTAAGACGCCTTCCAGAGCCGCCTTTAATTCGGCCCTTTCATGAACTACGACACCATCCACCCCTGCCAGCCGCATACCTGTCTGGGTGTCCACATTATCACTGATCAGAAACATCTTCATGGCGGTTTACAGCTTTCCTAAGATCATGATAGATACGATCAGGCCGTACAGGGCAACTCCTTCTGCCAGAGCAACGAAGATCAGGGATTTACCAAGGATACTGGAATCTTCGCTGATCGCACCCAGTGCTGCGCTTGCGGAAGATGCAACGGCGATACCGGCGCCGATACAGGAAAGGCCCGTGGCTAACGCAGCGGCCAGATAACCCAGTCCGGAAGCGGTAGAGGCCGCCGCCGCGCCGTCCGCCGCGTAGGCCTGGCCGCCGAACATGGCGATGCTGACACAGATGATCGTACCAAAGAAGAAAAATACGTTGACGCCGAGGGATTTTTTGAAGCGTCCCTTATTTTTTTCTCCAAGCAAGAATGCTCCGAAAGGGATAATAATACTCAATAACAATGCCGCAATAATAACAACCTTCAATAATAATGACATGATACATTTCCTCCTCAATTAATTATTTTTTAGATTTCACTTCCGTGTAGGGAACAAATTCCCTGCCGCTTCCTGAGAAGAAACGGCTGAACATCTCGTAGTATTCCAGACGCAGAACATGGATTCCTACGATCAGGCCTTCCATACCCATGACAAACAGATTGCCGATCACGACTACGGGCCAGTTGGGACTTCCCCCATTTTCCGCGTTTGCTAACATCAGCACAACCTGCATCATACCGGCGTGGCTTAAAGCAAAGGCGCCGATACGGACAAAGGAAATGGTATTGGTCAGATAACTTAAGACCACTTCAAACAGTTCGAAAAAGGACTGAACGAGGAACATTCCTTTTTCCTTCGGCATGAGTTCCGCGTGTCTGGTAACCAGAGCCGTCAGGGGCTCCTTGAAAAGAATCAGTACCAGCGGCAGAACAAACATGACGATCAGCAGGATTGCTGCGGGTAATGTGTTTCCGGTCATCAGAAGCACTACGGTCAACACCAGAGCGCCGTAGAAAATGAATCCGGATAGTCCGTTGCTGTCAAAAAATATTTTGCCGACATTGTGCTGCTTAATGCCGTTATATATGTTAATCAGCATGGCAATCAGTATCATTGCCATACCAAATGCGACAGCCAATACTAATACGGTATTGAGTGTTCCCACAATCGGAAGCGTGATCACCTGTTCCATGGGCTTTAACCAAAGAGCCGGTATCACATCCTCAAAACCAAAGAAACTGCCATACAGGACGCCGAAGATCGTAGAGAAGATTCCGGCGGTGCCGATGATCGCGGCCAGGTTCGATTTTTTGAATTTGTAAAGCAGGAACCCTCCGATCACCAGCAGGATGCCCTGCCCCGCGTCGCCGAACATACACCCGAAGATAAACGTGTAGGTTATGGCTAAGAATACGGTGGGATCAAACTCATCGTAGACAGGGAGGCCATACATTTTAATAAACATTTCAAAAGGACGGAAGACTTTCGGATTCTTAAGCTTCGTGGGAGGCTTGCTGAAAGTCTCGTTGTGATCGTCCTCGATCAGCACGAAGAGCTCCTCGTCCTTTTCCACGTCTTTGATAAAATCATAGGCGTCTTTCTCCGACATCCAGCCGCAGAGGATAAAGAAAACCTGCCCCTTCTCACTGGTACAGGCGGCCAGTTTACGGATATCAAAGTTTTTGGATACGTGAGCGATCTTGTTAGCCGCGCTGACCAGTTCCTGCCTGGATTTGTTAAGCTCTGCGCTGATCTGCTCATTGATATCGACCACCTCTTTTTCACAGTCGGCGATCTTTCTTAGGATATCCTGATAAGCTTCTTCCGGCGTGCCCTGATAATCATCCGGCAGATACAGCCGTTCAAAGTGAAGGGAGGAATAGACGGCGTCGACCTTTTCCTTGATCTTGGCCGGCACAAAGTACACGCCCCACACATAGTCCTGATCCACATGGCATTTGTAAAATATGGTATCCAGGCTCTCATATACGTATTTTTCAAATTTATGGAAATATTCCTGCGAAATCTTACCGAACCGGTATTTTACAAACCGGAAATTCAGCAGCTGGTGTACGTTATACGTCAGCTCCCGAAAAGGCTCGATCAAATCCAGCGAGGTATGCAGATTTTTCCAGTTCTCTGATGCGGCATTCCGCCTGGCCTGCAGATCTGTAATTTTCTCATCAATGTCATAGATCACTTTCTGCGCTTCATCCAGACTCATAGAAGGATCGGGCTGCAGATTTTTGGTGTCGATGAGACTTAAATATTCTTCCGATTTTTTCATCAGGTCCTTGTAGGGGTTCACCTCGACGTAAGGACCCAGATCCTTAACAGTCTTCAACTCCGAAAGGGCATTTTCCAGTTGGACTTCATACTTGGCCAGGTATTCGTCCGTGACCCTGTCGATGGAAGCTCTTGGGCCCGTAATGGTGATGAATTTCATTTTCACTATCACCGGTGTTACCTCCTCTTACTTAAATGATAATGTACTTCATAATATCAGCCGGCTGTAAGCCATAGCGGATAGATTCCAGTATTGTGGTCAGATTGTCGATTTCCTGTCCCTTTTCAAAGAGATAGGAGTTGATACAGGCGATGGAATAGGGATTCCGGCGTTTCGCCAGCTGGTGCATTTTATAGATCAGATTATTATATAAAGATTCCAGCTGCGTCCCGTTTAATTCATCCGCCCGTTTCGCGTAATAAGTAGTCTGCAGGACATGGTCGAATTCATTCATGTCCGCCGCCTCCACCAGCTGTGCAATCTGAACCTGTTTCAGTTTGAAACGGATCGGTATGAGCAGAGCGTAGATATCGGCGTTGGATATCCGGTAATATTTCTTTGCTCGGTAAATCCATTGGATATTCAACAAATCGATCATGCTTCCATAAGTTTCCCGAAGCGTCGTTAACTCCTTTCCTTTGAACATCTTATGATATGTCTTCCAGAGATAGGAGAAATAGAACAAATCCAGTGTCATTTCATAGTCGAACAAAGTGGGGTGCTCCATCTGTGACAGGTGCATCAGCGGCTTATGATACTCGGTTCCCGAAAGATCGCTGACAAACTCATCGACCGTCTTTGCCGTAATCAGCTTCTCCAAATCCAGGGTGGAATGCTTACGGAAGAATTCTCCCGCCATCTGCGGATTCCACGCCTCATCCGTAGGATTAAAAATCGTCCGGAGAAAGAATTTCATGAGAATGATATCATACTGCCGAAAATACATATCCAGAAACCGGCGCTGCTTCAGTCCGGAAAAGCGGTAGAGCTTGGAAAAGTCCTTGTAGAGGGAACGTACCAGGACGGCCTCCACGTCTCCCCGGTGCAGATGCGCCTCATCGATGGATTCTAACAGATGCTGGTAGGCGCGCTTGGTCCGGAGATAATTGACAGCCTCGGGCACACTGCCAAGCAGAACCAGTTCCCGGTAATCTTCGGGTTTTATTAAATTTTTCTGCATGGCGCGGATCTTTGTTGCGATTCCGCCGTAGGTTAATAGATTGCCCATAGTGTTACTCCTTTATGATTTGGTCCACTACATATTTGGCCAGCTCGGTGTGATGATCTTCGTAGGCTTTGTCTAAAGCGCTCATCAGCTTCTCCGTATCATCCCGCAACTTGGCCAGTTCCTCTTCCTTTTCCTTTGTCAACTTTATATTCAGATCCGACAGCCGCTTCTGTGTGTCCAGCTCCACCTGCTCGTCAAAATCCCGTGTCAACTGTTTGAAGTGCTCAGCAACTTCCTTCTTCTGTTCTGTGGCATGTTCGATGATTTTAACCGATGCGGCTTCGATCTCAGACAATTGATTGATGATCAGCTCCATGTAGCAGCCTCCTTCTAAAATAGGTAAAACCTATGCTTTGTAAGTATCTAATAAACATTATTATCATACTCCTTTTTTTATATTTTGACATTAGCGAATATAACAAAAAACGTCTTTCAATTTTTAGTAGAATAGTGTAAAATAACGTAAAGAATAAAGGAAGTGTTAAGATTTGAGATTGCGAAATATAAAAGGTTCCAGAGAAATTATCCAAAAAAGTCCATATGTGGTTCACGATGAGACGAGTGTAAAGGGGAAGTGGCACGAAGTATTCGGGAACCGGAATCAGATCCACATAGAGATCGGGATGGGGAAAGGGCAGTTCCTTATGGCCCTGGCGAAACAGCACCCGGAAATCAATTATATAGGTATAGAGAAATATTCCAGCGTATTGCTCCGGGCTTTGGAAAAGCAGCAGGAGGAGCAATTGCCCAACGTAAAATTTATCCGTATGGAAGCGGAATATCTTCCCGATGTGTTTGCAAAGGATGAGGTGGCGCGCATCTATCTAAATTTTTCCGATCCGTGGCCAAAAGACAGACATGCCAAACGCAGGCTGACCAGCCGGGAGTTTTTCGCCCGCTATGACCAGATTCTGTCGCCGGAGGGCCGGGTCGAGTTCAAAACGGACAACCGGGTTTTATTTGAATTTTCACTGGAGGAAGTGAAGGAAGCCGGATGGAGCTTACAGGCATCCACCTTCGATTTGCATCATGACCCGGTATTAGCGGAAGGGAATGTCATGACGGAATATGAGGAAAAATTTTCCTCTCTGGGCAATCCGATTCATAAATTAACAGCAGTCCGCAAGCTGCCTGTATAAAAGACGGCAGAAACACATAAGCTAAAAAAAAGAAGTAAAGGGATGTCTATGGCAGCAAAACGGAACATGTCGGACCGTGTCAGCCAAATGCTCTATGATAAGCCAGGCCTTGACCGGTCGCTGCGCGATATGAGAAATTCCATGAATGAGGTAAACAAGATTTTAGACAAAACTGCAAAAATTACAAAGAAAAAGAAGAAAGGATGATCAGAAGATGGCACTTACATTTAATGATGAAAATTTTGAACAGGAAGTATTAAAATCGGAGATTCCGGTACTGGTGGATTTTTACGCGGACTGGTGCGGCCCCTGCAAGATGATGGGACCGGTAGTGGAGAAGCTGGCGGACGCGTATGCGGGCAAGGTGAAGGTCGGGAAGCTGAATGTGGATAACAGTATGGAGGTAGCCGGAAAATACCGGGTAATGTCCATCCCCACCTTTATTATCTTCAAGGACGGGCAGGCGGTGGATACCATCCAGGGCGCAGTGCCGAAAGAGATGATTGAGTCAAAATTGAACGCACTTTAGAGAGGGCGGGATCCGTAAGGCCGCCAGTCCCGGCTGGGAGGATGCGGATTGCGGGTTGCAGACGGCTGAGCTGTGGTTGAGGACTGCTTCTCTTCCGGCGGCCGGCCCGCTGTATTGGTTTGGTTAGACAAAGAAACCGTTATAAGTTACATTAACTACGGGGTATGGAAATCCCTTATTACATTTTTCAGGGCAAACTCGCCAAAGTACGGCTCGAACAGTGCCCTGAAAAATGGGGATTTCCATACCCCTCCGTAAATGTAACTAATAACGGTTTCTTATGTCTAACCAAACCAATACAGCGGGCCGGCCGCCGGAAGAGAAGCAGTCCTCAACCACAGCCCAGCCGTCTGCAACCCGCAATCCGCATCCTCCCAGCCGGGACTGGCGGCCTTACGGATCCCTTTTATGGCTAGGCGTTTGCTTGAAGTTTTGACGTTGGGCTGTCCGGAGCATCCCGGCCCTGAGCAGCGGGCATACCAAAACCCGAGGAAGACCCCGGCGTGAGGTCGATTTAATCAATATGCAGATCCTTATCCTTCAGCCGGTGATCGATCGCTCTCTTAGACAGGTAAGCGATGACGGCGACGACAGGTACCCCGAAGAACATGCCAAGAGGTCCCCAGATGTAGCCGCCTATCGTGATGGCGAAGATGATCCACAGCGGTTTCAGGCCGGTGGAATCGCCCAGGATCTTTGGGCCTAAAATGAGTCCGTCGAACTGCTGGAGGGCCAGGATCAGCACGCCGAAGACCAGCGCTTTGATGGGATCGATCAGCAGCAGGATGAACAGGCCCGGAACTGCGCCGATAAAGGGGCCGAAATAGGGGATCATGTTCGTCACGCCTACGATGACGCTGATCAGCAGCGCGTAGGGGAGCCTTAAAAGGGTCATAAGGAGAAAACATAGGATGCCGATTATCATGGAATCTATGGTTTTGCCTATGATGAAGCCGCCAAAGATACTGTTGCAGTGTTTCAGCGTTTCCAGGAAACCGTCCACCCGTCCCTTTGGGATGTACGCGTAGAGCAGGCGCTTAAAATTCAGTTTGAGCGTTCCCTGATCGGATAGCATGTAGGCGGAGACGATGACGGCGATCAGGATATTGATGATCCATTTGATGACCGATACGGACGTGGTGTAGATCACCGGGATTACATTGGTCACCAGGTTTTTCAGGTAATTCAGCAGATCCGGGCCCAGGCTTTCCAGTATCTGGTTGATAAACCGGAAGTCAAAATCCGGGTAGCTCTCCTCGAAGTTTTCCATGAAAGTCAGCAGGCGTGTGTAGGTGCTGGGGATCAGGGCGATCAGATCGGTCAGGCTGGTGACGATCTGGGGCAGTATCCGGAACAGCGCGATGATGATGATTCCTATGACGATAATATAGGAAATTAGTATGGATAAAAATTTGCGTACGCGTGGCGTTTTTTCTTTAAACAGCTTTTTTAACAGGCCGTCCAGGCGCTTTACCAGAGGATTCAGAAGGTAAGCCATAAATGCGCCTATCAGGAACGGGGACAGGATTACTACAAAATTGTTGAACAGGGCTTTGGCTTTATCCCAGTCCATGACAATTTTGACGATCAGGGCTCCGATCAGGATTACAAAAAGCGCGTAAATGCAGATCGTAAAGTATTTTTTGTTGGATTCAAATTTGTTGTTTCTCAAAGGATTCATGCAGTCTTCTCCATTATTTTTGTTAGTTCCTATAGTTGATTATACTTGCTGGGAGAAGACGAAACAAGGGGGAATGAAAATTGTAACTAAAAATTAACATCGGTATACTTTATAATCTGCTGGGCATCCGTAAGCGAAGGGTAATATCCGGCGCTTACCATAGAAAACAGAGCGGCGCCGTAGGAGGCCTCTTCCTGGTGGCAGGGGATTGAAAGTTCCATCTGGAATTTTTCCCGCAGGATTTGCTGCAGGTTCCCGTTCATGCGGATGCCGTTGCCGCTTCCCACCATCTTTTGCGCGGGCGAACCCTTGGTCTTGCAGATGAGCTGATAATAATCAAAGAGTTCTCCGGCGATGCCGTCCAGCACGCCGTAGATAAAATCCGCCGGATGAAAAGTCTCCAGTGTCATGTGGGAGACGCTGCCGGTCAGATACGGCGCTTCTCTTGTTCCGGCGAACCGGGTGTCTACCTTAAGCTTTCCGGACGGCCTCTGCTCGCGGAGCAGCCGGTCCATATGGGGATATAAGCTTTCGGTAGGGCAGCCGGTTATCATTTCGGCGCACTCTTTGAAGAATTGCTCCAAAGCGGCATAGGCCCTTCCGCCGCACAGGCAGGAGCCGGCGAACAGATAGGTGTCCTCAGCGCAGGGGCGCAGTTCGATGCCGCTGCAGGGAGTGATCTTATCCGTGCCCAGGGATATCTGGCTGCCGGTGCCCACATTGACCAGGATGGTGTGTTCCATGTCCTGAACGGAACCGATGAAGCTGGCCTGATTATCCCCGATCGCAGCGCTGACCGGGATCTGGTCGGCGGTGACGCCTATGACGCGCATATCCGCGGTGACTGAGGGAAGCAGGCCGGTGTCGATACCGGCCGCCTGGAGGCCCCGGGTGTCAAAGCCCTGCCGGTCCATTTGGTAACAGCCAAGGCTGGCCGCATCCGATGCGTGGATCAGGGGGACTGTGGAGGAAGTCAGCCGCATAGCGGCGTAATCCTGTATCGTACAGAACGATACCGCGTTGGAGGGTATGCTGTGATGAAGCGTATGCCAATAATGGGTCACCATGCCGAAGCCGGTGGCCAAGGGATAACCGGTCTTTTCGCTTAAGGACTGCGCATAGGTCTGTCCATCCTCCATAGTTTGGTTACCCCGCTCATCCAGCCAGGTATACAGGGGGCTGACAGCCTGACCGTCCTCGCCGGTATAGACGATCCCGTGCATCTGTCCGGTCAGACCCAGGCTTACGATGTCCTGGTAGTCGGCGGTAAAGCTGTCATAGAGCTTTAATACTGCGCCTATGATAAGCTCCGGATCCTGGAGCCGCTCATAGGGGCGGGAGCCGGATACGGATGTTTTGTTTGGGATGGTTTTGCTTTGCAGCACACGGCCGGTTTGCCCGTCCAGGACAATGCCGCATATGGTAGTGGTGCCAATATCTATGCCAATTGATTTCATAATCAAACCTCCGCATTTAGTATAAGATGATAGATAAAAATCCGGTATTTACAGAATTCAAAAAGCGCGTTTTTATCCGGTAAGGATATCAGGTAAGAATGCCTTGCATATGTTATTTTTCAATGCTAAAATGGGAAAAACTGGGGCATGTCGTGATAGGCAAAAGGGAAAAATGATTACGTAGGGAAAGCGCCACTGGAGGAAAAAATGAATAAAACCGCCCGCAACGCCGAATATATCAAACAGTATAACCGTAAGAAAATCCTAAGCCTGCTGAGCCGGGAAAGCCTGTCCCGGGCGGAACTGGCCAGAAGGACGGGATTGACCAGATCCGCAATTTCTATTATTACGGACGAGCTGCTCGGATACCAGATCCTGATGGAACATGAAGCGGTGGCCCAGAAGAGAGGGCGCAGTCCGGCTCCCCTGTCCTTAAACCCGGATCGTTTCTGTTCGGCCGGAATCTATCTGAACCGCCAAAGCTGCCGGATCGGTCTGGTGGATATCTACGGAAAATGCCTGGAAACCCGGACCGTGCCCATATATCCCGACGAACCGGTGCGGGAGGTTCTTAATGAGGCGGCCGGCCAGGTCCGCGGGATACTGCGTAACCATCCGGCTGCGGAAAAGGAGTTGCTGGGCATCGGCGTCAGCGTGCCGGGGCCTGTCAGCGTACAAAGCGGCAGAATCGTGAATCCGCCGAACTTTAGCCAATGGCACCAGGTGGCGATCTGCGAGGAATTAAAAAAGAGGCTGCGTTATCCCATCTATATGTCGGACAATGCAGACGCTCTGGCGATCTATAACATGCGCTATGGCCGCATGATAAAAAATTCGGATTTTATGCTGCTTCTGGTGGACAGCGGCATCGGTTCCGGAATTATTTCAAACGGAAAACTGCACCGCGGTGTGTTCGGAATGTCCCCGGAGATCGGCCACATTACGATCCGGCATACGGGAAAACCCTGCAGTTGCGGGAATATCGGATGCCTGGAGATGTACGCGGCTATCCCCAATCTGCTGGCCGACTTTGGCGGAGCCTATCCCTCCTGGGACGCCGTCATGCAGGCGGCCCAAAGCGGTGAAAAAGAGGCGTGCAGAATACTGGACACGGAAGCCGGATATCTGGCGGCGGGTATCACCAGCGTTGTCAATCTGTTCTATATCGATACCGTCGTACTGGCGGGAGATATTCTCAGCCATTTTCCGCTCATGGAGTGCGCGCTCAGAGAAAAGCTGCCGCAGCGTACCCTTCTGAAAGATCTGGGCCCGCTGGCGGTCATGGCCTCCGATACCCGGGAAAACTACGATATCATATCCGCCGCCAATATTGTATTTACCGCCCACCTGGATTCCTGAGGCTTTTGCGGGTCACACTCTTGGACAGGTGCTTTTGCGTATAATCAGCTCGGGATGATACACGATAGGGTCCATGTGTTTCGTCCCGTTTGCTATCATTTTCAACAGGCAGGCCGTGGCTTTTTTCGCCATATCCCCCCGCGGCTGTTTGATGGAAGTGAGCGGCACGTCCAGAAGATTATTGATAAAACCGTCGTCATAGCCCACCAGGGACACGTCCCGGCCGATTTTGATGTTATGTTCCCTGGCATAGGTATAAAGGCCATAGGCCATCATATCGTTGTAGCTGAAAATGGCGTGTACGTTTCTTTCCATAAAATAGGGCATAGCCGCGATGCCGGACTGTATGGTGAAATCCCCCTGGTACAGCAGATCCTCATCAAAGGGGATATCCCAGTCCGACAGGGCCTGCTTATACCCTTGCAGACGGTCCCGCACACTGCACTGCCCCATGGGGCCCAGCAGGCTTCCGATCCTCCGGTGGCCCAGCTCCAGCAGATGGGTAACGGCGATGTAGCCCCCCTCCTGATTGTTCAGGATACATCTGGCGATATCCAGTTCCTCCAGGTCATTATCCAGCATTACAAAGGGCACGTCGCTCTTTCTTATGACCTCCTTGATCGTCTGCTGTTCCTCTTCGGTGGTATCAGAGGAATGCAGTAAGATAATCCCATCCACATTTTTACCGAGAAATTCTCTGATATATTCCAGTTCTCTGTGACCGTCATCCCCCGTATTGCCAAAGATCACCGTATAGTTATACTTTTTAATTTCTTCTTCAATGATTTTAGCGATCTCAGCCAGAAAAACGTTGCTGATATCCGACAGAATCAGGCCGATGGTACGGGTCTTCCCCTTAACCAGTCCGACGGCAATCTGATTCGGGCTGTAATTCAGCCGCTTGGCAGTCTCCAGAATCAGCGCCCTTGAGTCTTCGGAGATCCGGTTGGGCTTTCCGTTCAACACCAGGGACACGGCGGTAGTGGATAGATTGCACTCCTGTGCGATACTCTTAATTGTCGCTTTCATATACTTCGTTCCTCATCTAATTATTCCGGTAAAAGTATAAAAATTTTACGCTTATTTTATTTACTAATTTTAAAGCATTTTAGATTTTTCGTCAATTAATCGGATGTACATAAAGCGGCAATTTTACTGCGTTTATGCATCGGAACAAAGAGCGGCGGGAAGGAAGATGCCGCTTACGCGGCCCGTTGCAGGCAAAGAGTTTCGCAAGCGAAACTCTTTTTTGATTTACCGGTTCAGGCGGCTTTGGGGCGCGGTTTTCATAAATTCCGTTACCTGTTCCCGGCTTTTTACGGCTTCATGGGCACCCAGGCAGCAGGCGTTGATGGCGCCGGCGGCACAGGCGAAACGGGCGCTGTCCTGCAGGGACATTCCCGACAGGATACCGCAGATAAAGCCGCCGCAGAAGTTGTCGCCGCAGCCGGTTGTATCCACCGCCCGGACCGGATAAGGGTCCATATAAAAGCGGTCCACGCTGTTTTTTACGAAGCAGCCGTCGGAGCCCAGTTTCAGAACCACATTCTTTACCCCTCTTGCCAGAAAATAGTCCGCGATATCATCCACGTCTTCCTTGCCGCAGGTATAGAGAGCTTCCTCGTAGCTGGGCATCAGGTAGTCCGTATACGGATAGACAGAAGCGATCCCCTCCGGCCCGATCCCGTAGGCATCCGCGGTCATATCGGCGAAGGTCAGCACCTTCTTTTCCCGGGCCAGCCGGAACAGGGAAGCCGCGCCGCCCTGGTCCATTTCCTTTAGTAAATACAGGCTTCCCAGGCTGACCGCCCTGGTATGGTCAAGAACGGACAGATCTATGGTATTCATAGACACATCCAAATCCCCCTCGCCCTTCCCGAACAGGAAGCTGCGCTCGCCGTCGGGCTTGATAACGGCGACGGACAGATTCGAGCGCAGGATACCGTCCCGGATGGCGTAACGCATATCCACCCCGTCCTGTTCCAGAGAACGGAAGATCTGTTCGCCGATGGGATCTTTTCCCATGTTGGCGATCAGCGCCACCCGGTTACCCAGTTTCGACAGAACCACCGCCTGGTTGGCCGCGTCTCCCCCCACCGCCGTCAGCGTCGACTCCGCATGGGTGGAATCCCGTTCCAGGGCGCCTTTGTCGATTCCCTTAAGCACGATGTCCTGATTGACAAAACCAACACAAACTACATCATATTGCATAGCGATACCCCCGTTTGGAATTTAAAATTGCGTTAAGCTTTTCCGGCGGAACGCAGCACCTGCATCCGGTCCCGCGCCACTTTGTGAACGGCGTCCCGTACATTCGTACATTTTCCCAGATAGTTCAAACCGGTATCCGCATCCGCCTTCATCTGGTCCATGGCGGCCAGAGTCAGATCCGTAAAAATATTAATTTTGTTGATCCCGTTGGCAACACATCTGGTCAGATCCTCATCGGAAAGCCCGGACCCACCGTGGAGCACCAGCGGCATCTGCAGCGCTTCTTTGAGCTCATGAAGCCGGTTGATATTCAGCTTCGGCTCCCTTTTATAGACCCCGTGCACGGTTCCGATGGCCACGGCCAGCGCGTCAATCCCCGTCTCTTTCACGAAACGGGCCGCTTCCTCCACCACCGTATAGCATTCCGTATCCTGATCCTCATCATAAAACCCTAATCCGCCCACATGCCCAAGCTCCGCTTCCACGGACACGCCGTATTCCCGGCAGATTTTGACGATCTCCTGCGTCGTGGCGATATTATCCTCCAGGCTCTTAAAGGAAGCATCCACCATCACCGAAGTAAATCCCGCCTTCAATGCCCGCATGACCAGAGAAAATTCCGTGGCATGATCCAGATGCAGAGTAACCGGTACGGAGGCTCTTCCTGCCGCGCTTCGTATATAAGCGCCGATATCGCCGATATCCGCCAATTTCTCAAACTCTCCCCCAAAGGCCAGTATAATGGGCGAGCGGGTCTCCTCCGCCGCATCGATTACCCCTGTCACCATCTCTATGTTAAACACATCAAAATTTCCAACCGCGTAATGTCCTTCATTTGCTTTAGCCAGCATTTCTTTCATCGAAACAAGCGCCATAATCCAGTTCTCCTTTATCTATGATATCCATATGTATCCATATACATCAAAAGCTGCCCGGCAGCTTTACCCAAAAAGGGGGACGGGAGGACAAACCTCCCGCCCCCGTAGAATTACAAATACTACTCGTTTAAGAAATCCTTATAGTTATCCTGCAGGATCAGCTGATAAGGGATGTCATATTCTTTTTCCACCGTTTTGCCGTTGGCCAGGTCGATGGCCACATCAATGGCTTTTTCACCGATGGTCTTGGAATCCTGAAGGATAGAGGCGGAAAGTTTGCCTTCGCCTACGGATACCACAGCCGCTTCGATTCCATCGATACCGATAACGGGAATATCGGTTATGCCGGCCGCTTCCAGAGCGTCATAAGCGCCCAGCGCCATTTCATCGTTGTGGGATACGACAGCGTCGATATCGGTTCCCAGCTGCAGCCAGTTTTCCATCAGCTCCATAGCTTTGTCCCGGTACCAGTCGGCGGGTTTGCTGTATAATACTTTGATGTCGGGATATTGCTCCAGCACGGAGTTGATGCCGTCGTTTCTCAGAACGGCCCCGGTGACGCCGGTAGGTCCTTCGATGATTACGATATTGCCTTTGCCGTCCAGCTTATCGGCGATGTATTCCATTTCCATCACACCGGCGTTGAAGTCGTTGGAGCCTACATAGGTTTCCACTACGGACATATCGGCGATCAGGCCTTTTGCCACGAATACCGGGATTCCGGCGTCCACACAGACTTTGGCGGCGGTTACGCATGCGTCGAAGTCGTAAGGACTGATGATGACACAGTCCACACCCTGGGATACGAAGGATTCGCACTGGGCGATCTGCTTGTCGGCGGTTCCCTCTCCGTCATTGACGATCAGTTCCACATTGTCGAACTGTTTCGCGTACTCGATGGCGGAGTTTGCACAGATGGCGTTGGACTCATTGGATAAGTTGGCATCGGTCCAGCCGATCACGATCTTGTCGCCGGAACCCTTGTCTGCGGCGTCCGCAGCAGGGGCCGGTGTCGCCTCCGGAGCAGCGGTGGCAGCGGGCTGCGCGTCAGCAGGTTCTGCTGCGGGTTCTTCCGCTTTGCTTCCGCATCCGATTAACAGAGTTGCCGTCATTGCCGTGCATAAAAGCACACTGAGTAGTTTCTTCATTCTTTTTCCTCCTTTTAAATACCTTGGTTTATAGTTTTTGCTTTAACGGACGGATCGTCCCTTACCGCACACAGTAAAATGGCTGATCTAAGTACCGGCAGCGATTCGCGCCGCTTACTTTTTCTTAGCCCGGTCGGATAATACGGCGACCAGGATGATAATACCCTTGATCACCTTCTGGTAATAAGAAGAAACATTTAACAGATCCAGGCCGTTGGTCATGACACCGATAATCAGCATACCGACCACAGCGCCCAGCACGCTGCCGGAACCGCCGGATAAGCTGGCGCCGCCGATGACTACGGCCGTGATGGCATCCAGCTCATACCCTTCCCCCGCCACCGGCTGCCCGGTCTGGGTTCTGGCCGCCAGCACGATGCCGGCGATGGCGCTGGTAAAGCCTGAAATCACATAACAGACAAATTTGATTCTCGCTGAATTGATACCGGACACGATCGAGGCTTTTTCATTTCCCCCAACAGCCAGCACGTGTCTGCCGAACTTGGTAAAATTCAGGAAGAAGATACCCAATAATACAATACAAAGATAGATAATAATCGGAATCGGAATCACGCCCAGGGAGCCGGTGCCGATGAATTTATAATCGTCGCGGAAACCGGTGATGGGCCGCCCGTCTGTATACACGTAGCAGATCCCGCGGGTCATGGTCATAGTGGCCAGGGTAGCGATAAATTCCGGCACGTTTAACTTGGAAATAAAGATGCCGCTGAACGCGCCGCAGGCGATACCCACAGCGATGCCCGCCAGTAGGGATGCGATCAGCGGGACCGCGGAATCCCCCCTTACCAGGCTGGTGCTGATAACGCCCGAGAGCGCCATGACCGCCCCGACAGATAAGTCGATTCCTCCGGTGGCAATTACGAAAGTCATGCCCACCGCCATAATTCCGATGACGGAAATCTGACGCAGAATATTAATGATGTTGGTCGCCGTCAAAAATACCGGAGAAAATACGGACAATGCGATAAACAAGACCCCAAAGGCAATATACATGCCATATTTGCTTAAAATCCTTCCAATACTTATTTTGCTAGTTTCCATCCACATTTCCTCCAACCGAACAAGTCATTAATATTTCCTGGTTACACTCTTCTCTCGTAAATTTACCGGTAATCCGGCCCTCGTGCATGACGATGACCCGGTCGCTCATCCCTAATAATTCCGGCATTTCCGAAGAAATCATGATGATGGATTTCCCCCGTTTCGCCAGGGTATCCATGATCTTATAGATCTCGGCCTTAGCGCCGATATCGATGCCCCGGGTGGGCTCATCCATGATGAAGATGTCAGGCTCGCCCATGAGCCATTTGGCGATAATCACCTTCTGCTGATTCCCGCCGCTTAAGTTGTTTACGACGGTTTCGCGGGACGTGGCCTTTACCTTTAACTGTCCCATCAGGTCATCCACCACGGACCGTTCTTTCTTGAATTGAATGATCAGCCCGCCAAGCAGAATCTGGGACAGATAGGCCATCGTGATATTGGTTTTAATCGTACCGCTTAAGTTCAGGCCGTATAGCTTCCTGTCCTCAGAGACAAAGGCCAGGCCTCTTCTTATGGCGATACCGGGGTTTTTCACCCGGACGTCCCGGCCTTTGATGCGGATGGTGCCTTTGTCCGCCTTGCGAAGACCGAAGATGGTCTCCATCACCTCGGTCCGGCCGGCCCCCATCAGGCCGGAGACGCCCAGGATCTCCCCCCGCTTCAGGTCAAAACTGATATCTTCGAACTGGCCCTCTTTTGACAGCCCGTTTACTTCCAGCAGGACTTCCTCCGGGTCGAATTCCTCTGTCCGCGCGCCGTCCTTGGTGTACATATTGGACAGGTCGCGGCCGACCATATGGTGAATCACTTCTTCCCGGGTCAGTTCGGAAGCTTTTTTCGTAACGATATGGCAGCCGTCCCGCATGACGGTGATCATATCGGCGATCTGGAAAATTTCGTCCATTTTATGGGATATGTATACGATCGCTTTCTGCTGGTTCTTTAACTTGGCAATGACCTCAAACAGATGGGCGACCTCCCGGTCGGTGATGGCTGACGTGGGCTCATCCATGATAATGACATCCGCGTCGAATGCGATAGCCTTGACGATGGTGACCATCTGCATCTGGGCAACGCTTAATTTGTAGATTTTTGAAAGCGGGCTGATCTGGATTCCCAGCTCGTCAAATATTTTTTGGGTCTCGGCGATCATTACTTTTTTATTGATAACGCCGAGTTTTGTTGTTTTTTCCTGACCGCAGTAGATATTTTCCCAAACAGACATATCGGGAACCAGATCCAGTTCCTGCGGGATCATGGAGATTCCTTTCTCCAGCACCTGGAGAGGATTCTTGGGGGAGAAAGGTTCCCCCTCGTATAAGATCTCTCCCCCGTCCAGAGGCAGGATGCCTGCCAGTATTTTCATAATTGTGGATTTACCGGCGCCGTTTTCTCCGATCAGGGCATGTACTTCTCCCCGTCTCAGGCTTAAGGAAACGTCATTGACGGCAACAACTCCGGGAAACACTTTCCTGCAGTTTTTCATTTCCACTATATAGTCCGTATGTTCTCCCATTCATTCATAACCTCCCACCAACAGGCGGCCCGACCGCTGCCTGTCTATTCTGACAACTGCCGGTTTACTCCTGGTTCGGATGGATCACTACTTTTATCGAATCATGATTGTTTACATTTTCATCCAGCGCTTCGTAGAACTGGTCCAGCGTATATTCGTGGGTAACCAGCAGATCGCCGTCCACCCGGCCGTCGGACAGGGCTTCCACGGCCCGGCCGAAGTTGTGGGACTGGCAGAAGCTGCAGGTATAGGTCAGTTCATTGTTGAACATCAGCCGGGGATCCAGGGTCAGCTGTTCGTCGCTGTGTACTAACGCGTACTGCACCAGACGGCCGCCTTTTTTTAACAGGGTCATGCCATGCTGAATCACACGCACGCTTCCGGTGGCGTCCACCACCACGTCCGCTCCGTAGGGATGTTCAGCCCGGAATTTTTCGGTATGTACGGAATAATCGTTCCGGTCCATTAGGATGGTCTTGACGCCCATCTTTTCCGCCAGATCCAGTTTGCTCTGGGTGGAGGCGATCAGGATCACTTCGCTTGCGTTGGAATGGTTCAGCAGCTGTGCCAGGATAAGGCCCATGGGACCGGCGCCGAATACCACCACGGTATCGCCGTATTTGATCTCACAGCGGTCCACCGCGTGCAGGCAGCAGGCCACGGGTTCGCCCAGAGCGGCTGAGTTAAAGGACAGGGAGTCGGGGATCGGAAATACCTTCTCCTTTTTCACCCGGACATATTCCGCGAAACCGCCGTTGATGTTATGGCCCAGGGAACCAAACGTCGGGCAGTAGTTGGATTCTTCCTTCCTGCAGTAATAACAGTCCCCGCAATACTCCGTATTATCCGCGCAAACCCGGTCCCCTTTTTTAAACCGGGTCACGTTGCTTCCCACCTCTTCGACATAGCCGGAAAATTCGTGGCCTGGCGTAACCGGGTAGACAGCCAGGTCGGTGCCCACGCCTTCCTGATCATGGTCGTGTTCCACACCCTTACAGATACTGGCGGACATTACTTTAATGATAACGTCATCGCTGCCGCAGACCGGATAGGGCACCTCACGGATGCCGGAGTACTGTCTTCCGGGCTTGTCGTAAACTAATGCTTTCATTTCGCTCCTCCTTTTTAAAATCGCTAAATGACTTGATAAAACGATTTATTTTTTAATTACTATTTCATTTACAAAAATGTTGAAATCGTGTATAATCTTATTTGAGAATGATAAAACGTTTTATCAAGAGTATTTTAGAATGACGGTTTTTCTTTGTCAATAATATGTTAAATAATTTAACAAATTTTCTGAAAACAGAACCAACAGCGCCCGAAGGGAATGCATCTGTGTGAAAAACACGGCAAAAAAGGAAAGGGGATTTTAACATGGAAGGTAAAATGAAAGTAGCGGTAATGGAAGGAATCGGCAAGATGGGGTATCTGGAGCGGGACATCCCCGTACCGGAGGATGACGAGGTATTGGTAAAGTTAGAGTATGTGGGCATCTGCGGTTCGGACCTGCATTATTATGAAACGGGCAGAATGGGGGACTGCATCGTGGAACCTCCCTTCGTGCTGGGCCATGAGCCGGCCGGCGTAGTGGTAGAGACCGGAAAAAATGTCACCCACCTGAAACCCGGGGACCGGGTGGCCCTGGAGCCGGGCAAGACCTGCGGCCACTGTGAATTCTGCAGGCAGGGGAAATATAATCTGTGCCCGGATGTGATCTTCTTCGCCACCCCTCCGGTTAACGGAGTGTTTCAGGAGTATGCGGCCCACGAAGCCGGGCTGTGCTTTAAACTCCCCGACAACGTGGACACCATGGAAGGTGCGTTGATCGAACCGCTGGCGGTGGGCTTCCACGCGGCCATAGAGGGCGGCGCGCGTATCGGACAGACCGCGGTAATCACAGGGGCCGGCTGCATCGGCCTGGTGACGCTGCTGGCGCTAAAAGCCATGGGTCTAACCAATATCATCGTGGTGGATATCATGCAGAACCGTCTGGAGAAAGCGCTGGAGCTTGGGGCAACCGCAGTTATTAACGGAAAAGAGCAGGACACGGTTCAGGAGATCCTGCGTCTGACCGGCGGCAGAGGCTGTGATATTTCCTTTGAAACCGCCGGTACGAACATAACCACGGAACAGCTGATCCGGGCCTCGAGAAAGGGTTCCAATATCGTGCTGGTAGGCTACAGCTCCGACGGAATGCTCATGATGCCAAGCGGCCTGGCCCTGGATAAAGAGCTTACCTTTAAGACCATTTTCCGCTACCGCCATATCTATCCGATGGCAATCGACGCGGTAGCCCGCGGAAAAGTGAACCTGAAGGGAATCGTGACGAATGTCTTTGATTTCGATGATATCCAGCACGCGATGGACGCCAGTGTGAAAGAAAAGGCTACGATTGTAAAATCAGTTGTGAAGATCTGCTGATTAACAGCAACAGGCCCCCCGGCGGTTATCGGCCGGAGGGGCCTGTATAAAAATAGCTATTTCACTAAATTTAAGCATTTATCGGGTTCCGGTGCAAATAGTGAGGTGATCACGATCTCATTTTCCAGACCTTCCTCTTTCAGCATATCTTTTAATACACTCATGAATACTCCGGGTCCGCGTTCCAGCCGGCATTCACGAAGAGTCTCCTGCAGGTCCGTGCGGCAGTCGAAGGAGCCGTACCAGTCAGCCCGGCAGGTGTAATCAACCCCGCAGCTGGGGCTTCCGTCAACCCCAACAAATCCCAAAATCTCAAAGCGCCGGCCGTTGGCCAGGTACTCCTTCAGCTGGTCCAGAACCGGAGTAAGTATCTTCCGGCAATGATTGCGGAAGAATACATTGTCAAACTGATCGCTCACATGTCCCCAGCGTTTTGCGCCATACAAAGTAAACTCCGGACATGGAAGCTGAATCACCTGAATCTCATGGTCGATCACCTGTCTCATAAACTTTTTGCGAAGCGCCTCCTCTGCATCTATCTCTTCCTGATTGTAGAGAACAACTTTGGAAGCGGTATTAAGAATACAGTGAGCTGTAAATACAATCTTTTGCATATCTTAATTCCTCCTGAGTATAACCGTACTCTCGCCGGCATATGCCCCGCCGGACGATGATAAGAAAAATGTAGCACAGGCATTCGGAAAAGTAAAGCTGAGTTAGTCAGAGGACAATATCCCCGTATCGCACTTTCAGGCGTTCAAAATGTTCGGCCTCGATGACGATTTTTCCTTTCCGCAGTGTGAGATAGCCATTTTCTTTCATAGAATCGATATGCCGGTAAAGGGTACGCAGATTGATATGTAATTTTTCAGCCAGTACCTGCCGTGTCATCTGACAGACATAGGGAAGAACATGCTCCGCCTGAAGATATAGATAATGTCCCAGTATATCTTTGGGGTGGAACAGCGAATTCGTCTCGGCCCGGTTCATATTGGATTCCAGAACCTTTCCAAGCACCAGCAATGTCTGATAGCAGAGAAAGGCATTTTCCTGGATAATATGGATAAAGATCTCCACAGGAATGCGGAACAGAACACAATCTGTGGCAGCCATCACAAAGGCAGTGTAGGCGTCGACGTTGTTCAGGTATTCGACCATGCCTAAGATATCGAGAGGTTCCAGAAAATCTACTACATTGTCATTGTTCCAGGTAATGTGGTTCAGGACACAGGCGCGCCCCTTTAACAGAAGATAGAAATATTTGACAGGGTCTTTTTGGTTGATGATCGTATCATTTCTTTCAGCGGTAATCAATTGATTCTTTGCAGCGATTCCCCGCAGCGCGGCGGCAGGGTTTTTGAGATCGTATTCGCCTTTAAAGATGATTTCTAATGCCCTGATGGTGTTATTATACATAAAATCTTTAAAATCCCCCTTTCGGTTGTGAAAAATAACAATAAAAACTGACAAATGTCATTTTCCATATTTTACATGTATGCTAATGTAAAGTCAAGCTTGGAAGATGATTTATCGTACTTTGACAAAAGCAACAATAGATACAACACTGCTGAGTTGGAGATGCCTGGAGGGTAAAAAAATAACAGCAGAATGTTTATGAAGGAGGAAATGAGATATGGGGAAAAAGAAATATTCAATCAAGGAAGATTTTTCGATGCTGGCAATTCTGGTAATTCCTGTAGGTGTGGCGGTTAACTTTGTGGGGGGACAGTTGGCATCACTTTTGAAACTGCCGATGTACCTTGATACAATCGGGACGATCTTTGCCGCTATGCTTTGCGGACCATGGGTAGGCGCAGTGACAGGCGGCCTGACTAACATTGTTACGGGAATCGCCAACCCGGTCAATTTCGCATTTATTCCGGTTAATGTGATCGCCGGCCTGGTAACCGGTTTTCTTGCGAGAAAGCAGATGTTCGGCGTTTGGTGGAAATGGATACTTTCCATGCTTATTATGGCGGCCGTATCTATCATTTCATCCGCACCGATCGTTGTTCTTGTATACGGAGGAGTGACAGGCGGGGGCACATCCATCATTACTGCGGCAGCAATGGCCGCAGGCGCAAATATCTGGGCGGCATTTTTCGGGACAGAAGGTATCTTCACGGTACTTGACCGTGTGATTTCGTTTGTCATCTGCTGGCTTGTGATCAAGGTCATCCCGGAACGCACTTTAGTTAAATTCGGATGCGGAAGTAATTATATTAAAGAAAAGAAGTAATGCAAACGCCCTCCGGCAGCTCTTCAGAGAATCAAACGATAACCTTATAGTAAAAGAGGTCATATATGGAAAAATCTTATACGGAAAAAATACAAATACACAAAGATAATAAACTGGCAGCGCTCTATCCGTCAACGAAGCTGCTGGTAGTCTGCTTATATATTGTATGTACCTTTATTATCGGAACCGTCCATGTGACGAGTGTGGGATTATCCCTGCTTCTGATCCCATGGTTTATTGCAGTACCTGTCTTGTGCATAGCAAGCGGTGCTTTCAGAAAGTGTATCAAAGCACTGAAAGCAGTTGCCGTTGTTGCGGCTATTATCATTGTGGTACAGACATTTCTGGTTCCGGGCGGAGAACTCCTGATGAGATTCGGATTTATCACGATTTATGAAAAAGGGTTGAAAACTGCCGTATCCTTATCCTTTATGATTATGAATATCGCAGGGATCTTCGTATGGCTTTTCCAGACAACAGAAAACAGAGAGATCGCAAGGGCTATGGAAGCTTCAGGGATGAACTATAAGGCGGCCTATGTATTTACGTCCACTTTGCAGATGATAGAAATTTTGAGTAAAAACAGTAAAACCATCATGAATGCGCAAAAGGCAAGGGGGGTAGAGACAGAGGGGAATATTTTCGTGAGAGCGAAAGCGTTCTTTCCATCCCTTGTTCCTTTGATTCTGGGGGCAGTCATCAGCTCGGAAGAGCGGGTGCTTACCCTGGAGGCGAGAGGATTCTCTATACAGGGAGAAAAGACACATTTATTTAATCTTGAAAAGTCGGGATGTGAAAGGAAAACGGCTGCCGCCGCTATTGTCATCACGGTCCTGGTATTGGCGGGGAGGATCGCTTTATGGATTATATAATCGAATGTAAAAATGTCACGTATTCCTATCCATTGGCAGAGATACCGGCTATCCGGGACTTGAATGTGTCCATTGAGCGGGGAAAATTCTATGGAGTGATCGGAGAGAATGGCTCTGGAAAAACCACATTCTGCGCGCTTCTTAGAGGATTTATACCGGATTTTTATAAGGGGGAGCTTCAGGGTGAAGTCCTTGTGGAAGGAAAAAAGACAACGGATTACGGCGGGGAGTTATCTGCCAAAATCGGATATGTATTCCAGAATCCTTTCACCCAGATAAGCGGCGTAAAAGAGACGGTATTTGAGGAAGTGGCTTATGGACTGGAGAATTTCGGCGTACCGGTGGAAGAGATCGAAAGGCGCGTGGTGGATGTCATGCAAATGACAGACATTGAATCGCTGGCTGAGAAAAATCCTTTTGATTTATCAGGGGGACAAATGCAGAGAGTGGCATTGGCTTCCGTCATCGTTCTGGAACCCGATATCCTCATCATCGATGAACCTACCAGCCAGCTGGACCCGGAAGGCACCGAGAGTGTCTTTGCGATTATTAAAACACTGAAGGAAAAACATAAGACGATCATTTTGGTTGAGCACAAGATCGACCTGATCGCGGAATATGCGGATGAGGTCCTTGTGTTCAAAGAAGGCCGCTTGATTGCTTCAGGGGATAAACAGGAGCTGTTGTCGGATCTTTCCCTTTTGGAGCAGGGGGCGGCGCTTCCGCAGGTGGCGATTTTAGGGAGCAGGTTAAGAGAAAGGGGACTGCCCGTTTCCAGGATACCCGTAACAGAAAAACAGGCGATAGAGGTCATTGCCGGGGCACTCAAAGAAAGGGATAAGAAATGACGGATTTAGTACTAAAAGACGTAAGTTTTTCATATCCGGGCGGTTTTCTGGCGGTGGATCATATCAACATGGAAATCAAGGCCGGTGAAAATGTAGCCATAGTAGGACAGAACGGAGCCGGAAAGACAACTACGGTAAAGATGATGAACGGCCTTCTGCGGCCCACAGAAGGTCAGGTCCTGATAGGCGAAATGAATACCAAAGATTATACCACCGCACAGATATCCAAAGTGGTGGGATATGTATTCCAGAATCCGGACGACCAGATTTTCCACTCGTCGGTAGAGAGCGAGGTGAGATTCGGTCCCAAGATGATGAAGCTTTCTTTGGAGGAGGAAAACCGGAGAGTGGAGACGGCGCTGAAAATGACAGGGATGGATTGTTATAAAGATGAAAATCCCTATAACCTGCCGCTGTCTACGCGTAAATTTGTGACCATTGCGGCGGTAATTGCCATGGAGACAGATATTCTGATCTTCGATGAACCGACAGCGGGACAGGATATTGAAGGCAACAAGAGACTGAGCGATATTCTTAAGACTCTTCATGAGAAGGGGAAAACAGTAATTACGATATCCCATGATATGGAGTTCGTAGCAGAAAATTTTAAAAAGATGATCGTTATGGCCAAGAAAAAAATTGTCCGCAGCGGAACGCCGGAAGAGATATTTTGGGATTTTGAAACACTGGAGAAAGCGATGCTGAAACAGCCTTATGTAAGCAGAGTGTGCAGGGCTTTGGGTTTTAAAGGCGGGAGTATCCGTATCGAGGATGCCATAGAAGAAATCATAAGTAGGTAAAACATGCGGAAAAATGATAGTCTTATAGCGTTTTTGGCATTTGCCATGTATTTTTTAACGGGAGCGGCCTGTATCGTGGTAGGAAGCGGCCTTCCCCATCTGGTGAAAATGTATGATATGCAGCTGGATCAGGTGGTGCTTTTAGGGTCGGCCTATGCGTTCGGGCGTGTACTTACCGTCTACACAACAGGAAGACTTGTGGAAAAATTGGGGCCGGTTAAAGTGCTGGCGGGGGGTGTTACCCTGATAGCAGTTTTTCTGTTCGGACTTCCGACCATTGCGAATTACTATGCAGGGCTTTTCTTTGCCGCCCTCGGAGGCATTGGGATGGGGGCGCAGGATACCGTATGTCCGGTACTCTTAAGTGTGGCTTTCCGGAAGAATTATGCCGGTTCGCTGAGCGCGGGGCAGGCCTTGTTTGGCCTCGGGAGCTTTGCCACCCCGTTTTTGGTGGGGGTATTGTTGGCAAACGGCAGGTTCTTCTACTATGCCTACTACATATTATTGATTGTACCTGCAGTGATGCTGATCTGTATGCCGTTTGTAAAGCTGGATATGAAGGAGCATGTACAGAATCAGGAACAGAATGTAAAACCGATCCATGTGAAACACAAGCTGCTGGCCTACGGGGCCATCCTGATTATATGCGCGGCTTACAGTGCGGTGGTGAATACGCTGGGACTCTACCTCTCAAGCTTTGCCGAAAATATAGGGATAGCGCAGTCCACATCTGCATTTATGCTGACTGTCTATAATGTGGGATGTGTAATCGGTTCCTTCGTATTTGTAATTGTTCTGAAAAAAATAAAAGCACAGATTGTCCTGCTGGTCAACAATATATGCGCCTTGGCAGCAATTGGGGCAGCACTTGCTATCAATACGGTGGCGGCTTATTTTATAGGAATGTTTACAGCCGGATTTTTCCTGGGAGTATTGTTCAGCGTTATCGTTGCGGTTGCGACCAGAATCGGCTATGAGCGCATCAGTGTAGCCAGCTCTTTGGTAGCCACTGCCAGCGGCCTGTCGGATATTCTTACGCCTGTTGTAACAGGGTTTCTCGTAGGGCGGCTGGGTGTGGGTTTTTCTTTTAAATATGCAATGATTATGATAGCGGTATGTATCGTGGCTGCGGCGGTTCTACGATTAAATACAAGCGAAAAACAGCAGGAGGTATAAAAGTATGTCGATACAGAGTAAAGAAGTAATCAATGACAAGGGGCAGCAATACCATATCTGCTGCAGAAAGGAAGATATAGGCAGATATGTGCTGCTTCCGGGTGACCCGTTCCGTACAGACATGATTGCCCGGCATCTGCAAGATCCGAAACTTGTGGCGCATAATAGAGAGCATAAGACCTGGACGGGTACACTAAACGGAGAGAGGGTAACCGTCAGCAGTACAGGTATGGGATGCCCGTCGACGGCCATCGCGCTGGAAGAACTTATTCATTGCGGCGCCGATACCTTTATCCGGGTGGGAACCTGCGGCAGGGTGTGCCCGGAGAGCTATGATGAAAGCCTGGAAGGCGTGATCATCACCGGAGCAGTCAGAGATGAGGGAACCACCGTTCATTATGTTCCGATTGAATATCCGGCCATTGCAGACCGCCATGTGACCGACGCGCTGGCAAAGGCATGCCGGGATAAGGGCTATAACTTTGCAGAGGGAATCGCCCAGTCCAAGGATTCGTTTTACGGACAGCATGACCCGGACAGCATGCCTAACAGCGGCAGACTTCATCAGCGCTGGGAGGCATGGGAGAAGAGCGGGGTAATGGCGTCGGAGATGGAGACGGCGGCGCTGTTTATCGTATCCTCCATCAGAGGCGTAAGAGCCGGTGCGATTATGGCATACGGCAGTATGAACGACCACACCATTGAGCTTGCCTGTGATGCGGTCAGGATTCTGATAGAAAGAGATAAAAAGTAAAAGACCGACACATGGTGCAAAAAGGAGCTGGCAGGTATGGGATTCTATGAAGAAAAGCTGGTCCCTGTTATCCGTGAGGTATGCGGAGTAATAGAAGAGACGCCGCACATGCAGGATATCGTGAAGGGAACCATGCCCTATGAAAAATTTCGGTTTCAGATAAAACAGAATTATCAGTATTTGATGGATTATACAAGGTGCTGGGCTGTCGGTTTTTCAAAATGCAGCTGCTTTGCCGAGATGGAAGAATGGTATCAGATCGTGAAAAACACCATGGAAGGAACGGTAATGGTGAACCGGGATTTCTGGGCGGAGCAGGTGGGGGTGGACCTGGAAGAGATGGATGCCGTTATCGAAGCTCCGGCAAAGCGTTCCTACACGGCGTTTCAATTGATGTGCGCAGAGCAGGGAGGTCTGGCCGAATGCATGATGGCGTTATTCCCCTGTAACATATTATACCGTTATTTCGGGGAGGATCTGCTGCCCGGGTGTACGCTGCCGGAGGATAATATGTACTACCAATGGCTTGCATTTTATGTCAGCGAGGCATATCTGAATAAAACAGATAATGAAATCCGAATGGTGAACAGGCTCTGCCGGAATAAAACGGAAAGAGAACAGGCAAAGCTTCTGGAGATTTTCGCTGTCAGCTGTAATTATGAGATTCTGCAATGGCAGGACATGTATCACAATATGACGACGTGGCCGCTGGACCACATTTTCCCCACAAAATTTACTATGGCAGAGGAGTAGTAATGAATACGACAAGTAAGAAAAAAATAATCATTGACACCGACTGCGGTTCCGATGATGCGATGGCGATTGCGATGGCGCTTAATGATCCGGCATATGAGATTGTACTGATTACAACGGTCTCGGGAAATGTGGACGTAAAGCAGGCCGCAGCCAATACACTGACTACCATTGAATATGCAGGGACTTACGAGCCTCCGGTATATATAGGGGCGGAAAAAATGCTTCTGCGGGAGCTGGTATTTGCCCATGAGACCCACGGCAATGACGGGATGGGAGATATCGGACTTGCGCCAAAGCGCCTGAAGGTACAAAGCGAAAACGGTATTTTAAAAATGCTGGATACGCTCAGGGAAAGCGAGGCGGGTGAGATTGACATCGTGGCATTAGGACCTCTCACCAATCTGGCATTGGCAATCAGACTCGATTATGAAGCTATGAAAAAAGCCGGCCGCATCGTCATCATGGGGACAGCCGGACTTGGCGCAGGCAATGTGAGCCCTGTAGCGGAGTTTAACATCTGGCAGGACGCGGAAGCGGCCAAGATCGTCACGGAATCCGGCCTTGGTGAAATTATCTATGTAGGGTGGGATGCCTGCCTCGGGGATAGCATGCTGAATCCCCAGGAGATTAAAAAAATACGTAACGGCAGCGAACTTGGCAAATTTGCCATTGACTGTAATAAAAAGCTGCTGCAAATGAACCGGGAACGGTTCGGAGATGACTATCTGGATATGGCGGACCCGTCCGCTATGGCGGCGGCGTTATATCCGGAATGTATCGATAAGTGTGAAAAATACTACTGTGAAGTAGATGTTACCAATGGTCCGAGCTACGGGGCTGTACTGGTAGATGTCAATCACTTTTCGGGAAAAGAACCGAATGTATATATCTGCAGTAAACTGCATGCGGACAAATATAAAGATTACATCTACAGAACACTGAAGATACAGTAACCATACGGTAAATAGAACGGGCGGATGAAATCATCCGTCCGTCTGATAAGGAGGAAAAAGCCATGGGAGAATTAAAAGTGAAGTTTTTAATGGGACCGGCGGAATGCAATGATCGTTATATTCCCACCTACAGTCAGGAATTTTTACAGGGGCTTAGTAAAGCCATGGACGTGGAGGTGAAATGCGCTGAGATGGATGAGGTAAAAGCCCAGCCGCTTCCGGTTTATTTTATTGCTTCCGGCGGAGCGGAGCAGGGATTTAAGGCATTGTACAAAGAGACAGCGGAGCCTTACATCTTATTGACTACGCCGGGATATAATTCCCTGGCTGCATCTATGGAAATCCTGGGATTCCTTCAGGAACACGGTTTAAAGGGTGAAATTCTCCACGGCTCTGCAGAAGAGATAGCGGCGCGCTTAAAGGTTCTGAAAAGAGTGGCGGATGCAAAGGAAACATTAAGTCATATGAAGCTTGGATGCTTTGGAACTCCGGGAGGCCTGATTGCCAGCGATGCAGATTTCGGTGCGCTGAAAAAAGTAAGCGGCATGGAGCTCATTCTCTTTGAGCTGGATGAGCTGGTAGCAGAATATGAAAAAGGCGGATATCCCGAAAATACATACACAGAAGAGTTGAAGAAAAAAGGATACCGCGCGGAGGAAATGGAGAAGGCGCTGAATGTCTATGGAGCGCTCAAACGTCTGATTGAGAAGTATGATTTACAGGGAGTTACCGTAAAATGCTTTGACCTTTTAGATATGATCCATACAACGGGATGTCTTGCTCTGGCTATACTAAACGCAGAGGGTATACCGGCCGCCTGTGAGGGTGATCAGAAGAGCCTGGTGAGTATGGCGGTGCTTCATGCATTGACAGGTGAGTCCGGATTTATGGCAAACCCTAGCTGCATGGACCCGGGCAGGAGCGAGATTATCTTTGCTCACTGCACGCTTCCTATGGATATGCCCGACTCCTACGGTCTGACCACGCATTTTGAATCGGGAATAGGCGTGGCGGTGACTTGCGATATTGCGCCCCAGCCCATGACCGTATTCAAATGTGACGATACGCTGCACAGATATTACGCCGGACGCGCCGAATTACTTGAGACCATGCACAAAAGCGATCTGTGCCGCTCGCAGATGCGTCTGCATCTCACAGACGGAACCGGATATTTCTCCAGCCGTCCGATCAGCAATCATCATATTATCTGCAAGGGGGACTGGAAGGAAGTAATCGACGAATACTTTAGCCAGATCAAGTAGCGGAGTGAGGCGGCGGTGTGTGGGACGCTCCGGGCGGCCGGGACTTTTGTATCTCCCTGGGGGCTTCGGATGTCCGCTGCTTACGGCTTGGAACCGCGGGCGGTATATGGGGACACTCCGGACGGCCGGGTTCTTTTGTATCTCCCTGGGAGCGCGGAGGGCTTGCGCTGGAATACGCTAAGTGAAATCGGAAAGCCGGGTTCAGGAACCGAGCCTATTCACCAGGAACACGTGATGTGTTCCCGGTTCAGAGGCTCTTGCCCGTCGGACGTGA
>NZ_JAHQCW010000049.1 GCF_019042275.1 Diplocloster agilis
CTTCGCGGGCTGCTGCGTCAGTCTGAGCCTCCGGCCGACGCAGCAGCCCGCGAAGCCCTTCCCTGCCGCAGAACGCTCCGGCCCTTCGCCCCCTCCGTTCCCTTTATTCCAGTTCAAACGCCCCCGTATACAGCTGATAATACTTTCCGCGTTCCTCTATCAGTTTCTCGTGGGTACCGCGCTCTATAATCCGGCCGGCTTCCAGGACCATGATGACGTCGGAGTTCCGGACCGTGGAGAGGCGGTGGGCGATCACAAATACGGTGCGGCCTTTCATCAGGCTGTCCATGCCTCTCTGGACGATGGCCTCTGTTCTGGTGTCGATGGAGGATGTAGCCTCATCCAGGATCATGACCGGAGGGTCTGCTACGGCCGCCCGGGCGATGGAGATCAGCTGGCGCTGGCCCTGGGAGAGGTTGCCCCCGTTTCCCGTGATTACTGTATCATAGCCGTTGGGGAGTCTGCGGATAAATTCGTCGGCATTGGATAAGCGCGCAGCCTCGAATACTTCTTCGTCGGTGGCGTCCCGCTTGCCGTAGCGGATATTTTCCAGAATCGTGCCGGTGAACAGGTTCGTGTCCTGCAGAACGATTCCAAGGGAGCGGCGCAGGTCCTCTTTCCGGATCTTGTTGATGTTGATGCCGTCGTAGCGGATCTTTCCGTCGGCCAGATCGTAAAAGCGGTTGATCAGGTTGGTAATCGTCGTCTTGCCGGCGCCGGTGGCGCCTACAAAGGCCACCTTCTGGCCCGGTTCCGCGTACAGGGTGATGTCGTGGAGGACGATCTTGTCGGGATTGTAGCCGAAGTCCACGTCGAAGAAACGCACCTCGCCTTTTAGCTCCGTGTAGGTGGTGCTTCCGTCCCCGTGAGGATGTTTCCAGGCCCACAGGCCGGTCCGTTCTTTTGTCTGCGTCAGTTGGCCGTTCTCGTCGTGTTTTGCATTTACAAGCGTCACATAGCCCTCATCCACCTCAGGTTCTTCATCCATCATTTTGAAAATACGCTCCGCGCCTGCCAGAGCCATGATTACCATATTTAACTGATTGGACACCTGGCTGATGGGATTCATGAAGCTTTTGCTCAGCTGTAGGAAGGATGCGATGGCTCCCAGGGTCAGGCCTCCCACTCCGGCCACCGCCATGGTTCCGCCCACGATGGCTAACAGGACATATTGCAGGTTGCCCAGATTCCCCATGATGGGCATCAGGATATTGGCGAAGGTATTGGCCTCGGAAGCGTCGTGGCACAGCTTTTCATTTTTCTTGTCGAACTGCTCGATGGCCTTTTCCTCATGGCAGAAGACCTTAATCACTTTCTGGCCGTTGATCATCTCTTCAATGTATCCGTTCAGATTGCCAAGGGCCTGCTGCTGTCTTACAAAAAAGTAGCCGCTTTTGCCTGCGATCTTTCGGGTTACGTTTAACATAAGAGCGACGAACAGCAGCACGAACAGCGTCATCTGCCAGCTGGTGGCCACCATGGCGCAGAATACCGCCAGGATGGTGATGACCGATGAGAAGATCTGAGGAATACTTTGGGAGATCATCTGCCTTAAGGTATCCGTGTCGTTGGTATAATGGCTCATGATGTCCCCATGGGTATGGGTATCGAAGTAGCGGATCGGAAGGGTCTGCATGTGGGCAAACATCTCATCCCTGATATTTTTCAGGATTCCCTGGGCGATGGCCACCATCAGCCGGTTATAGAGAAGCGTCGCGGTCACGCCGCACAGATAGATGCAGCCCATGACTATGAGAGATCTTAACAGGGCGCTGAACACCGGCGATGCTTCCACCAGAAGGGGCGTGATGTAATCGTCGATCAGGGTCTTTAAGTACAGGGAGCTGGCCACACTGGTCAGGGCGCTTAATATAATACAAAGCAGTACCAGGCAGAACCGCAATTTATACTGCCCCAGATAGGAGAGCAGCCTTTTTACCACCTGCGGATTGATGTCCTGCATCCCTTTTCTATTTTTTCTGTCACTCATCCTGACCGCCTCCTTTCACCTGGGATTCATATACTTCCCGGTAGATGTCGTTGCCTGCTAAAAGTTCTTCATGGGTACCCACCGCCTGAATCCGGCCCCGGTCCATCACTATGATTTTGTCGGCATCCTGTATGGAGGAAACACGCTGGGCGATAATGAATTTGGTGGTATCCGGAATCTCCTCCCGGAATGCCCTGCGGATCTGGGCGTCGGTCTTCGTGTCCACAGCGCTGGTGGAGTCATCCAGAATCAGTATCTTCGGTTTCTTTAAGAGCGCGCGGGCGATACACAGCCGCTGTTTCTGGCCGCCGGATACGTTGCTCCCTCCCTGCTCTATGTAGGTGTCGTAGCCGTCCGGGAAGGAGCGCACGAACTCATCCGCCTGCGCAAGCCGACAGGCATGGATCAGCTCTTCGTCTGTGGCCTGCTCATTGCCCCATCGTAGATTGTCTCTGATGGTGCCGGAGAAGAGCACATTTTTCTGGAGAACCATGGCCACCTGGTTTCTGAGGCTCTCAATGTCATAATCTCGCACATCGATCCCGCCCACTCTGACCTGTCCTGCGGTGGCATCATAGAGGCGCGGGATCAGCTGGACCAGCGATGTTTTGGACGCTCCGGTCCCGCCTATGATCCCGACGGTCTCGCCGCTTGAGATATGCAGATCCACACCGCTAAGACACAGCTTCCTGGTGTCTTTTGTATAACTGAAATCTACCTGTTCAAAATCAACAGAGCCATTGGGGACTTCTGTTACAGGCTTTTCTTTATTTTTCAGGTCGCTGATCTCCGTCTTGATCTCCACGATACGCTCGGCGGAAGCCCGGGCCATCGTAATCATAACGAACACCATGGACAGCATCATCAGACTCATCAGAATCTGCATCGTGTAGGTGATCAGGCTCATTAACTGCCCTGTAGACATGCCGTTTACCGGATCTCCGCCGGTCAGCACGATCGTTCTGGCGCCGAACCAGGAGATCAGAAGCATACAGGCATAGACGCAGAACTGCATCAGCGGCATGTTAAAGGCCAGCAGTTTTTCCGCTTTGGTGAAATCCCGATAGATGGATCCGGATATCTTTCCGAACTTTTCCACTTCATAGTCCTCGGAGACATAGGATTTCACTACCCGTATGCCGTGCAGATTCTCCTGTACCACATTGTTCAGCGAATCGTAAGTGCGAAAGACCCTTTCAAAGACAGGATGGGCTTTCGTCATGATAAAATACAGACCGATCCCCAGCACCGGCACCACACCCAGAAATATCATAGCAAGCCGGCTGTTGATCCCAAAAGCCATGATCATCGAGAAGATAATCATGAACGGCCCCCGAACCGCCATCCGGATGATCATCTGGTAGGCGTTCTGGACATTGGTGACATCCGTAGTCAGCCTCGTGACGATGCTGGCGGTGGAAAATTTGTCAATATTGTAAAATGAAAAATTCTGGACATTATCATACATATCCTTCCGCAGATTCTTGGCAAATCCCGCGGAGGCTCTGGCGGCCGCCTTTCCCGACAAGGCCCCGAACAGTAGCGATATCATAGCCGCCACGGCCAGCACAGCCCCCATGCCCCATATGTATTTCAGGTTCCCGGTGTCGATTCCATTATCTATGAGCCAGGCCATCATCATGGGTATAATCACTTCCATAATAACTTCCAGCGAGACATATACGGGAGCCAGTATGGAATCTCTCTTATATTCCCGTATGCTCTTCATTAATTCCCGAATCATCATGATTCCTCCTTTTTATAGTTTATATGCGAATAACTTTCAGATGGACCGTTTGCAGTTGTACCAGGATTATTTGCACCCGCATGGTTTCCGCCTGCATGGTTTCCGCCCACATGGTTTTTAGCCATAATATTTGCGGCCATTATGTTTTTGGGCCATATTGTTTGTGACCATATTATTTGTGACCGTATTGTTTGTAGCCGTATTGTTTGAGTGCGAACTAATATTGTGAAAAATCTGCCGTCTGAAGTGTTTAAATAGGTTTCCAAACGTCTTCCTACGGCATTTACATCAGATTCTTTTTCACTTTTTCCAATAGTTCAAACATCATGTCTACTTCCTTTGGCGTCATCCCCCTGACCATCAGTTCCTCCATTTGCCGGATATTATGGTATACTGTCAGGCAGATCGCTTCCCCTTTGTCGGTGATCACCAGCTTTTTCAGCCTCGCGTCCTCCGGCACGGATATGCGTCGGATGAATCCATTCTTCTCCATCAGTTTCAGTATCCCGGTAACCGTGGACCTGGTTATGGAGAATTCCTGCTCCACATCTTTCTGGAACACATCCCGATGCCTGTTTTCCTGCAGGAAACGTAAGATCCAGCTCTGTATCGGGGTAATGCCTTCTATTCCGCTGTTCCTTTTCTGCTCTTCGATCTTTCGGCCGATCAGATTCGATATGGCATGAATCTCATGTCCTACATCTTTATTTTTCATTTGCATCCCTCTTCTTTGTTCGGTACCAAACAATTATATGTGCTTATTTTCCTGATGTCAAGTTTTTTCTCTGAACTATGTTTTCCAAATATATTTTTTCACTGAACCATTCCTCAGAAAGATCCCTTCGCAATGATCCTTCTGAATTTTGCATGAGGATTGACGCATAGTTATCATACCGCCGCTATGGAAGAGGGTTGTTGGGGATTCATCATAAAGCATACAAAGAACCCGACAGCGGCCGGGTTCTTCGGCAGGACTCCGCCTGCTCTCTGATCCACGCTTAGTAGTTATCGTTATCTACAAACTTGGCGTAATATTTAGGATTCGCAAATGCGAAAGTATCTCCTTCCTGCTTCAGTACCCATTTCTTAAGCGGCGTCTCCTGAAGAGGTACACAGACAATGCCAAGAACCGCCATTGCTACGAGTCCTCCGATCACATCCGCAACCGTTACATTGGAAAGCCGGCTGCAAAGATAGATGCCCGCAGGCAAAAAAAGCACATAAGCCGTAAAAAATCCGGGACAGTAAATAAATCTTTTACCTGCCTTTCGGTAACGTTTCAGAGAATAACAGCCTACAACCGTATGAGCCAGAACCTCGCCAAAGCTAAGAATAATGATGCAGATGGCTATCATATCGGACATTCCGGCGTGCTGTGCAGGAACAGCGTAGATCAGCGGAATGACCGCAAGACCGATGTTGGTAAGCATGTCGGTAAATCGGCTCATAGGATAGCGGTCCAGATACTTATTTCCAAATTTCTTTGGCCCGAAGATGATATTATAAATATAATGCAGACCGCCGGGACATTTCCATTCCTCCAATACATGAAGCGGCATGATAACCGCCAGAAAAGCGCCGCCCTTTGCACCCGGAGTCCAGTTATTCCAGTTGAGCGCAAGCAAAATCGCTGCGATCACACCGAGAATACCCAGACAAACCAGCCAGATATTGTCACACCATTGATCCAGTTTCTTTACCATTATTTTATCCCCACTTTCTGTAAAATGGAAGGCTTGCTGTCGTGATAAATTTCCAAAATCTTGTCTTTCTTATAACCATACATTTCTTCTTCAGCAAAAGGATACTTGTTCTTTTTATTTTTCATAAGAAACACCGGCGCAATAAAGCAGAGGATCATGGCAACAAATGCTCCGGGAATCCCAATCCAGAGCTGGCCCGCTTTTTCCGGCAGATAATTCACCACATACCAGAAATAATATACCGCTACAGGGACCTGTAAAAATACAGTAGCGCCAAGGCCGGGATTATAAAAGTCTTTCAGTGAATAATTGATCAGCAGCCCATGGGCCAAAAGCTGTACCAAAACGCACAACACCTGGGAAGCGCCCAGCCAGACAGCATTTGGGAAACAGACTGCCAGGATATAGAAGGTATAACACAGAAATACATTGCAGATAAAGCACTGCTGCGCATGAAAGGGATATTTATACGGATCTTCCTTCTCCCGGAACGCCGCCATGTTGGTAATGGATGGCATCCCGCCGGGGAAAGCGTACTCCTCCACCTGATGAACAAGCATTGCCATCCAGCTGAATATCAGGATGGTCTGAATACGGGGCAGTTTATGATACCCCCACAGGCCCATGAAAAAAGAGAGGAACACAAACAGTACACCGCCGATCAGATACCAGTATCTTCGCCAGAATTTCATGATGACGATGACCTCCTTACTTCTTATGGACGAACTTGTCATAATACTTCGGATCCGCAAACGCGAACATGCCTTTTTCCTGTCTGGCCACCCATTTCTTCAGCGGCGTCTCGGTCAGCGGTATGCATATAAGCATCATTATGATAAAGAGAATGACGCACCATAACCAGTCGCTTCCCGTGATATTTTCCAGACGTGTGACCAGATATATTCCGCCGGGCAGGAACATCATATAGGAAGTAGCAAAGCCAGGATTGTAGATCGTCTTCTTTCCATCTTTACGGAACCAGTAAAAGGTGAGTATCCCGGCACACGTATGCGCGATGACCTCAATGAAACAGAACAGCATCATGCATAATGCCGTTGCGTTGGAAAGGCCGGTCACACAGGAGAGAAGCAGATAAACCAAAGGAATCCACTGTAAACCAACGTTTGTAATCATGTCGGTCAAACGGCTCATAGGATACCGGCTCAAATCCTGCTTCTCTTTGTCTTTTGGACCAAGAAGCGTGTTATAAAAGTAATGTAACCCACCGGGGAACTTCCACTCCTCCAACACATGAAATGGCATGATCACAGCGGCAAACACAGCGCCCTGAGCCCCAAGCGGCATTTTATTCCAAAAGACAGCCGCACAGATTGCCGTGATAACGCCGGTTATACAGAGAAAAATGATCCAGTTTATGTCGCACCATTTATCTAATTTCTTAACCATATTACCTTTCCTCCTTTGCAGCCTTCGCCGCTTTTCTTTCTTCCCAAAGCCTCATAACGTGCTCCTTGTTATAACCGTAGAGCTCCCGGTCATCAAAGGGATATTTGGAATCTCTGTCCTTCATAAAAAGTATCGGAACAATAAAGGTCAGAAACAGCATGACAAGGGAACCGGGTATACCCCACCACAGCTGTCCCGCCTGCTCCGGCATATAATGCACCACATACCAGATGTAATAAATGGCTACGGGCGTCTGCAGGAGTGCCGTGGACGCAAGTCCGGGATTATATTTGCTTTTCAGGCGTATATTCATGGCTATACCGTGGCCCGGCAGCTGCCAAACTCCGGCAAGCACCGAAGATGCACCCATCCAGATCAGATGCGGAAACAGGATGGGAATGATATAGCTCAAATAGCAGAATATCACGTTACTTAAGAAACTCTGCCGTGCATTGAGAGGATAACGCTCCGGGTGTTCCAATTCACCAAGCCCAGCCATGTTGGATATGATCGGGAAACCACCGGGATAAGCGTACTCCTCAAACTGATGCATGAGCATTCCCATCCAGCTGAATACCAGAATAACCTGAATCTGACTCATGCGGCTGCTGCCCCATAACCCCATGACGAATGCAAGTAGGACAAAAAGTATACCTCCTATGTAGTACCAGTTCTTTCTCCAGAAAGTCATGTCACATACCTCCTACGAATCGTTAAAGTTGACAAATTACTATGGCTCAATTATAATAAACTCATTGATTTTAAGTCAACAAACTGTTGATTTTAAAATGTGTTAAGAGCAACAATATGGAACTTTTTATGTGTAAAAACAACATTTGATCCTATTTTGTTGAGGTGAGTATCACATATGGAAAACCAAAGAATCCGTCTAAGTAAGGCCTTGCTGAAAACGGGGCTGCTGAAACTTTTGAAAGAAAAACCGCTTAACCAGATCTCTATCTATGAACTCTGTGAGACATCCCAGATTAACCGCACTACATTTTACAAATATTATGGCAGCCAGAGCGATCTGTTAGCCGAAATCGAATCGGATTTCTTAACACAGCTGGATGAGGATTTGAAGCGGATTATTGCTCAAAACCCTGATGCGCTGTTCTCGGTGCTGGCCCATCTGTACGAACAGAGGGAGATATTCTGCATCCTTGTTCAGAGAATTCCTTCTCAGGATTTCGCCGCCCATCTGTTTGATATTCCCAGCATCGGCATGATATTTCAGAACATGGTGCATGCCAGCAGCTATTCGGAAGAAGAGGCCAAATACATCCGTAAGTTCGTCTTTCAGGGAACCTTTGCCATCCTGTTCGACTGGCTGAACAGCGATACGCCTGAACCGGTCGAGCATATCGCGGCGGTATTCGGGCTTTTAAGAAATAAATTATATTAATTATTATTTAGAAATTCTGATTAGAATAAGACAAGCAAATAAAGCTGCTGGTACATAGAACGTAACTATGTATCAGCAGCTTTTGTATTAATCATTCCCGCACCAGCCACCGCATCCTTCACTGAAGGAAGCGTGATATCAAGGCTTGTATTCCAGGATATCTCCGGGCTGACAGTCCAGGACTTCACAGACGGCCTCTAGCGTAGAGAAGCGGATGGCCTTGACTTTACCGGTTTTCAGGTTGGACAGATTGACATTGGATATGCCGACTTTCTCGGAAAGCTCATTCAGAGACATTTTCCGGTCGGCCATGACACGATCCAAACGTAGAATAATAGGCATAAACTTCCTCCTGTGTAGTTGATGATTACATGCTCTTCGTTCCCATGTTCCTGAGCCTGCATATAAATATGACAGCCAGTACAACCAGTTCCATGATAAGAATTACGGATATCCGCATACGAAACCCGAAGGCATACAAAAGCGTATATGCTTCGCAGGTCAGGACCAGAAGATGCGCCACCTGAAAGACGCCGGGCAGAAGCTTCGAACTCTGCACGGTGAATTTGGACAGGAACAGGGTAAATGCCGGTCTTCCCACCAATGCCAGAAATAACGACACCCCAGGGTACAGGAATATCGCAAATCGGGGAGCCATCTGTACGGCTTCCCTTCCCTGCCACTGGATGGCGATCTGATCGGGCAGAATCATCACGCCAAGAACAGCCAGTAAAAGTTCGGGAATCAGTCCTATCCATACGGCTTGCGTCAATTGATTCGTTTTATTCATTGGACATTACTCCCTTCATTATTATTTAATTTTAAAGCATCATTTTTATAACGTCTCGTCCGCTTCCTTCTGCAGATAACAGCCGTAGCGGAAGATCTCTGCCACACATAAAAACACCAGTCCCATGAACAGGAAAATGATGTTCAGCTGGAAAGCGGCCGCCACACCGGACAGTCTGGCAAGTATCCAGCCGACAGCCTCCGGCAGGACATCCGATAGAAGAACCAGCCAGGCGAGCTGCCGGATACTTCTGACGTTGGCAGGCTCGAACGGGGTATAGCTCTTTACGATCCTCTTTAATAATCTGCGCAGTATCACAAGCGCGGCAAAGCAAAACGCCATCCGCCCCGCAAGGTTGACCAAAAGAACATCGAATGCCTTTACATTTAATCCGTTTTCCGTCAGGACCGTGATGCCGAATTTGCTTCCCGCCTGCTCCGTTGTGACCGGCGCATGTTCCGGCAATGGAATATATCCGTCATTTCCTCTGTGATAGTTAATCATAATCATACCAAGGAGCAGCAGGGTAAAGGTTATGATCATAATAACCTTGAGCACCTGCGAGATGATCAGTATTTTTCGGGCTGATTTGTCGATGGTTTCTTTCATTTTGTATTCTCCTCCCGGAATTGGTCTTGTGATAAATGAGGAACTTTTCTTATCGTTACAATACTCCATATTTTTATTTTTGTCAATTATAATTTAATGATTATCATTAAATATTTAACATAATCCGTTAGTCAAACATTCGAAAGAACAGACGCTCGGATAGCCACGGATAGCCCGCACTCATATGTATGCTGAGATGTCACTTTGTAAATTGAAAAGCCATCTTCGTAATTGACAAAAAATCCTGAATTCCTAGCCAGAAGTCCTGGTAAATCCAGTTCAACTGGTTCCGGTTCTCATGTCTTTAACACTCTGGCCCTTCCATAAAAATGCAGCTTTCCCATCCCAATCCCTTATGTTATGATTGAGGAAAAGAAAAAGTCCTCTCTTTTTTCGTTCGGAAAAAGAGAGGACAGCATAACCATTGTTCTATATACTAAATACCAAGGAGCTGACACAAATGGACTGGATAGAACGTTTAAACAATTCGATACACTATATGGAAGAGCATTTGGACAAAGACATCGATTACGAGCAAATCGCGAAGATCGCCTGCTGTTCCGCCTATCACTATCAGAGAATGTTTACATACATGGCGGAAACCACCTTGTCGGAATATATCCGGCGCCGGCGCATGACCTTAGCCGCCGTAGATCTGCAGGATGAAAATCAGAAAATCATCGACGTTGCCCTCCGGTACGGGTACTCTTCTCCCACCGCATTTAACCGGGCCTTTCAGAGTGTCCATGGGATCGCGCCCTCTCTGGTAAAAAAGGGCGGCGTACCGTTAAAATCCTATCCACCGATCAGCTTCCATATCACAATAAAAGGAGCTGCTGAAATGAATTACCGGATTGAAAAGAAAGAATCCTTCCGCATTATCGGTGTGGGGGAACCCCTTCACAAAGAATTAGAAAAGAATTTTGAGATCGTGCCGATGATGTGGCAGAGGGCGGCCACGGACGGAACAATCCCGAAGCTGGCTTCCCTGATGGACGGCGAACCTATGGGCCTTCTGGGTGTCAGCGCCTGCAACACCGAACATTGGAAATACTATATCGCGGTGGCCAGCACCAAACCCGCGGATGACACACTGGAAGAATATGTCATACCGGCCTCTTCTTGGGCTGTATTTCCCGGGGAAGGGACGAATCAGTCCATTCAGGAATTGGAAAAGAGGATCGTGACCGAATGGCTGCCCACCTCCGGTTATGAGTACGGCAACGCGCCGGATATCGAAGTTTATCTGAATCCCGATCCCCAGAACGCTAAATATGAGGTGTGGATTCCGGTTTGCTCTCAGAGATCTTAGTGCTTACCGCCGGCCGAACCACTCCGGCGGTGAGCCATTAACCTGGGATTATCGCAGCGGCAGCCATTCCAATGCTTTTGCCAATGCAGTATCCCAAAATCCCCATTCATGTCCGCCCTGAAAATGATCAAAGGAACAAGGGAGGCCATAATGAAGCGCTGTTTTTGTAAATAATTCACTTGCTCCGAATAAGAAATCCTCCTCACCGCAGTATAGTTTTAACTGAGGACAACTTTTAGGCTTCATATGTTTTAAAAGTTCCATCAAATCATTTTCCGCTCTCTTCACTGGTTCTCCATAAATTGCTTTAAAATTCGGCGTTACGCTGCAATGAGGAATTATATTTGGTGTTTCCTTGCATTTCTCTATTATGTCCAAAACATCCAGCATCCCGGAGAAGCTTACGGCATACCCATATTTTTGTGGACAACGCAGTGCAAGTTTTAACGCCCCGTATCCTCCCATGGACAAGCCTGCAGCATACGTATGCGCCCGCTTACCAGATACCGGAAAATTTCCGGTTATAAATTGCGGAAGTTCCGCCGACAGATAGGTCCAATATAAATCACCTGCTGCCGTATCGGTGTAAAAACCATTATTACCATCAGGCATCACCACTACAATCTGCTTTTCCATCAGATAATATTCCAGCCGGGAAAGCCGCAGCCAGTCACTGCCGTCTCCGGTGTAGCCGTGCAATAGGTACAGTACCGCATAACCTCCTGCCGGCGGCTTTTCTCCCGGCCTCAAATCCGGAATCAAGATGTGGACATTTGTTTTAATACCAAGACTCCATGAATGAATCGTTGCATTCAGATATGTCATATCATACTCTCGTTCTTTTACTTAATAAAATCCTTTACGTTATTATGGTCAGCAAGACTGATATCAATATTGGTAATCGGCTCCACCGATTCTCCCGCCAGTACCTTTTCCACTGCCGCAATCGAATCTTCTACTATATTTTCCGGCGGAACTACAATGATCGCCTTATAATACGGGTCATCATTTTCCAATGCGGTAAAAGGTTCTTCTCCAAATCCTCCGCAGGACAGCACAGCGCACTTTTCCGCTTTCGCTTCCTGCAAGGCCGTAACTGCCCCCCAAGCATGATTATCCACAACACCGTAGACGATATCAATCCCCTTTGCAATGTTATTATTTATTACATTAGCCGAAAGTTCACGATTTCCATTGGTACACTGACGCGCGACTAAATCCAAATTTTTTATATCCTTCAGTGCATCCAAAAATCCTTCGTCCCGCTTCTCCAGATGGGGATAGCCCGTGCCATCCAGCATGACAAGATTTACGGTATTCTTATCCGCCAGATTCTCCTGAATATATTTCACCGCATATTCCCCTAGCATCTGGCCGCTTTTATAATTGTCCCAGGATATACAGGTGGAAATCCATGCATGGTCGATCGGAGTGTCTATCGCAATAACCGGTATCCCGGCCTCCTGGCATTTGTCGATGGCAGGCAAAATCCCCTCTACATCCGCTGCCGAAAGGACAATAGCGTCATACTTTTTGGCAATAAAATTTTCGATCTGCTGTACCTGCTTTTCATTTTCCTGATTTCCATCTTGGATGTTAACTTCATACCCCTTATCTGCGCATTGTTTTTCAAACTGATCTGCAATATCGGCCAGCCATTCGTCATTCTTAGTAAACAGACACACCCCAATTCGAAGGGATTTTCCCTCAGATGTGGCTTTGCCGGACGCGTTCCCTGCATCCGTCTTCGCCCCACAACCAGCGGTCAATCCGCAGATGAGGATAAGTACTAAAAATATTGCTGTTGTTTTTTTCATAGTGTTTCCTCCTTTAAATGGTATTCATACAATAAGTTCTATTATAAAAAAGAAACGAGTCGATAACTCCGACCAGCTTCGTAATTATACGCACAAAGCCATAATTGCTTCCTGAGAAGCTTGCCCGCGTGTAAGCTCTCCGACCTTGCGTCCCTCGTACATTACCACAATATTATCGCACATGCCCAGCAGTTCCGGCATTTCACTGCTAATCATGATAATCGATTTCCCCTGTCTGACAAGTTTTCCCATCAGCCGGTAAATTTCACTCTTGGCTCCTACATCGATGCCACGGGTCGGCTCATCCATGATGATAATATCACTGTCCGCCATCAGCCATTTTGCGATAACGACCTTCTGCTGGTTGCCACCGCTTAAGTACTGTACTTCTGTATCAGGTCCCGGCGCAGCTATGGAAAGCGCCTTGATATATTCCTCCGCATAACGCCGTTCCAGCCTTTTGCTAAGTATCCCCCGGCGTATTATCTTTTTCAGGCTGCTCATACAAATATTTCCGCTGATAGAAGCAATTTGTACAAGACCCTGCTTTTTTCTGTCCTCCGGTATCAAACCAATTCCCGCCCGGATTGCCTGCGCAAACTTCTTATAATGTACCATTCTACCGTCTTTTCGCACCTCACCCTTCGTCAAATCCGAAAGTCCAAGAAGAGCCAGCATGACCTCCGTACGCCCGGCGCCCACCAGACCGGAAAATCCTAAGATTTCTCCTTTATGGAGTGTAAACGAAATATTATCAAATACCCCTTTCTGCGTCAGACCCGTCACCTCTAAAACCGGCGGTCCCAGTTCCATCTCACACTTAGGATATTCATTTACCAGTGTGCGGCCCACCATAAGACGAATCAGCTCTTCCCTGGAACACTCCTGAACCGGAAGCGTTTTTACAAACCTTCCATCCCGCAGTACTGTAATATCATCAGCAAGATTAAAAATTTCCTCCATTCGATGGGAAATATAAATAATAGTTACGCCACTGCGGACTAACCGGCGCATCATGGAAAACATCACTGTCAGTTCCTTGTCCGTCAGCGTGGCGGACGGCTCGTCCATGATCAATAGTCTGCAGTTATGATTAATTGCCTTGCAGATTTCTACAACCTGCTTTTGCGCTACGGAGAGAGATTCAACAAGCTGCGTTTCTCTCATGCTCATACCAAGCTGTGCCAGCATTTCTGCTGCTTTGTGATGCATCTTTTTCCAATCCGCCAGGCCCCCGCGATATAATAGATTGCCCAGAAATATATTTTCCGTAATAGATAGGGGCTCACACAGTTTCAGTTCCTGGTGTACTACACTGATTCCGTGTGCCTGAGCATCGGCCGGGCTCCGCAGCGTCAGCTTTTTCCCATCCAGTAAGATATCGCCCTTATAATTCAGATAGATTCCCGCCAAAATTTTAATCAATGTAGATTTCCCAGCGCCATTTTCCCCGACCAATGCATGAATCCTGCCCCGGGAAATGGTAAAAGTCACGTCATCCAGCGCCTTGACACCCGGAAACTCTTTCGTAATTCCTCTTAAGCTTAAAATTGTATCTTCACTCATCCACTCACCTCCAAGCTTTAATTGCGTTTCCTGTTCCCCAGCACATCTGCCGTAATTGCAATAATCAGTACTCCACCCTTAATGGCGTTCTGATAAAATGGATCTACATCCAGCATCGTCATTCCATTAAAGAACATAATTAAGAAAATTGTACCAAATAACACACCTACAATTTTTCCCTTTCCTCCGGTGGTGGAAAGGCCTCCGATCACACAGGCTATCAACGTATCGAACTCATATTGATTTCCGTTTGTGATTGAGACGGAATCCAGACGTGACATAAGAAGCACACCGGCCACGCCGGCTAACAGTCCTCCCAGAATATAGGTGGCGCACAGATATTTTTTTGTGGGTATACCTGCAAAGTAAGCCGCTTCCTTCCCTCCGCCGATGGCAAATACGTTACGGCCAAACCGGGTTTTTGCTGCTATAAATTGTATCAGGGCATAAAAAGCAAGCATGATTAGAACGCATATCGGAATTGGTCCCAGGTAGCCACGCCCTAAAAATGCGATGTCTTCCGGCAAGCGTGCAATCGGCGTAGCATTTGTTATGATTTTGGCAAAACTTTGGCAGATCATCTGCATACCCAGCGTAGCAATAAACGCAGGTAACCCCACATATGCCACCAGGAATCCATTACACCAGCCGATCAGGCATCCCATAAGCAATGCGCAAACTACAGCCACCCAGGGATTTACATCCATGAATTTCATCAAATAAGCGCCTATAACACTGCTGAAACATACACACTGCCCGATCGATAAGTCCAGGTTCCCGCTGATGACAATTAACGCCTGTCCGATAGCCGCAATGGATAATGCGGCGCATTGCAGCAGTATGTTGGTGAGATTCTGCGCGGTAAGAAAATATGGCGAAGCTACGGTAAATACAGCTCCCATCACGAGGATGGCCAGTATAGACGAATACTCCCGTGTCAATTGCTTCAGCTTATCTTTCATCACAAACTACCTCTCTTCATTAAATATTCTACAGTGTCCACAATTATAAAATCGTTCATTTTACATAAAACGCGCGAAGCAAAAATATACATCTTGCATAACATCAATGTTATATTTTATGATATTTTATAACTTTTGTTTCCGCATTTTCAATTTATCACAACAGAACCCGGCTTTCTATACAAATTTGTACGTATAATTTACAATATCGTTCAAAATATGCTACAATGATATAAACTGACAGACTAATAGGAGGTAACCTGAAATGGATGAGAAACGTTTTCTGGCACAGACCTTGCGTCATCCTCTACATATAACACAGGTCATAAGTGCATTTTACAGTGATCTTGGACAAGACTTTATTTCTCGTGGAGAAATCCATGATTTTTGGGAGTTTGTATATGTAGACCGTGGACATTTGCATGTAGAAACAGATCTCGGTTCCTATCCGCTGGCACAAGGTCAAATAACCTTTCACCCGCCTATGGAATATCATAGGCATATCGCCAGCCAGGACCAGGATACCTCTCTGTGCATTGCAGCATTTTATTGTGATTCTCCCGCCCTCGCCCCTATGGCACACCGAACCTTTATCTTAGATGATACCCGCCGCCGTGCCTTATCCCAAGCTCTAAAATACGCGACTGATATTTTTTCCTCACTGGTGGATGCGCAAGACGTGTTATATCTCGTAAAAAAACCGGACGTAAGTGAAGTGCAGGAGCAGTTATTTACCAATTCTCTGGAAAGTTTTCTTCTGCTCTGTGCACAGGAGGCTGCAGGACATTCCTTAAGTCTCCGGCCTGCCGACGCGATCGCCTGCACCCGTGCGGAGCATTTAGGACAGCGGGCGGTTGACTATCTTGCCCGGCACTTGATGGAATCCCTGTCGATTTCTCAGATATGTGCTGCGCTTGGATGCTCCAAAACAACGCTTTCCACCGCTTTTCGTGCATATACCGGCAGCTCTGTAATTCCGTATTTTAACCGTCTTAAAATTGAAGCTGCAAAAAATATGATACGCTTTGAGGATTTAACACTGACGCAAATAGCGGCACGTCTTAATTTCTGCAATCTAAATTACTTTTCCACCGCTTTCCGGCGGTATACCGGGATGCATCCAAGAGAATATGCGAAAAGTCTCAAAGTTCATAACGGTGTTTACCTTGTGAATCCCGAGCATGACGCCATCCTTCGGCACAGCTGAGATAGGTAAATTTATTGATATCCCGGATTTATGATTGTGAAACGTAATTTAAAAATTATTTTCTTATACACTTTTCTAATTACAAAAAGACCGTCTGTAAACGATTGATATCGTAAATCAGACAGCCTTTCTTGCTTAAAAGTCATTTTTCTATTTCTTTAAAATTCTTCTGACACTCTCTTCTGTCGTGTTACATTTTTTAGCTATCAATTTAATAGTTTTCTCCCTGTTCATGCAGACGGAATATTTTCTTAGCCAGATCGATTCCTTTTTCTATTCCCCTTTCCATACCTTATTCGATTCCATCCTCCATCAACATTTGTCCTAGTCTGGTCATAGCGATTATCTCCTTAATATCCTACATTCATTTAAAATACCCAGTGCCAGTCTCATTTTAGCCACTCTTCGCTATATACTGTCAGAGAACAGAACTATCTCAAAACTCGATCGGTGTCAGGATACTCTTCATGGTAAAAACAAAAATCAGAAGGAAAAAGGGTCCAGAAATCAGCTTAGAAAAAGGAGTGTCCGTAAATATAGGGACAAGGGATTTTTATGCTTAAAATAAGCAACAATAAAAAGAGAAAGAAGGGCCCATGGAAAAACAAGCGCTAAAAACACTGAATACCATGGGGCCTTCCTTTTTTAGTTCAGGAGCTTAAAAATCGGTATTTACCGACAGCCCCTTTTGTCATGACAATACCGTGAATCCGAATGCCGAATTATTCCGCCGCATAATACCTTCCAAGAGCATCCGCTCCCATAATTGCCGCATATACATCTTCCGGAGTCACCTCGAAGGGCATATTTCCCAGCGTGTCATTTTCTGAGCAGGCCAGTTTCGCCACTTCCATGATCTGATCCGGATTCACTTCCTTGATGCCCAGATCAGCCAGCGTAGTGGGCAGTCCCACTTCCATACAGAAATCCAGCACCGTCTCGATCTCTTCCATATCGGCATTTTCCAGAACCAGCTGTACCAGCGTACCGAAAGCCACCTTTTCTCCGTGATAGAAGGCATGGGTCTCGGGGATCGCCGTCAGACCGTTATGGATCGCATGCGCTCCGGCCAGTCCGCCGCTCTCGAATCCGATACCGGACAGGTAGGTATTAGCCTCGATGACATGTTCCACTGCTTTCGTGCAGGCTTTCGCCTGAACAGCCAGATACGCGCCGACACCGCTTTCCAGCAGGGTTTCGTAGCAAAGCTTCGCAAGGGCCATAGCCGCCAGCGTGATCTTACCGCCCACGCAGTTGCCTGCATTGGATCTCTGGCAGGCTCTCGCCTCAAAATACGTGGCCAGCGCATCTCCCATACCGGAGACCAGAAGTCTGGCCGGCGCTTTACATACGATATCGGTGTCCACCAGAACCAGATTCGGGCTGGCCGGCAGGAACAGATATTTTTCAAACACGCCTTCGTCCGAGTAGATCACGGATAACGCGCTGCAGGGAGCATCTGTGGAAGCGATGGTCGGAACGATCACAACCGGAAGTCCCATGTAATAAGCTACCGCCTTCGCCGTATCATGAATCTTGCCGCCGCCGATTCCAACGATGGTATCGCAGCCGGCCTCCTTGCATTCGCCGATCAGCCGGTTGATCTCTGTCATAGAGCATTCGCCGTTGAAATTTTTAAATATAAGCTGAAGATCCGCATCCCCTTTACCTTCCAGAATCGCAGGTTCCACCCGCTTTCTTCCGGATTCACTGGTCAGAATACAGATTTTTTTACCGTAATTGCCTGCGTAGCTGCTGAGTTTTTTGATTTCCCCCTTGCCCTGGATATATCTGCTGGGGCTGCCAATAATGTTTGCCATACTTACGTCCTCCTTTACCGATGCGGGTAATAGTGTGTTATTTTTTTAACATACTTTTATTATTATGGAAATCGGGGACGCCGTCAAGCATTAAACTGACAAATTTTCACATTCTTCCTGTAGGTACCATGGACATCTTTATGTTATTTTCCTTCTGATTATGGAATATCCCCAAATCAAATTCTGTCTTCCAAACGATACTGGACATTATTTACAAAGCTAAGCATTTCTCGTCCTGAATATTTAACATTGAGTTCCTCTAGCACCACATGGTAAAATAAAGATCAGAACGTACCGGCAAACGCTGCGGTAAAATACCTGGTCTATAAGGAATCGATGATTATGAATAAATATACGAAACGAGCCTGCCTGTTTGTTATGCTTTCCATGTGCTGCCTGCTCTGGGGCTGTCACAAAATGGACGGTCCGGCTTTATCCGGGCCGGATGTATCCGAATCTCAGAAAGCCATGATCCAGGCGGAATCCCCTCCAAAAGTCCATCTCAAATTAACCTATTCGGGAAAGGATATCGTCTGGATATCGAAGATCGAGGAAATCGTGGCCTCCTTTACCACTCTCTATCCGTCGATCGAAATCGAACTGGATCCCGGCCGGGAAGGGGTGTATATGGAATATCTGAAGGCTTCCAAAGCATTGAACGACTTTCCGGATATTATGGAGATCGAGGAGCCCCTTTCCTTTGTCAAATCAGGAAAAATCGGTATTATCCCCGATGACGCCAGCGGACTGGTGAATGATCCGTTGACCTATAACAGCCGGATATTTGCACTGCCCATGTACTCCACCACCTATGGAATGATCTATAATACGGAGATGTTTGACCGGTATCAGCTAACGCCGCCCAAAGATTACCAGCAGTTTCTGGACCTGTGTGAAACGCTCAAAAAGAAAGGCATCGCTCCCATCGGCGTCGCCGGGGATGATATGCGGTACTGGAATTATTGGATCAATTATTACTTTATCAAGGATGTGTTGTGTAAAATACCGGACTGGCAATATCTGAGAGGGCTGAAAAAAGCGTCCTTTGCGGACGAATGTGCCGCCGGCATGCTGAAAGATTTCAAACTGCTGTTCGACAAAGGATATATCGATGAGAACTTTATCGAGCTGACGGAAAACCAGCTTGCCACCTCTTTTGTGCAGGGAGATATCGCCATGCTCTATGCGGGGCCCATGCTATTTTCCCAGATACAGAACACGGACGCCGACATGTCATTTTCCTGGTTTTTTCTTCCGGATGAACAAGGGAATGTGATGGCTGCCAAGGATACGAAATCCTACTGGGCCCTCTCCAAGGAATGCACCAGAGATCAGCAAAAGGCTGAGGCTGCTTCCCTGTTTTTACAATATTTTTATCAGACAGAGAATTACCGGAAAATATTAATTTCCATAAATGCGATTCCCACCACCCGGCAGACGGTACTCTATCCTTCCATCGAGGTTCAGCAGGATCTGTTGGTTAATTACCGCTACGCGGAAAAATTCAGCAGCCTGATCGGCAGCCTGGACACCCCGGAGACGTTCAACAACGCCATGAGCCTGATCGTAAAGGACTATGTGTTGGATATGGTTTCCCTTGAAGATACAGCGGTACTCCTGGACAGCGCCTGGGACAAAGCCCGCGTCTATTAGTCTGTGAGGTAACTTGAGCTATGAAGTCTGTATGGAACAAAAAATCGGATTCATTTGCCGGAAGGCACAGTATTTTCATAAAATTAGCCGCCATTTTGATCGTCGTTGGGCTGGTCCCGCTGCTGGTCATCGGCGGTATTATGCTGAACCGTTTCATCGGGAACATGCAGAAAATTCTGTTGAATAATACAGAGCAGATGAACTACTCCGCCGCCTCCAGCGTGGAAGGAATCCTGCGTGACATCGACGATCAGACCATGTCTCTTTACCGGTATTATACGGTGGATGACTATAGTTATCTCCACGATCTGTTATTGGATGAGACCGCCACGCCCAATAAGAAAAGCGCCAATATGAATAAAATGCTGAACCGTATTTTGAATAGCAATTCCTTCATCAAATGCGCTTATTTTATAGACAACGGAAAAAATCTGTACTACAGTTCCCATCCGGATACCGGCGTACTGAACCGCGAAAAAACCCTGGATCATATCGGTGGGTACGAATGGAAGAGCTTCTCCGACCTCCACATCTTCCCTACCCACCGGGCGGACTACTATTATTATGATTCGGATACCATGGTGGTCACCTTTGCCCGCAGATATATGAATACGGCGACGATCTGGACAGCCTCCTCGGAAGTCCTGGGAACTTTATACATAGACGTGGCAGTAGAGCAGTTCGCGGCGGCGGTGGAAAAGATGAACGTGGACCAGCAGATCTCCAGCTTCTGTATTCTGGATACGGAAAATGATCAGCTGATCTATCAATCTTCCGAGCGGGCGCCCGTCATAGATTCCCTGGATCTTACCTCACTGCTGTTTTCGGATAACGGAGGGTATCTGGCGGTACCGAATGGATATCTGGTATATAACTTTATTCCAAAAAGCAGCTGGATCGCCATTACCGCGCTCTCCGACCAGGAGATGACCGGAAGCTATGAGGCTTATCGGCGCTACACACTGACTCTGCTCTTGATCGCTTCGTTCCTGCTGTGTCTGACCGCGCTCTTTTTCTCAAGGCAGACCAGCAAACCCATACGCCAGCTGAAGTCGGCCATGATCCGTATTGAGAACGGCCGTTTGGATACCCGGGTCCATTTAAACCGCAGTGACGAGCTGAGCGTGCTGGCCGACGGATTGAACCACATGGCGGAAAATCTCAATTCCTACATCCAGAAGAGCTACGTAGCCGAGATTAAACAAAAGGAGACGGAACTGGAAGTGTTGAAGGTGCAGATTCAGCCCCATTATCTGTACAATACTCTGGAAGTCATCAAGATGACCGCGCTGGATCATGGGGATCATGATGCGGCCGATATGTTAAACAGCCTCTCCCATCAGCTCCGTTACCTGATCAGCAGTCCCAGCGAGGTTGTGATGCTTAAGGAAGAAATAGAAAATATCCGGAATTATTTTAAAATTATAAAAATCCGCTATGAAAACAGATTTCAGCTGGAGCTCTGTATACCGGAAGAGCTGCTAAACGTATGGATACCGAAGCTGATCCTGCAGCCCGTGGTGGAAAACAGCGTACAGCATGGCCTGCTTCCGGCCAAGGGAGCAGGAAAAATATCCATTACCGCTCAGACGGTTACCGATCGGGATACTTCCTGCCTGGTTATTGAAATTCTCGATAACGGTCTTGGCCTGGATGCAGACCGCCTGGCCTTCCTGCAGTCCCTGTTAAAGCAGGATATCTCTGAACCGGTTACAGACGCGCCTCCGGAAAATATCGGATTGAAAAATGTACACGACCGTATCCGCCTGTATTATGGAGATGGCTATGGTATCTGCATCGAGAGCTGGCCGGGATTGGGTACTCTGGTCCAATACCGGCTGCCGGTCCTGAACGGATCTTACATTTCCCAGGAAAAAGGAGGAACCCAAGATGCTTAAATTAGTCATTGCTGATGATGAACCCATGATTCTCAAGGGATTAAAGAAATTAATACAAGGCCTGGATATGGACATCCAGGTCATCGCAGAAGCCCGGGACGGGGCGGAAGCCGCTGATAAAATACTGTCTCTCAAACCAGATATCGCCATACTGGACGTCGCCATGCCGGCGAAGACCGGCCTGGATATCTTAAAAGAGCTGGCCAACTGCCAGTGTCCGACCCAAGTGATCTTTTTGAGCGGTTACAAGGAATTCAGCTATGTAAAGGAAGCGATCCAATACGGCGCGGTGGATTATCTGTTAAAACCCGTGGAGGAGGAGCCCCTTGTCCAATCCCTGAAAAAGGCCGCATCTCTTCTCCAGGATCAGAGTATTCTGCAGCTTTTTAATGACGAGGATGTGGATATCCGCAAAATATTCCGCAGCATCAACGAGGGCCTGGCCTATAACGAGGAGGAGTTTTATCAGATTTTTAAAGATCTGGGCCTGGCGCTTGAGGATAAGGCTCTGGTCTGTGTGGATTTCTATCTCTCCTCGGAATCCGGACGAAAATTATCCAACGAATTATTTGGGAAACGCCAGTTAGTCCGCTTCTCCGTTTTTAACGAGATTCAGGAATATGTCCGGCAGAATAACTGCGGCTTTCTCATCAGAAAGGAAGTCAGCCACAGTTATCAGGTATTCATCCTCCCCGCCGCCTCAGGCAGAGAGGAAATGAAACGCCATATCCGGCTCATATCCCAGATGATCCGCGAGAAGTACGGGTTTGCATTAAGAGCCGGTATCGGGGATTTTATCTATGATATAAGAGATCTGCAAAAAACCTATAAGACGTCCATCATGGCCAGAGATTTCTATTACTTTTTGAATCAGCCTGTGATTTTTTCGGAAGATATCAAGAATGTATATGAGCCCGTAGAGGAGGAATACGAAAAATCCTGTGAAGAGATATTGGATCACATCCTGCATCAGCGCAGTCAGGCAGCCGCCTGTATCGGCGGCTGCCTGGATCTGATCTGTGTCATGCACTATGGAAGCAGGTCGGCGGTGGTGCACAAATGTATTTCCTTTTCCGAACAGCTCCATCAGCATCTGGTAAAGTACCATCTGATTGAACCGGAAGATCCCGGATTCAGGGAATATCTCATAGCGCTCCCGGATTACGATACTTTTGCCGCGTTAAAGGAGGCCTCTCTTCAATATTACCGGACGCTTCTGGAACAGCTGTACGCATCCGGCAATTATCAGGATTCCTCCGAGACCGCCCGGCTGGTCAAATATATTGAGGAGCACTATGCGGAGGATATCACTCTGGCGGATCTGTCCCGGCTGGCCTGCATGAATCCCTACTACGTCAGTTCTTTTTTCAAAAAATCAACAGGGAAAAACTTCAAAACCTATCTTACTGAGATCCGCATGAAAGAAAGCATCCGACTGCTTCTGACAACTGATAAGAAGGTTTATGAAGTGGCGGAAGCGGTCGGTTACCACAACGTAAGGCAGTATATGGATAAATTCAAGCAGCTGTACGGCATGAGCCCATCCGAATATAAAAACAGTCCTCACTGAATTATTTTATTTCGGGATCCGGCGTTAGTTTATATAATACGGCGCCATGGATGGGGATGCTGGCCGTGATCATTTCCCTGGCCGGGGCTTGATTCCTGTGGTTCCACAAGTCTCTTACCTGACACGGGCCGGGGAGTCCGATTTTATCCAAGCTGAAGGCAGCCGTTTTCTCTACCCATCCGATATTAAATATGGCCAGATAGGTATTGTTCCGGGCATCCTGCGACGTCCATGCGATGATATCGCTGCCGCGATAGATTTCTCCGGCACCGGATGTGTCTTTTAGCAAGGACAATACTTCGGCGTTGGTAAGCAGCTCCAGTGTCCATGGATCATTATCGCGCAGTTCTCCTCCCATCATCAGGGGGGACCGGAAGATACACCACAAGGTCATCAGAGTCGTCTGTTCTTCCCTGGTAAACCGGGTAAAGCGGTCGGACAATCCGTGCTCATTTCCCCGGATGCTGATGTGCCCCAGCGGAAGCATATCACAGTCCGGCCAGCAGCCTTCTTTTACATACGGGCTCCAGTCCCGGCATATATCAAACATTTCCCTGATATCTTCCCAGCGGTCCCAGAAATCACCGGTGATCCGCCACATATTGGCATACCGGCTCAGATGCCCGGCTTGCGTAAGCAGGGCCGGACCGGGCGACAGGCTTAGGACGATCTCTCTTTTACAGCGGCTGATGGCGCGGTGGATCATCTCGATCTCTTCTTTGGCGGAATACAGGTCATGGGGAAGGAAGGCCGTCGTGCAGATGTCGTCTACCTTCACATAATCAACGCCCCATTCTGCATAAAGTTCAAAGAGCGAATCGTAGTATGCCTGCGCTCCCACCGCGCTGGTATCCACGCCGTACATATCGGTGTTCCAGGAACACAGAGAAAATGGATGAGCGATGTCCCGGGCTGTGACCGTTGTTCCTTTTACCGGCAGCTGGGCATGTACCGCCTGTCTGGGTACCCCCCGCATCATGTGGATTCCAAATTTCAACCCAAGATCGTGGATTTTCTTTGCGATTGGTCCAAACCCTTTTTGCCCGGCGCTGGACGGGAAGCGGTTCACGGCGGGTATGAGCCTTCCGAATTCATCCATCTCAAGGGGGGCGAATTTATGATATACCGAGGTATTGGCGCTGGGTTCATACCATTGTATATCACAGACGATGTATTCCCAGCCGTATGCCTTCATATGTTCCGCCATATAGTTAGCATTTCCCAGCAGTTCCTCTTCTGTGACAGAGGCTCCGTAGCAGTCCCAGCTGTTCCAGCCCATCGGCGGCGTAACGGCAAATGTATTTTTATCCATTTTGTGATATTCCTTTCTTTTACAAATATCTACTACTGTCCTGCTACCCTTTGACCGATCCGCTCATCAGCCCCTCCAGGAAATATCTCTGCAGGAACAGGAAGATGAAGGTTACAGGGATAACCGCTATGACGGAGGCCGCCATCAGGCCTCCCCAATCGGTAATGTTGGCTCCTTTGAACAGCATAATCGCAGGTGTGATCGTCCGGTATTTATCTGTGGACAAAAAGACATATCCGAACATAAACTCGTTCCATGCATTGATAAAAGCGTACAATCCCGTGGAAACCAGGCTTGGCACCGACAGCGGCAGGATCACCCGGACAATGGTGGTAAATTTATTGCAGCCGTCCATTTCCGCCGCCTCCTCCAATTCGATGGGGACCGTGTCAAAAAAACTGCTCATCATAAAGGTGCACAGTGGTATGACAAAGGTGGTATACGCCAGGATCAGGGAAAAATAGGACTCTAAAAGCCCGATCTTCTGCATGGTTATATAAAGCGGTACCAGCAGGAGCACCCCCGGAATCATCTGGGATATCATCATCCCCACATTGGATAGTTTCACGATTCTTCTCTTATAATATCGGCTCAGCACGTAACCGGCCATTACCGCGATGATCATGGATAAGACGGTAGCGGCGCTGGCCACCACGAAGCTGTTCCTCATATACTTTACAAATCCTGTATCAAACAGGACCTTGAGCAGATTCTCTATGGTCGGCTGATGGATAATCAGACTTGGAACCGCCTGGCGTACTTCCGTCTCCGGTTTTAACGCCGTGATAACCATCCAGAGAAAGGGAAATACACAGACCAGGGAGATCATGGTCAACAGGATATAGGTAATCAATTTTGTCAGCCTGTTACAGGCTTTTCTGCCTAACATATTTTCCTCCTCTCTAATTACTGTCATTGGCCGCCTGCGTACGCATGCGGTAATAAAAGATAAACAGTATGGTCATCATGGCGATCATCATCGTGGACAAAGCAGAGGCCGCTCCGACGTTGAACTTTTTCATCGAGTATCTGTAGATCATCAGCGGCAAAGTTTCCGTCGCGTAGTTGGGACCGCCTTCCGTCATTACCCAGATAAAGTCAAAATTGATGGAAGTCCAGATCAGATGCATAAAGATAATGACCAGGGATACGGTTTTCATCTGCGGCATCGTGATACTGAAAAATCTCCGGAACATACCAGCTCCGTCGATGGAAGCCGCTTCGTTCAGATCCTTTGGAATCGACTGCAGCGCCGCCAGAAAAGAGATGGTGTAGTAGGGAAAACTCCGCCAGATATTGACAAAGATCACGGTGGCCATGGCGGTGGATTTGTTTCCCAGGAAATTCACCGGCGCGTCCACCAGGTGCAGCTGCGTCAGGATATAATTCACGATTCCAAAGTTTGGATTCAGCATCCAGTCCCAGGTCATACCGGCTACAATGATCGGAACCAGCCATGGTATAAAAATACAAGTTCTGAAAATGGCCCGCCCTTTAAATTTTTGATTCAGTAGTACCGCCGTTAGCATACCAACCATATACTCGCCGGCTACGGAAAAAACGGTCCAGACTACCGTGTTTTTGATCGCCTGGGTAAAATGGGGGTCCCGCATGACGGTTTTGAAATTTTCCAATCCTGCGAATCCCTCCATGGACTTATTGACCAAATGCGTATAGGAAAAGGCATCATGAAATACTTTTCCAACCGGATACGCGATCAATAGGACCAGAAAAAGGATGGCGGGCAGGAGCATAACCACTGATGTGGTTATCTCCCGCTGTGCCCGGTTTTTATGTTTGTGTAATCGTTGTTTGTTTTTCATGATACCAGCCTCATACGCTACTCGCTGAGCTCGCCGGAATCTGCCAGGGATTGATTGATCGCCTCACTCAGCCAGCTAGCCGCATCCTCCGGTGATTTGCCGTCCTGAAGTACCATGGCGATCGAGTCGATCATCGCCTGTGTGATTCCGCCCAGGGTAACCGGCGGGAATACGACGCCGTCGTCAGCCAGATTGGCAAAGCCTTTACTCCAGATCGTATCGGTAAATACATCCTTGCGGGCGGAATGGGATGCGAACGCGGCTTCCTGCCACTCCTTGGAACAGACCGCGGAGGCCAGCGCGAATGCGCCTTCTTTATTCTTGCTGTCGCTGAAAATATACTGAGGTTTCGCTTCTATGTAGGTAGCGGGCTGTCCGTCGGAAGGATAGGGGATCGGGCAGATATCCACATCACCCATGGTTTCCGGATTTGATTTTTCCCGTTCTTCCAGCCAGTTTCCGGTCACATACATACCGGTATAGCCGGTCGCGAAGTTTTCATCGGTCTCTTCATATCCCCAGGTCACTGAGGCGGGATCTACAACTCCTTTGTCTACCAGATCCTTGTAGAACTGGAATACTTTAGCCGCTTTTGCCAGATCTTCCGGATTTTCGGCCCAGGTGTTTTTGTACTTTCCGTCATCCTGGATGGTGCAGACCTCTAAGCCATATTGGGCCAGATATACGATCAGTTCCTGCGGGGAACGGACACCTGCGGCAGCGATGCCGTAAGGGTATACGCCGGCTTTCTCATAGTAGTCGGTAAGGGCGAGTACGTCCTCCCATGTTTTCGGTACTTCCACTCCCGCTTTGGCGTTGAGATCTTTGTGCACTTCCAGCGCCCGCAGCGTCATCTCGTGAGGCACGGCATAGTAATGATCCTGGATCTGAAGGGCAGAGAGCACAGACTCATATACCGCATCCTTATCCTCCCACTTCTCATAGTAGGGAGTCAGGTCTTCCAAAATACCCATATTATGAAACTCTCCCAGCCATTCCGGCAGTCCCCAGATCAGATCGGGAGGATTCCCGGCAGACGCGGCGGAGATCACCTTATCGTGCAGCATATCATAGGTATAAACCGTATAGTTTACTTTATAACCAGTTTCTGCTTCGAACTTTTCAATCATGTCCAGACTTCCCGCCTCGATGTCCCCACCGGGTACCCAGGTGGTCCAGAACTCAATCGTCTCGCCGTTTCCGGCTTTTGCCGTGTCCTGCCCGGCATCCGCGGGCGCACCGGTCTGGGTCTCCTGTCCGGCGTCCGTGTCTTTGCCGGAAGGCTGCGTATTTTCAGACCCGCAGGCAGTCAGGGCCATGCTCATCACACCGGCTAAAAGCAGTGCGGTCCATTTTTTCAGATGGTTTTTCATGTGATTCCTCATTTTCTACTTCTCCTTCTCCTGTTAAATATATATTTGTTAACTGGTACAGGCAACATACTAGCATATGGTTTACCGGGAGACAACGGATCTGCCGGGATCGGTTAAAAAACCTCCATAGCTTCTTAAAAAACCGCATAAAAAACAGAACCGGTTCCTGCTTGTGGAACATGGTTCTGTTTTTCCGGAGGCATCCATAAATAGTCTGATGGTTCAGAATTAAAACCTTCTTATTGTGTATTCCGCTTGTAAATCAACACTTAATTTTCTAAGATTTTTCTGACATTCTCTGCGGTGATATTGCATTTTTCTGCTATCATCTCGGCAGTTTCTCCCTGTTCGTGCAAACGAAATATTTTCTTAGCCAGATCTATTCCTTTTTCCATTCCCCTTTCCATACCTTTTTCGATCCCATCCTCCATCAACATCTGTCCCAGCCTGGTCATTGCGATTACCTCCTTAATATCCTGCAATTCCATCTCATCCAGCAGCTTATCCGCCAGTGCGTACAAGACGGCTTGCATTTTTCTCAGTTCTTCTTCCTCAATTTTGATCACCGGTTCATTCAGAATTCCCAGCGCCTGTCTGATTCTGTCTTTTGACCGCATTGTTCCGCCCATCAAAGGGCTGAGCAGCATCGGCAGCAGATCCTCTTTTTTCAGTATCTCGCTGATACTGATTTTTTTCTGAATATCGGCAAAAATCTGATCGGCATCCGCGTCTTTTAGACGTATTACCTTTATCCGGTACGTATTCAGACCTTCCGTAAATTCAGATCGTATTTTCTTTACATCCGCAGTGCAGATCACACAGGTAACCACCGGTACCTGATACCTTCTGCTTGTCGCCGCTTCATACTCCCGGAAACGCTTAAGATCAGCGAGCCGGATGGGGTCGCTTTCGAACTCCAGATGAAGCCAGCTTCTGTCCTCCAGTTCATAATTGAAATCCTGATACATCTGCCTGGCCTCTAACTGGACCAGTTCGGTCGGAGCAATATACTGAACCTGCTGTCGAATACCCAGATACTGAAGCAGTTCCGCTCCGAAATACTGGGCTGCCGTTTTCATTACCATATCTTCCAGATGGTAATTGCCGGGAGGCTGCCCCTGTTTGTGGTTTTCTTCCATATAGCTATTCCTTTCCAAAGCTATAAGAAGAACAAATCTCTACTCGCTACGCCGCCAGGAAACCGCGCAAGCCAGAAATCCAGAATATTTTCGTACGCCGTTTCTATTATAGCTGTAAGCACTCAGCGGGACATTTTAGCTGCTTATGTGCGATGCATAAAAATAGTCAGAGAGATTTTTCAAATGCTACTATTTTTATTATAATATGTAATCGTACACGGTACAACAGTTTAGCTTTTGTTTTATGGTTATGATTTTAATTTATATTCTTTGAGATTTACGCCTGATTCAGGCTGACATATGATTTGAATAAATATGAATATTACATGGTTTGGCGGTGTTACTTTATCAGAGACAGTTCTATCTTTTTCCGCTGTAGCTGTACGATAGTACCTTCCATCCACTCTTCTCTGAATATTGTCAAAGAGCAAAACGGATCTCAAATTTTGAGAGGTACCTGGGTATATTATATCAATAAATAACCCATGAAACAACTCTATTTTCCAGCACTTATTTCAAGCCTTATTTCCAGCACTTTATTTTCTGTCACAGCCTCTTCTTCCAAGGACAGCCTGTTTCCCGAATACAAAACCAGATGCTGCAGATCAGAAACTAGGATTTGATTAAGGACAGTTAGCGGCAGCTCCGGCAGATGCAGCTCCAAATTCGAATTCTCCCCTTCCGCATCTGCCCGCTCTGCTTTCTATTCCAATACCCTTGCAAGCTCCGCCCTTATTTTCATCAAGATCCGGCCCAAATGATTCTCCCCCTGCCCGGTCCGGCTATCCACTCCCCAGCAGGTATCCCCCCAGGTGTTCCCTTCGGCCAGCGGCGTCTCACCGGTTGCCAACAGCCTTTTTCCCAAATCCGGGTTTTGGATAAACTTCGCCCGGACGATCTCTTCCATGAATCCCACTTTCAATTCTTCCCAGTCATCCCGAAGCTCCACCTGTCTTCCCAGCTTCTTCGCCATATTGGGAGGAAGTCCGCAAAATTCACTTTTTTCCTCATCTGTACGGCATTTCTGCGCCTGAAAAGCTGCCTCTGCATTTTGGTAAATCAGTCCCTGGTATTCAACCCGCGCCGGATAAAAGTTACTCAGGAAATCATGCTCCTCCCGGAATCTATTGATACAAGCCTCTTTAACCATTCCATTTTTCTTCATAATCTCCCAAACATCCTTTGTCACCATCTTCTCCGCCAGCGTACCGCCGCGGCGCAGATCATCCCGGACAGCCGTGGAACTGATGTAGTCCAGTTCCTCCGGCGCTGTAAATATAAGAAAGGCCTCCCGGTGTTCCGCCAGAAAGGGCTGTTCTTCCAATAGCTGCTCCGGCAGCTCCCCATTTCGCTTTGTCACAAGAATCGTAAAATGTTCCACAAACTCCCTGATCCGATGCCATCTGGGAATGATATGCAATTTATCACTGCCTGCCACGAAGTATATCCGGCTTCCGGGATGTTTTTCCTGAATCCTGACGAGAGTCTCATAGGTAAATCCCCGCTCGGTCCGGTGCATCTCGCTGCCGTCAACGCTTAATCTGCCGTCCTCATTGCACATGGCCTTCAGCATCTCAAGCCGAAGCTCATCCGGCAGGGCCTCCTGTGCGCAGCCGCTTTTCTTCAACTTGCGTTTTACATACCAGCAGGGTGTCGGTACAAAGATTCCGCCGTCCGCCTGCACCGCGTCCATTGCTGCCTGCAATAACTTCCTATGTGCGATAGTGGGCGGTGAGAAGGAACCTCCCAGAACGACGATCCGCCGCACATCATTTTCTGCATTCATATTGTCGCCTCCTTTTGCAATTGATGAAATCAATATAACATCTCAGGCGGCAAAGCGCGTATGATTTTCATTTTTCTCCGGTGAAATGGCACTTTTCGCAGACGCGGACTCTATTCTACGCGGCCGGTATCTTTTTACGGAAACCGCCTCTTTTATATATGATGAACAGATACGCAGGTATCAAAAACAGATCCGCCGCCATCCAGGCGATCTGATCCGTCCAGCACACTCCCAGGAACATCATTTGGGGAATAAAAAACAGACTCATAGCAGTCCTGGCGACCATCTCGGACACACCGGAAAAGATGGCGGATTTTCCATATCCCATCCCCTGAATAGCAGAACGTAATACCCATAATACTCCCAGCATGATATAAAACATGCTGCTGATATTCAGGAACATCTGCACATTATCCAGCACTTCCGTCTCCGTCCCGTCCACGAACAGCATCGCGATATACCGCCCGCCCAGATGCAAAACGATAGCTGCCGCCACCGCATAGATACACTGGATCAGAATCGCAGACCGCACTCCCTCCCGAATCCGGTCCAGCCTTCCGGCTCCCAGGTTCTGACCGACATAAGTGGCCATGGCCGTGCCCACAGCCTCGAAGACCGACAGGAACAGATATTTGATTTTCAGCGCCGCCGTATAGGACGCCACGCTGACCTCTCCTAAATGGTTCACAGCGCTTTGCAGCATGATGCTGCCGATCGCGGTGATGGAAGTCTGAAGTCCCATGGGCAATCCCAGATTCAACAGCTTGAGCATATGCCGTTTGGTTGGTCTGCGCTCCTCGCTGTCCGCTTTCAGTTCCGGGAATTTCCGGACGATACACCGGATACACAGCCCTCCAGATACCGCCTGGGATGTAATCGTGGCGATGGCCGCCCCCATAACGCCCCAGTTAAATACCGTGATAAACAATAAATCCAGGACAATATTGATCACCGCCGCGGCCGTCAAAAAGAGAAACGGGCTTTTCGAGTCTCCCAGCGCTCTTAAAATACTGGCCAGAAGATTATAGAGTATGGTAAATGGAATCCCAAGAAAAATCACAAACAGATAATCCCATGCGCCCTGCAGGATCGATTCCGGCGTGCGGATCAGAATCAGAATATCCCGGCAGAATACTGCGGTCACCACCGTTATGACCACGGCAAAAATACCGGACAGATAAAAGCTGTTAAACGCGAATTTCCGCATCTGGGAATATTTTCCGGCTCCGAGGCTCTGGGCCACCGGAATCGCAAAACCGGTACACATGCCGGTACAAAAACCAATGATCAGGAATATAAGCGAAGAGCTGGCCCCCACTGAAGACAGGGCCCGGATACCCAGATAACGGCCCACGATCATAGCGTCCGCCATATTGTACAGCTGCTGGAACAGGCTGCCGCATAGGATTGGCAGGGTGAACCTCAAAATCAGCCGGTACGGTGTACCGACTGTCATATCTTGCGTCATTGACTTCGCCATTGTTATTCCTCCATTTTACGTGGTTTTGCGGACCACCAGGGTCGGCTTCAGAATCTTCTCCACGTATTCTTTATTTTTCCCTTCAATATAATCCACCAGCACCTGTACGCCCAGTTTCGCCATATCCGTGGTAAACCGGTTGATGGTTGAGAGTGGTTTTTCAATCAAATCGCTGATATAGGTGTTGTCATATCCCATGACCGCACAGTCTTTTGGGACCCGGATCCCCTCTTCCCGCAGCGCCGCCATAGCGCCAAGCGCCACCGTGTCGCTCATGCAGCACAGTGCCGTAAACGGCTGCCCCTGGCGGACAAGCTCTCTGGTCTTTTGATAGCCGAACCGGTGCTGGTATTCGCCGAAGCAGACCAGTTCCGGCTGTACCGTCAGGCCATGCTCCCGCATCGCCTGCTGATATCCCTGATATCTGCGTTTCGAGGTAAAGGTTCCCTCTTTTCCGCAGAGAAAGCCGATCTTCTCATGACCCCGCCCGATCAGATGACTGACCGCCAGATATACGCCATATGTATTGTCATTCCCGATATCTCCCACATGCCAGCTGCATTCCTCCAGATACTGGTCTATGGTAACAATCGGAATACCCAGACGGTCGATCTGCTCTAACTCCGGACTGACTCCGCTGCTGGCCAGCAGTATCCCGTCCACGCCCCTTCGGGCCAGGAACTCCATATAGCCTTTTACTTTTTCACTCTCATCATCGGAGTTACACAAAAGCAGGGTATATCCCTTTTCCTGGGCCTGGTCGTCACAGGCCCGATACAGCTCCGGGAAATAGGGATTTACTATATCCGGAAGGATCAGTCCCAGCATCCGCGACTGGTTTGTCACCAGGGATCTGGCAAAGGAATTGGGCGTATACCCCTGCTCTTTTACGATCCTCAATACCTTTTCCCTGGTCGCTTCACTGATGAATCCCTCTTTATTATTCAAAATCCTGGATACCGTCGTGATCGACACCCCGGCCATTTTTGCAATATCTTTTATCGTTACCGCCATGCTGGAACCTCTCCTGACTATATCAAATAATCTGATCCCATTCTATCACAATGAAAGGATTTTATCATCAGTTTTTGTTTTTTTCCTCCACACGCCGGATTTCCCCTGTGCATACCGGACTGCCCAATTTTCCAGCCGGATAAACAGAAAATTCAAAAGCATGGCAAGACCGGAAACCATCAGGATTCCCCAAATCAGTTTGGGCATATGATAGGTCCGCATCCCTTCGAACAGTATATTGCCTAGCCCGCCCGCATGGATCAGTCCGGCCATGGTAGCGATCCCTGTGGTACTCACGGTAACGATCCGGATACCGGAAATCAGATATGGCAGCATCACAGGCAGGTAGACCAGGCGCATGCTCTGTATCCCGTTCAGGCCGATTCCCCTGGCCGCTTCATAGATGTTAGCCGGCACCGCATTTTCCGCTGCCTGAATACTGCGCAGCAGTAAAAACAGATTATAAATGGTCATTCCCACCACCGCGGTTCCTTTCCCAAGCCCTAAGACCGGCACCAGAAATGCAAACAAAGCGATACTGGGAATACAGTATGCCACCAGCAAAAGCAGCAGCATAGCCTTCTGAAGAAGCGGAAAATGTCCAAGAACCATGTAAACCACGCCGGCCAGCAGGACGGAAATCAGCAGTGTGATGCCCACCAGTTCCAGATGTTCCGCCAGCGCGCCTAATAATTTATCATAATTTTTTAACGTATAGCTGATCATACCCTGCCACCTGCCTGACTTCGCCCCTGATTCTCAATACCATCAACCGCCTGAATCAGATCCCCGTGCTGAAAGCTGCCCATATATTTTCCTTCCCGGTACACGGAAACGGTCTTCTGTCCCTGAAGCATGCAGTCCAGAACCGTCTCCATCGGCATCTCCCATTCCACGGAGCTGCCTTTGTCTTCCTGTCCTTCCCGCAGCAGATCGGCAAAATCACTCACCTTAAAATAACTCAGCTTTTTCAACGCCGTGTCCGCATGGAACAATTCCCGGATGGCATCGCCGGCCGGATGCAGGATCAGCCGGCGGGGTTCGTCAAACTGGCAGATCTCACCGTCATTTAAAACCATCACCCTATCACCCAGATCGATTGCCTCCTGCCGGTCATGGGTGACGAATAATATGGTTTTCCCAAAGGTAAGATGGAGCTGCTTTATTTCCTGCTGAAGTTCCTTTCTGGTCACCGCGTCCAATGCCCCGAAGGGTTCATCCATCAGCAGGATATCAGGATCCGTGCTAAGGGCTCTGGCGATCCCCACTCTCTGCTGCTGCCCGCCGGAGAGCTGCCAGGGATGCCTGTTCTTAAATTCAATGGCCGTCGGAAGCTTCATCATGGACAACAGTTCATCCACCCGGCCATTGATGGCTTTTTTGTCCCATTTTAATACTTTCGGCAGCACTGCGATATTCTCCGCCACCGTCATATGCGGAAACAGGCCTGCCTGCTGAATCACATATCCCATATTCTTGCGAAGCTGTTCGGGCTTTCCCTGTGCAATCTCTTTGCCCTTAAATAAGATCCGGCCGCCGTCAGGACTGATCAGACGGTTCACCAGCTTCAGGAGCGTCGTTTTCCCGGAGCCGGAATTACCAAGAATCGTGATAAATTCCCCTTTTACGATCCGGAAGCTGATATTTCTTAATATTTGTCTGTTCAGCCCCGGATATCCCGCTTCCACGTTTTGAAATTCCAGTATGATATCCTGCACCCTATCCCCTCCGTCCGTTCAGATTTTCCTGAAAAAATTCTGCCGCCACATCCTCCGGTTCTTCTTTCTCCAGGTCTACTTTCGCATTCAACTGCTGCATGGTTTCCGTATCCAGTGCGGCCGACACCCGATTTAACGTCTCCTCTATCTGCGGATGCTTCTCCAGGGAATCCTGCCGGATAACCGGCACGATGTTGTAAGAAGGCCAGGCCGCCTTGTCGTCCTCGAGCAGCACAAAATCAGGATCGGTAAGCTGTCCGTCCGTGGTAAATGCAACCGCCAGATCCGCTTTATCATTTTTCAGCAGCTCATATTTGATAGCATTGTCATAGTATTCCACCGAGCGGAAAGTAAATTCTCCGTAAGTCCCGGTCAGAGCCGGCATGCCGTCCGCATTTTCCTCGAACGCTCCCTGTGACGCAAACCGTATGAGAGAGGCGTTTTTCTGCAGATCGGAAATTGTCTGTATTCCGTACTGTTTTGCGATACTCCGCGTCATGACCAGCCCCTGGGAATTATTCGCCGTGGAAGCGTCCAACAAAGTCATATGGTAATCCGCTTCGTACACTGACTTCACATGCGCATACAGTTCTTCCGGATCTTTCATAGGTTCTTCCTTCAGGACGTTGAGAAGGCAGGTGCCCGTATATTCCGGATAGAGATCCAGATCCCCTTTTTGCATCGCCTCCTGGGTGACATTGGTGCCTCCCAGATTGAATTTTCTCTCCACCTCGAATCCCGCCTGTTCCAGGGCCAGCGCATAGAGCTCTGCCACAATAAAGGATTCCGTAAAATCCTTGGAACCGATTTTTACCGTATTTTCGGAAGTTTTCCCTTTACAGCCGGCAAGCCCGGTTAACATGACCAGAATGATTAATAAGCTGAGTATCCGTTTTTTCATCCTTACCTCCAGTCCTGCGGCATCTCTAACGCCGCCCTGTATACTTATATTCAAGCGACCGCTGCATCCATCCGAACAGAATCTCACCGCACAATGCCATAGCCGTGATCAGAATGCCTCCGATCACCACCAGCCGGTAGTCATTGATCGTAAGTCCCGTCATTACATATCTTCCCAGTCCTCCGGCTCCCATCAAAGAGGCTACCGTGGCGATGGTCACCGCGTCCACGATGGCCGTGCGGATTCCTAACAATAGAAACGGTTTTGCCATGGGCAGCTGTACCCGGAAGAGAATCTGCTGTCTGGACAGCCCGATCCCCGCCGCGCTTTCCATCGTATCTGCTGCGATATTCTTAATCCCCGCGTAGAGATTCACCAATATGGAAGGGACCGTCACCAGAGTCAGCGTACACAGGGCCGGCAGAAAACCCACGCCCAGGACCGGCATCGCAACCACCAAAATGGCGACGCCGGGAATCAATCTGAAAAAACTGATCCGGTTGATTACCTTATCCATATCGGCATCTTTCATAACGGCCAGAATACAGATTCCCAGTGAAATTCCGAATCCGATCAGCACCGCCAGGCCGGACAGGGTGATATGCTCTACGGCCGCCTGCAGAATCTCTTCTTTATGGCCGGTCAGGTATAAAACAATCTCCTCCATCTCATCACTCCCTTTCATACGGTTTTTGCGCCTGTTTTCTCCGCATGTTCTTTCGTTTTGCAAACGTGATACATCTCTTTCATTTTACCCGGCAAAGAAAAATCATTCAATAAATTCTAATCATTAATCACTTGACAAATAAAAATCCATCGACTAATATAAAGTTACGCAAACGTTTTACGTATATCATTTTACATCAATCGTTTTACTTTTTCAAGAACTATTTGTCAAATCTAATTGATTAAAGGAGGTATCTGCATTGCAACGAATCCCTATCATCATTGACGTCGATACCGGAACGGATGATGCGATCTGCATCACGGCGGCGCTGCTGCACCAGGACCAGCTTGATATCAAAGCCTTTACCAGCGTCTGTGGAAATGTAACTCTTGACAAGACCAGCCAGAACACGCGCAATGTGGTGAGCTACCTGGGTTCTGACCTTCCGGTGGCAAAAGGAGCCGAAAAGCCGCTGGAACATGAATTGACCGTCGCAAAAAGCCATGGCAATACCGGGCTTGGCGATGTAGTCCTGCCCGCATCTCCCCACGGGTTTCTGGAAGAACCGGCCTGGGAAGTGATCTACCGTCATGCTTTGTCAGAAAAAGGCCAACTGCAGCTTCTGGCCGTAGGACCGCTGACGAACCTGGCCATGGCGATTACCAGGCATCCCGACATCGTTCCCCTGATCCGCAAGATTACCATTATGGGCGGCGGCATATGGGGCGGAAACATGACTATGACCAGTGAGTTTAATATTTACAACGATCCCGATGCGGCTAAAATCGTCTTTGACTCCGGAATCGAGATGACCATGATCGGCCTGGATGTCACCCTGAAGCCCAAACTTCCCGACTGGGTGGTAGATGAAGCCGCCGCTGTGAAGACTCCTTATGGGGATCTGGTTTCCCGCATCTTCGACTTCATGAAACGGCGGAAAATCGAGATCGGAGGGGATGAACCGAATCTTCACGATGTGATCGCACTGGCCAGTATCGTTCGGCCGGATCTGATCACAACCAAAGATTTCTACATGACGGTGGAGACCGAAGGGACTGTCACACGGGGGATGACGATCGCCGATTTCCACTGTGTGGAGGAGAAGGCTCCGAATGTACACGCAGCGGTGGATATAGATATCGAAGGCTTCTGGCGCTGGTTCGTGGATATGTTAAAAAGCAGTTCCCGTTAAACTATACCGGATACCGGTAACATTCCGTAACAATTTACACTGATCACGCCTGTGTTTGAAAAGAGAAGGAGGATTTTTACTTATGGGAGAAAAAAGTAGTTCATTGTTGTCTAAAAAATGGTTGATCCTGTTTATCATCTGTGTCGGCGGCGGTATCGTATACATATTACCTTATATCCAATATTCTTTTTACGATGATCTGCAGGCCGCATTTGGAATCAGCAACCTGCAGATGGGAAATCTGATGACGGTTCTGGGTATCGTAAGCTCCATCGCTTATCTCTTCGGCGGACTGCTGGCCGATAAGTTCAATGTGCGCTGGCTGATCTCCATATCCCTGGCCGTTACCGGAGCCGCCGGCATTTGGTTCGCCACGTTCCCCTCCTACCCGCAGCTGATGGCCATCATGCTGATCTACGGCTTCTCAACCGTATTCACTTACTGGCCTGCCATGATCAAGGCAGTCAAACTGCTGGGCTCCGATGACGAGCAGGGCCGGATGTTCGGATTCCGGGAGGCCGGCTTCGGGCTGTTTGCATTCGTTTACAGTCAGCTGGGCACCTGGCTGATCTACAAGGCTTCCCCCGACATCACCGGTGTGCGCAATATCATCATCTACTATTCCATTATCTACTTCGCAGCCGCCGTTCTCTCCTTCCTGTTCATCCCCAATTCTTCTGCTTCCCAGAAGAAAGAGAAGGTCAGCTTCAGCGATCTGATGCACGGCCTTGCATATGTCTGCAAGATGCCGGCGATCTGGATGGTAGGTCTGATGGTTTTCTGCGCCTACTGCGTCAGCGGCGCAGGCCTTGGAAAGCTGGTGCCCTACTGGACCTCCGTCATGGGTGTGGATACAGGAGTCGCTGCCTCCTTATCCAGCGTCCGGCTCTATCTGCTGCCATTCCTGGCCGCCGCTCTTGCCGGAGTGTTGGTGGACCGGTTAAAATCCGCCACTAAGTTCCTGACCAGGGCCTTTATTCTGCTGATCGTGGCTATGGCCGCCTTCACGATCACCCCGGCCGGGAATAACATGGCGGTGGTGTCCATCATCATCGGCTTCGCCGCTTCGTTTGTGATCTATATGATGCGCGGTACTTACTTTGTGCCGATGACGGAGCTGGATATTCCCGACGAATATATCGGTACAGCCGCCGGAATCGTCAGCTTCATCGGTTTCCTTCCGGACGCGTTCATGTTCACCGTATTCGGTAAAATGATGGGCGATAATCCCGGCGCTGCCGAGTATAAAGCGATCTTCTGGGTGTGCGTGGCGTTAGCGGCAGCAGGTCTGCTGCTGAATTACGGGACACAGGTCCTGATCCGGAAGACGAAAAAAGCTAGATAGAAATCAGCATAATGGAATTCCCGGAACCAAATCCGGGGACATAATTTCTGTAACACGGGAAACGCGGCAGGAAAAACGAAAAATGAAAAACGGGACAGGAAAGAGAAACTTTTATTTCATTGTCCGGCGCAATCTCGTCCTTCGGACTCAGATCGTGTGCCGGACATGAAGGTTCTCCCTCCTGTCCCGTTTGTTATTTCCAGCTTTTCCCTCCGCGTTTCCCTTGTACAGAATCTCCGCGCCGAAAGATGCTTTTTGTGGTTATAACCGCTTATAGATATTAGATTATTTATGATCATAGTTCGATTATTTATTATGATCATATCTCAGCTCAGGCAATATGTCATACATAACTTCCAGCGACCTTCGTGTATTTTCCATCCAGTCGAAGTTTCCCTTCTTGATACACCAGGTAATCTCGTATCCGGTGAAGAGATAAGCGGACGCCTCATAGAGCTGTTCCGCCGGGTTTGGATTCCGGATCTGGCCGGCTTCCTGGCCTTTTCGGATAACCGATATCGCGATGCGGGTCAGGTCCTCCCGCATGTCAAAGCTTCCGCGGTCTTCCTTCAGGTTGACGATGAAGAGCTGGCTGTAGAGATCCTGTCCATAGCGGACGGATTCCCGGATCAGGACTTCAAAGCACATCCACAGCTGTTCCCAGTAATTATCGGCTGCTATCAGGGATACCATCAGCTGCGTCAGATTCTCCGTGATAATATCGTAATTATTGATAATCAGGTCGTCCTTGGATTTCATATGATAATAAAATGTAGTTTTTGTAATCTCACAAGCATCGCAGATGTCCTGGATGGTTACCTGGTTGTAACCTTTTTCCTGGAAAAGCTGGTTGGCTTTTTCAATAATCATTTCTTTTGTTGCTGATTCTGCCATAATTTCCTCCGACGCCGCACACACTGCGGCATTTCTATTTCATACCAATTCTAAACATATTGACAGTATAGCAAAAATCATTCGTATCCACCAGAGAAATATATTGACAATAAAATAACGATATTTTATAATATTATTACCGCAGTAATATAAATATATAACTATAGTAATATTCAAGAAAGGTGGAGATCCTATGTCCAAATTGTTTGAAAAAACTCAGATCGGCTCCATGAAATTGAAAAACCGTATTGTGATGGGGCCTATGGGAACTACGGGGGAAGCCGACGGCGCTTATAACATCGATGCGATCAATTACTTTATGGAGCGCGCGAAGGGCGGAACCGGACTGATTATCACAGGAGCCAACGTAGTGTCTACGAAATATGAACCGCGGCCCTGTACGGAACTCAGTAATTTCCATCATGTGGAACGTCTGAACATGCTGATTGACCGCTGCCACCATTTTGGCGCTAAGGTATGTGTCCAGCTGTCGCCGGGACTAGGGCGTCAGCAGTTTACCGATCCCTTTACCCCTCCTTATTCCGCCGGTGACTGTCCTGCATTCTGGTTCCCTCAGTTGAAGTGCAAACCGTTTGCCGTGGAAGATATCCACTATCTGGCAGATAAAGTAGGATACTCCGCCTCCCTTGCGAAAATGTCCGGCGCGGATGCCGTGGAACTGCACGCCTACGGCGGGTATCTGCTGGATCAGTTCCAGTCTTCCAAGTGGAATACAAGAACGGACGAGTACGGCGGTTCCCTGGAGAACCGGATGCGTTTTACACTGGAATGTATACAGGCGATCCGCTCCAATGTGGGCCCTGATTTTCCGATCCTGGTAAAATTCACGCCGTATCACGGTGTCGAAGGCGGACGGGAACTGGACGAAGGACTGGAGATGGCGAAGATCCTGGAGAACGCCGGAATCGACGCGCTGCATGTGGATGTGGGCTGCTACGAGGCCTGGTACAAAGCGATCTCTACCGTATACGCACCGGAAGGACATCAGTTACACATTGTGGAAGCGGTAAAAAATACCGTGAGCCTCCCTGTTCTGGGTCAGGGAAAACTTTTTGATCCGGAAAAAGCGGAAGAAGTAATTGAAAACGGCATCGCCGATTATGTCGTTCTCGCTCATCAGATGCTGGCGGACCCCCACTGGGCCAATAAAGTAAAAGAAGGCGCAATCGAGGATATCACCCCCTGCGTGGGTTGTAACGAATGTCTGCTGGCAGGCTTCTCCGGCAAGCATTACTACTGCGCGGTAAACCCTCAGTGCTATGCGGAAAAAGAGTACGCTCTCCCGAAACCCGACGGCACTTCCAAAAAAGTCCTGGTAATCGGAGGAGGCCCCGGAGGAATGTCCGCCGCCATGACCGCTGCCAAAAGAGGATACGACGTGGAATTATGGGAAAAGACCGGAAGACTGGGCGGCAATTTGTGGGCAGCCGGAACTCCCACGTTCAAGCACGACGTACTGCGCCTGATCACCTATATGGAGAGACAGATCCATAAGCTGGGTGTGAACGTGCGGTTACTAAAGGAAGCAACCGCAGAAGAAGTGGCGGCCGGCCAATTTGACAAGGTCATTCTGGCAGCCGGATCCACGCCGGTTATGCCTCCGATCCCCGGTATCGAGTACGCCGCCTCAGCCAACGCCTATCTGACCGCGCAGAAAAAGCCCGGTAAGAAAGTGGTGGTCATAGGAGGAGGCTTAGTCGGGTGCGAAGCTGCCGCCTATATGAAAGAGACAGCGGATGAAGTGACGATTATCGAAATGCTGGATGACATTCTGGCAACCGCCGATCACTGTCTGAATAACGATCAGGCGCTGCGCGCCATGCTGGCCGAACGGAACATTCCCGCCATCTGCAGTGCAAAAGTGACCCGCATCACTCCTGATAGCGTTACATACATAAAAGACGGAAAAGAAGCGTCCATCGACTGCGATACCGTTATGATCGCGGCCGGTTACAGGGCGAACAACCAGCTCGAAGAAGCGTTGGAGGGATTCGTCAAGGATCTGACCGTAATCGGGGACGCAGAAGCGCCCAGAAAGATTTTAACTGCCGTTCATGAAGGCTATCATGCGATCAGAGTAATGGAGTAAGCTCCTGTTTCGTTGTTAGGGAAAGAACCTCTGGAAAGCGGAGAGTTCTTCCTCGGGTTTGGGTATGCCCGCTGTTTCAGGACAGGGAGATTGCCGGTGTCCGGGTCCGCGGGGATGCTTTCGGCGGCCGGGTTCTTTGGTGTCTCCCCGGGAGCGCGGAGGGCTTGCGCTGGCATACGCTAAGTGGAATCGAAAAGCCGGGTTCAGGAACCGAGCCTATTCACCAGGAACACGTGATGTGTTCCCGG
>NZ_JAHQCW010000005.1 GCF_019042275.1 Diplocloster agilis
GAACACGTGATGTGTTCCCGGTTCAGAGGCTCTTGCCCGTCGGACGTGAAGTCCGCCGTGCATCCTGAACCCGGCTTTCCGATTTCACTAAGCGTATTCGCAGCCGCCCTATGCGCTCCCAGGGAGATACAAAAGAACCCGGCCGCCCGGAGCGTCCCCGGATACCGCCCGCGGTGCCAAGCCCTAAGCAGCGGACATGCGAAGCCCCCAGGAAGAGCGCTAAGTTAGTGCGACAGCCCCGGTTCTGTGCCGGAAGCAGTTCAAAGGGGAAGAACCTTCTCCCGAAGCCTCCATGAGAACCCAGCGTCAGCCTGCAAAAAAGTATTGATAAGAAAAGCGGATAGGCGTATGCTGAGAATAATACATCATCAGGGGTATCGTTTTGGACGGGGAAGGAGAAAGGGGACATTGAGAAAGTCTTTCAAACAGGGGCGGTGGCTGTTGGCTGCTTTTATCATACTGGCTCTGTGTTATACGAATGGTAAAATAACGGCCGGAGCCGGCCGGCCGGAACAGAATAACGGGATACAGAGTCAAACTGCTCAGAGCGATCCGAATAGCCGGACGGACAGAACGGCTGATTCGGAAACGGGGCATCAGTCCGAAACGGTCCGGGTCGGCTTTTTTGCGTTTGAGGGTTACCATATGATTGACGGGCAAGGAAAACGCAGCGGGTATGGATATGACTATCTCCAATACCTGGCCCGATATACGAATTTTACGTATGAGTACGTAGGCTATGATAAGAGCTGGAGTGAAATGCAGGATATGCTGGAGGCGGGAGAGATCGATCTCCTGACTTCAGCCAGGAAGACGCCCGAACGCCTGGAGCGATTTGATTTTTCCGATCAGCCGATCGGGAGCAGCGCGGCCATTCTGACGGTAAAAGCGGGGAATAACCAGTATATGGTGGACGATTATTCACAGCTTGATGGGATACGCATCGGCCTGTTGGAAGGGAACAGCAGGAACGATAACCTGGTCCAATTTGCGCAGAAACATGATTTTGTCTATAAGCCGGTCTATTATAAGAACAGCGGGGCTCTCTCGAAGGCCCTTCAGCAAGGGGATGAGATTGACGCGGCTTTGACCAGCAATTTAAGGAAGATCGAAAAGGAATGGGTCATAGCCACATTTGATGACACGCCATTTTATATTATGGTTCAGAAGGGCAATCAAAAATTGCTGGATCAGGTCAACCGCGCGGTCGGGATACTCAAAACAGAACACCAGGATTTAGAAACGCTTCTGACGGACCGGTATTACACGGCAAACAGCGGAGATGAGATCTCATTTACGGCGGAAGAGCGCAGCTATATTAAGTCCTTGCAGGAGAGCGGCCGGAAAGTAAAAGTAACGATCAATTCCCAGAGGGAACCGGCCTCTTATTTTGTCGACGGAGAAGCCAGAGGAATCCTGCCGGAGATTGCAAAAGCAGTAATGAGCAGAACAGGGCTCCCCTATGAATTCGTGGAGACGCCTCCCACAGTAGACGCAAGGGAACTGCTGGCCCGGGGAGAAGCGGATGTGCGGTTTGACGGGGCGTCTGATTTTAATGATGCGGAGAGCCGGGGACTGCGCGTGACAGATCCCTATCTGGAGCTGCCGCTTTCGGTTGTTACGCTAAAAAATTTTGCCGGGCATCCCAAGTCTGTAGCCGTCATGCGAAATTCCGACGTGGTGGAAGAATACGCAGAGCAGCTGTTCGGCGATTCCGCGGTTACCCGCTACGATACGACGCAGGAATGTATGGACGCAGTATTGAACGGCAGACAGGACGCGGCTTTTTTTCAGACTTATATAGCTCAGCGGCTTGTAAACGAGGATGCCAGGAACCGGTTCCGGGAACAGCTGGTGCCGGGATATGGGCTCAGCTTTGCGGTTTCTGTCAGCCGGGATAATGGTTTGCTCTTTTCTGTTATGGATAAAGCCGTACTCAGCATGAGTTCGGATGAGATTAACCGGATTGTGCTGGAACAGACTTCGGATTTTGCTGCCGACATGTCATTGACAGGATTCCTGTATGCGCATCCGGTCCTTTGGCTTTTAATGCTGGCCGCTGCGGCCTGCTTTGCCATTATTTTAATCCTGTACATATTCAGGCAGAAGAATCTGAACCTGGAACGGGAAAAGGCACGGGAGCTGGAACGGTTTATTTCCTATGTCTGCAAGGCGAACGACAAAGTAATAGAGGTGGAATCGGGCGGGAAGAGATGCTGGTACTATCAGGTGGATGATGGAAGAGTCAGAAGCAGAGAGAAGATTCTGGACGAAGGAAATCTGGAGATAAACGGCCTGCATCCCGAGGATCGGGAAGGTGTAGATAAACTGGTGCAAAAGGAAAGTATGGGACGCATGGCGGAAAACGGGGATGAAGTATATTTTGAGTGCCGGGTTAGAAAGAATCCGCAGTCCCCATACCAATGGTTTTCCTACACGCTTCAGGGGGTGCCGCCGAAGGAAGAACGGATTCCCGGCAGTCTGATGGTGTTTATTAAAAATATAGACCGGGCAAAGCGGGAGGAACAGGAAAAACGCCAGGCTCTTAAGGATGCACTGACCGCTGCACAGCAGGGCGCTGAGGCCCGGGGGGCTTTTATGTCCCGCATGTCCCATGAGATCCGGACGCCTCTCAACGCTATCTTGGGATACTTGACGATTGCCGGAACCAATCTGCGGAATCCGGATAAAATGAAAGAATGTTTGGGTAAATCCGAATTTGCGGCCCGGCAGCTATTAAACATCGTGAACGATGTGCTGGATATCTCAGCCATCGAGAGCGGTAAGATGAAAATTGCCAACGAAGTATTTAATATCCGGGAACTAATATCAGGAATCACTTCGATCTTCCATACGCAGGCTTCGGATAAAGGAGTAAATTTCCGTGTGTTCCTTAGCGATTTGACGGAAGAGGAGCTGATGGGTGACCAGTTCCGGTTAAACCAGGTTCTGCTGAATATCCTGTCAAACGCGGTAAAGTTTACCCCTGAGGGCGGCCGGGTGACGCTTTCCATACAACAACAGTCGGCGGATGACCAAAGAGTGTATCTTCAGTTCCGGATAAAAGACAGCGGGATAGGTATGCCAAAAGGGTATGAGTCCTGGCTGTTCCAACCATTCGAACAGCAGGATGCCACTACAGCGCAGAGATTCGGCGGTACCGGTCTGGGATTGTCCATTACAAAAAATCTGGTCTCCATGATGAAGGGGACCATTGATGTAAAATCAGAGGAGGGACAGGGCTCCCTGTTTACGGTGAATCTCTCCTTTGGTATTCCGGAAACCAGGCGGATTAGGGAAAAGGTCTATGATTTTTCCAGTCTTCATGTTCTGGTCCTGTTTGATGAGAACGGGGATTACCAGTACCTGGAGACTCTGCTGGGCAGGCTGGATATTACGTATGATATGACTCTGAAAACAGAGGAGGCATTAGAAAAGATAGCCTGCAGTAAAGAGAAAGACGAATGTTACGATCTGTGCCTCATTGATTGGGATAACCCGGAGATTCCGGGGGAAAGAGTGGCGGAACAGATCCTGGAAGCTGCGGCTCCCGGCAAGCCTATGCTGATCGCGGTCGCCTATGGGGACTGCGGGTCCCAGGAGGCCGCAGGGCTGATCGGCGGCACGATACGAAAGCCGGTGTTCCAGTCGTCCCTGTTTGATGTTCTCTCCAATGTATGCCGGCGCTGCGCGCTGGAAAGAACGAAAGTGGAAATGAAAACGGACTACGGGTTAAAAGGGCAGAGAATCCTGTTGGCGGAGGATAATGAGCTGAACATGGAGATTGCCAGAGAGATTCTGACCGGATATGGACTTGAGGTTGACGGCGCCGTGAACGGACAGGAAGCCGTAGAACGGTTTGAAGCGTCGGAGGAAGGGACTTATCAGGCGATCCTGATGGATATTCAGATGCCGGTTCTAAATGGTTATGCCGCTGCGCAGCTTATACGTGGCGGGACTCATCCCCAGGCTGCGGCTATACCGATTATCGCGCTTACAGCGGATGCGTTTGCGGAGGATATTAACCGGGCGCTGGCTGCGGGGATGAACGGACACGTGTCAAAACCGATTGACTTCCCGCATTTGTGTAAGACCCTGGCAGAATGGATAAAGTGACGTTTGTTCCGCGAATATGTCCGGATGTACTTGTACTTGCGGTGCGAAATTTATGATAGTATAATATACGAAGACGCGGCATTTATCTGTATTATCGATGTCCGTAAGAATATAGTGGCAGAAAAAAGGGGGTGAAGCGTTTGTTTGCCAGTCAACGTATTAATCTGATAAAACAAATACTGCTGGACGAGAAACAGGTAAATATTACGAGCCTGGCATTAAGGTTAAATGTGAGTGATGTTACGGTTAGAAAAGACCTGGATGTATTAGAAAAGGAAGGATTTTTAAAGAAAGTGCACGGCGGGGCAATATTAACCGAAGACGAGACTCAGAACCCAATCGAATTTGTCAGTAACGTAAGCTCATATGCGGAAAAAAAGAATATAGCCGGCCTCGCTGCCAATTTACTGCAGGATTCGACGAGCCTGTTCCTTGGACAGGGGACGACCTGTAAAATTTTCGCCTCAGATATCAGCCGGCATAGGAATATTACGGTAGTGACTAATAATATAGATGCAGTGGCCATCTTGATGAACAAAGTAAATTCGGTTCAGATCCTGGGAGGGGATGTGCAGGAAACCAATGGGACAGCCTTTTCGACAGGGCCCAAGACATGTGCGGATCTGGAGAATATGTTCATTAATCAGGCGTTTATCAGTGCGGACTGTGTGGATATCCGGGCGGGAATTACCACCAATAATTTGTATGTCCATGAAATTACCAGAAAGATTATGGAGATATCCAAAAATGTAATCCTGCTGGCAGATAAAACAAAATTTGACCATCAGGCGCTGCACCAGATCGCGCCGTTGGACGGCCTTACAGCGGTGGTCACCAATGAAGGGATTCCTCAAGAGTATAAAGACTATTTTTTTAAAAAGAATATCAAGCTGTTAACCGCATACGGAGATTAAAAGAGTGGGGTTGGGTATGGAAAAAGAATGGATTCGCATTGAGAATATTTGTAAATCTTTCCATAAGAATCTGGTTCTCGATCATATTCATGCAAAGTTTTATCATGGAGAGATCTGCTCCCTTCTAGGTGAAAACGGTTCGGGCAAGTCCACGCTTATGAAGATATTGGCCGGAATTTATGAGCCGGACGAAGGCCGGATCTTTATCAATGGGGAAGAGAAAAAAATAGAGACACCCCGCAGCGCGATGAATCTGGGAATCAGTATGATTATGCAGGAGCCGGCGCTGGCTCCGTCTTTAAGCGTTGAGCACAATATTTTTTTAGGAAATGAGATTTGCCACGGGCATACTCCGTTCGTCAATGGTTTTGTACAGCAGGAAAAAATAGAGAAAGTCTTTCAGATGTTGGGAGTTCGGCTGGATCTGTCTGCCCGGGTGAATACGCTCACACTGCTGCAAAAACGGATGATCGAGTTGGCCAGAGCGATTGTTTTTGAATCCGAAATGATAATTATGGATGAGATCACGGCATCGTTTTCCTCAGTGGATGTCCAAAAAATATTTTCAATTATTCGAAAACTGAAGCGAATGGGAATTACAACCCTGTTTATTTCTCATAAGCTTGATGAGGTCCGGGAGATTTCGGAGAGAGTTCTGATACTAAGAGACGGCAAAATGAGAGCGCAGTACCATGGCCTGGAAGGAGAAAATATTCCGAAGGTGATCAAGGAGATGGCCGGGATCGATTATCGGAACCGCTATCCGAAAGCAAGAGGCTGTAAGCCGGGCCGTATACTTCTTCGGGCAGATGGAATAAGCAATGAACATAATACGGTGAAAGAGGTCAGCCTTTTCGTAAGATCGGGAGAAATTGTCGGCCTTGCGGGGCTTCAGGGAGCTGGGAAAACCAGTCTGGCCCGTCTTCTCAACGGTGCGGACGCGGTAAAAAAGGGAAAGGTGTATTTGGAAGAGGAACCGGTCGTATTTAAAAGGCCCAGTGATGCGGTGACAAAAGGTGTCACATATATGAGCGGTATTTCGAATGAGAATCTCTTTCAGGAATTAAATACTTTTTTTAATATTACAATCATGAATTTGAAACGCGTACAATCAAGAACTCGTTTCCTGCAGAAAGATAAAATTGTAAGAAATACGTTTCAATATATAAACAGGATGCATATTCAAAATGTGGATCCCAATATACCGGTTAAATATTTAAGCGGAGGATCTAAGCAAAAGATTGCTTTTTCCAAGTTGCATTTTTCAAGGAAACAGATGTTGATTTTAGATGATCCGTCCGTGGGATTGGATATAGCATCTAAGGTTGAGCTGTATAATATGATGAATGCGTTCGCTCTTCAGGGCCATGGGATATTATTTATATCGTCGGATCTGCGTGAATTGATCGGAATGTGTGATCGGATCTATGTTATATATGATGGTGAGATTAAGGCGGAGTTAAGCGGAGAGGAAGCGACGAGCTTGAAGATACTGATGTATGCGAGCGGTAGTGATGGAAAAGTCTGTTTTTAAAGACTGGCTTCCGCTAAGCGGCGGGCCTTTATCTTTTAAATAAGTTAAAAAAGAAGCTGGGACAGGCTTCTTTTTTTATTGCTTAGAAAATCACACAGCCCTATCAATAAAATGCACAAAAGGCGGGAGGGGAAAAGGGACAAGCGCTTACATATATGGGAGGAATGTGACGAAAAGGAAAAGAAAAAATAAATAATTCACAAATAATCATAAATTAAAATAAAATTATTGAATAAAAAATAAAATTATGATACTATAAAAAAGCAAACAGAAGTAAAACAAATAATTTGAAAGGAAAACAAACAGGAGGTAATTATGAAGAGAGAGTATTTCGTGGATTTGACACAGCGTATGCTGCCGGGGAGAGAAGCAAATTTTGAATTCCAGGCAAAATCCAGCGATGCGACAGAGTTTATGCCGCAATTACAGCACGATGATGATGTGTGGTACATTATCAGCCGTCTTGATATGTGTACACATAATGGGACTCATGTGGAGGTTCCCTATCATCATTTGAAGGATGGGTTGGACGTGGCCCAGTTCCCGGTCAATCAGATGTGCGGAAATATGGTTTTGATTGATATTTCCGATAAAGAACCTTTTGCAGAAGTGACTCTGGATGAGATCATGAAATATGACGATCAGATTGCGGCGGGCGATATTCTGTTTTTTAAGACCGGCCGGGATAATCTGTTCCGGGATCCGGATCATTGGTGTGATTATCAATATTTGTCTATTGATGTGATTAACTGGATCATCCAAAAAGGGGTTATTTGTATCGGTACCGATGCGGCGGGAATCGAGGATATCGAGGCGAAGAACCAACCTGGGCACTGTACCTTGTTCCGGGCCAATATTCCACTGGTGGAATCGCTGACTAATTTGGATAAAGTAGAAAGCAATCAGTATCTCGTATTTGTGCTTCCGCTGCCGATAGAAGGCATGGAAGCGAGTCCGGTTCGGGTGGTAGCGATAAAAAAAGAGGGGCTGGTGGAAGAAGCGTCGCGTAAGGCGTGATAGATACGGGTGGATCGCACAACAGTGGAAAGAAAGAGTACATAACGTGTTCATTTGGAAGGGGGATTTTAAATGAAAAAGTGTTGGCTTACTTTTATGGCAGCGTGTTTGACAGGAGTATTATTGGCAGGATGTTCATCGGGATCAGATGGTGCGGCCGGAGATGCCGCATCCAAAGATTCTGCACCGGCGGCAGCGCAGCAGGAGCCTGCAGACGATTCTTCAAAGGATGGAGGAAAATCGACGGATTCGGCCGGGGATGCCAAAGAAAAACGTACGATCGGCTGTGTGATCATTTCAGGAACGAATCCGCACTGCCAGATCTTTGAAGAGGGTTTCCGCTCCGTAGTGGAAGAGAACGGAGACGAGGCGGTGGTCCTGGATGCGGATTATGATCCTGGAAAACTGATGTCCTGTTTAAGCGATCTGATAGCACAGAATGTAGATGGGATTGTGGTGGAATCCTGCGATAATCAGGCGCCTATCCAGTCCATAAAGGAAGCGGCGGATAAGGGAATCGTAGTAGCGGCCGCGGATATGCTTCTGGATGTGAAGGAGGAAGAAAATATTCTGGTGTCCCAGACCGTCTCGGATAACTATGACGGGGGTTATCAGTGCGGGCTTGATTTTGCCAAACGGGCGAACGGTGAGGAGAAGAATTACTTAATCATGGATTTTGAGACGAATACGGCTGCTGTTGAGCGGGTACAGGGATTCCAGGATGCGATCGCGGACCAGCCAAATCTACATCTGCTGGAGACAAATCAGCCGAATCCGGAGACTTTGGAGGCGAAGCTTGCGCTGATGGATACCTGGATTCAGAAATACGATAAGATAGACTGTGTGTTTGCCTATCATGATCCGGCCGCAATGGCATGTGTCCAGGCTCTGGAGGCGGCCGGTAAGCTGAAAGGTACGCTGGTCTATGGAGTGGATGGGAATATTGATGCAATCCAGGCGATCAGCGAGGGGAAGATGACTGCGACGGCGAAACAACAGCCGGATCAGCTGGCGATACTGTCTACCAAAAATATGTACCGCGTATTAAATGGGGAAGCGATTGACGGCGACTGGCTGACCAAGGTGCCGATCATCTTTATCGATGAGACAAATGCAAAAGAGTTCCTGGACGAATAGCATCCATAGTTGTTTGACTATTTACAAGGCCAGTGAAACGTCCTGCCGCAGGGAAAACAAAAAAGGCAGGGCGTTTCCTGATGGACAGGGTAATAGGGGGACAGTACATGAGCAGCGTATTTTTAAAAATGACAGGGATTCAAAAGTCTTTTGCGGGCGTACCGGCTCTGGAAGGCGTGGATTTTGAATTATATCCCGGAGAAGTCCATGCTTTACTGGGGGAAAACGGCGCGGGAAAATCCACCTTAATGAAGTGCCTGGCCGGTATTTATACGATAGAAGGCGGAAAAATTGAATTTGAAGATCAGGAAATCGAAATACATAGCGTGCAGGATTCAATTCGTCTGGGAATCAGCTTTATTCATCAGGAGTTGGCGCTGGCTGAGCAGCTTACGGTGGCCGAAAATATTTTTATGGGATGTGAGCCGGTCAAAAAGAACGGCCTCCTGGATAACAGAAAGATGCATGAGATGGCGGCGAAACTGTTGGAACGAATAGACGCCGGTTTCAGCACCTATGTAAAAGCCGGCGAACTTGGGACGGCGCAGAAACAGCTGGTGGAAATTGCCAAAGCTCTGCGTATTCATTCGAATATCATTGTCATGGATGAACCGACGGCAGCTTTGTCGCAAAGAGAAGTCGAGAGCCTGTTCCGGCTGATCCGGACCCTGAAGCAGCAGAAAATAGCAGTTATCTATATATCTCACCGGATGGAAGAGATATTCGAGATTTGTGACCGGATTACGGTCCTGCGGGATGGGAAAAACGTGGATACGATGAACGCTGTGGCTATCGACCAGGACAGACTGATCCAGAAAATGGTGGGACACAAGCTGATTGACTACTACGTAAAAACGGAGCATCCACAGGGGGATACGGTGCTGCGGGTAGAACATCTGACCAGAAAAGACCGCCGGGTTTTAGATGTGAGCTTTTATTTGAAAAAAGGGGAGATCCTGGGTTTTTCCGGTATTGTCGGAGCAGGAAGAACGGAACTGATGCAGGCTTTGTTCGGGATCGCGCCTTTGGAGGACGGGAAGATTGAGATTGAAGGGAGACAGATCAGAATTTCCAGCCCAAAGGATGCTGTGGCGTCGGGGATTGGACTGGTGCCTGAGGACAGAAAACTGCAGGGGTTGATTCTGCATCATTCGGTATCGTTTAACATCACTTTGGGCATTTTGGGGAAATTTATTCATTTTCCGTTTGTGAATAATGAACTGGAACAGGAGCTGGCGGAAAAGTACATACAGGCATTAGGGATCAAGACAGATACCAACAAGCAGCATGTAATCAATTTGTCAGGAGGGAATCAGCAAAAAGTGGTGCTTTCCAGATGGCTGGCGATATCCCCAAGTATACTGATTCTGGATGAACCTACCCGGGGAATTGATGTGGGGGCAAAAGCTGAGATTTATGCCCTTATGGATCAGCTGGTAAGAAATGGAGTCAGTATTATTATGGTATCATCAGAAATGCCGGAGGTCATAAATATGTGTGACCGGGTGTATGTGATGAAAGCAGGCAGAATCGTGGCGTGCAAGGAACAAAAAGAACTGGACCAGGAAGAATTACTGCGTTATGCACTGGGGGTAAAAAAGGATGAATAATAAAAATAACCGATTCTACAGATATAGAATCAATTTTATCAGCTCTTTGAAGATAAATGCCGGTATCCTGCTTGCGTTTGTATGTCTCTTTGTACTGGCGTCCGTATTGTCTTCAAAATTCTTAAGCTTTGATAATCAGATGAACGTTTTGAGGACGATTACCACCAATGCCCTGTGCGCGTTTGGTATGACTTTTGTGATTTTAACCGGAGGGATTGATCTGTCGGTAGGGTCCTTTATGTCGTTGGCCGGTTGCCTGACAACCGTACTGGTGGCATGGTTTCAAGTCCCGGCGATCTTGGCGGTGCTGTTGGCTCTGGTTGCAGGGGCTTTGTTTGGCGCAATGAATGGATTTATCATTACAAAGATGAAAATGCCGCCATTTATTGTTACGCTGGCGACAATGAATATTATCCGCGGAATATCTTACATCATCACCGGAGGCCGGCCGGTTTTGATTTCAGATAAGCTGTTTCAGAAAATCGGAGGCGGTTTCCTCGGAAAAATTCCGATATCAGCGGTATATATGATGATTGCGTTTCTCCTCATGTGGGTGCTGTTAAACAGAACAAAATTTGGACGCCATGTATATGCGACGGGAGATAATCTGACAGCGGCAGAATACTCAGGGATAGATACGGACCGTACTATATTCCTGGTGTATATCCTGTCCGGACTTCTCTCCGCGTTTGCCGGTATCGTTCTGAGCTCGCGTCTGAATTCGGGCCAGCCTATTATTGGCCAGGGAGCAGAATTGGATGCGATCGCTTCGTGCATCGTCGGTGGGATCAGTGTAACCGGAGGTTCCGGAACGTTATTCGGTACGCTCATTGGATGTATGATTATGGGAACGATCAGTAATCTTTTGAATCTGGTGGGAGTGGATTCCTTTGTTCAATTGGTGGTTAAGGGAATTATCATCATCGCGGCCGTTTATGTGGACGCTATGAGAAAAAGAAAAATATAATAATCTTCTGGAGCTCACCGATACATAGAACCTGCCCCAGACCTGCCGGCATGCATGCTCCGGAAAAAAGAGAGGCTTGTATACAAAAGGAAGGGCTACCCCCTTTCCCGCTGTACACAAGCCTCTCTTGCGTCCTCTTTAATACCCTTTCGCCGTAAAAGCCCCGACGGCCGTAGACTCCCTAAGGATCAGCTCCGTGTTGAGCAGCATATGCTTGACCTCGGATTCCGGATTCCGGATCTTCTCACAGAGCAGCTCACAGGCCAGGAACCCCAGCTGGAATTTGGGCTGGTTCACGGTGGTAATGGACGGAGTGGTGAGATGAGAGATATCGGTATTATCGAAGCCGATCACCAGAATATCCCCCGGAACCTTAAGACGGCAGTAATGGGCGGCCCGTATCGCCGCTGCGGCCAGCACGTCGGACACCGCGAAAAAGCAGTCCGGCGCATCCGGCATGGACAGAAGCTTAACGACCGAGGAGAACGCCATATCGGGACTCAGATCCGGCAGCTGGATGACCCATTGGGACTGAACTTCTATGCCGGCGGTTTCCATGGCCTTATAGTAGGCTTGCAGCCGGTTTTGGGAAAATTTGTAGCTGAGCGGCCCGTTGATGAAACCGATCCTCTTTCTGCCTGTGGAAAGGAAATAATCCATCGCGCGCTGGGTAGAAGTGAAATCGTTGATTCCAACGGAAGAGGCAAATTCGTTCTGGGTGTACTCGCAACACTGTACTACCGGGATGATTTCGGTGATCCGGGCTAACAGTTCCTCGGAAATCAGGTTCAGGAGGATGACGCCCTGGGCTTTTACATAATCCACTAATTCTAGAAATGTGTCGATGCTGGATTCCTTGATATGCCCGGAATAGAGCAGGAAATCAAATTGATGGTTCAAGGCTGAGGACTGAATCCCCTTGATGATTTCTGTATAAAATGGATTGGATATGGCAGGAATGTTGATGATGAGCAGACGCTTATCCACTGCTTTTTTGCTGTTGTTCCTATTAGTATAGGAAATAACCGGCGCTCGGTTCGGTGAGATGTCCCCGGCGGTTTCCTGCTTATAATCCAGCGCGGTGGCAGCCTCCATAATGCTCTGGTATGTTTTTGGATTGACGATACCCTTATGATTAAAGGCTCGTGAGACGGTTGCGGTGGACACCCCGGCACGGGCGGCAACCTCACGGACAGTTATTTTTATTTTTTGTTTCTCCATTTAATCTCTCCCCGCTTACATTATGTATTTACACAATATTTTCATGAAATAATTGTAACACATCAAAAAGGAAAAGTATAGACACATTCTGAAAAAAGATGAAAAAATTAAAATATTACATTGTAAAAGTGCATAAAATGACAGAAAATAATTGGACAACTTGACAAAAATGCGTTGTTTTCACAAAAAACGCCGGAAATACTGTTGACTTTTCATGAAATGAATGGTATAAATATTTCAGAAACTAAAAAATATTTCATGAAAATAAGTGAAAAAAGTTTCAAAAAATGGGAAAGAAGGTAATCAAATGAAAAAACTTACGGCGCTACTTCTTGTGGGTGTTATGTCCCTCAGTCTTGTGGGCTGCGGTAATTCTTCCGCTCCGAAAGACACCGGTTCCACGGGAGACACAAAAACAGAGACCGGCGGTGATGCGGGGGAAACTGCACCGGCCAAAGAGGAATCCGGGGATGCTTCCGGAAAACAGACGATTAACATCGCATGGTGTGATGACACTCTGGATGCGACACGGTCCCTGATGTTAGAGGCCTGCAAGAAGAGAGTGGAAGAAATTAACGCGGAACGGGATGACATCGAAGTAGTATTGAACTATTATGACGCGCAGGCCAGCGTTGACCAGCAGATATCAAATGTTGAGACGGCGGCTCTTACAAAACCGGATGTATTCGTATTCTCCTGTGTGGACTCGGAAGGAAGCCTTCCCTGCCTGCAGACCATGAAAGACACCGGCGCTTCGATTATCGATATTCGTGATATGGGTTCGGACCTGGTAGACGTAGTATTCTACGGCTCAGACGAGGAAACCTATAAAGCGGCGGTTCAGGACTGGGTGAGAAATTATCTGGATGCGAACCCGGATGTGAATCTGAAATGCGGTTTGATCTATGGAAAAGCTTCCCAGACGCTGCAGCTGATCCGCTGTGATCTGATGAAAGAACTTGCGAAAGAGATGCCGGAGCGTATCGAGATCGTAGCCGAAGGTTATGGAGATTGGGATACTCAGAAAGCCATGGGTATTATGGAAGACTGGATTCAGGCTTATCCGGAAATCAACTACGTATGCGCGGCCAATGATATTATGGCGCTGGGCGCTTCCAACGCGCTGGTATCTGCCGGCATCAAGGATAAAGTAGTCCTGACCGGAATCGATCTGGACAGCGGTCCGGAACTGATCAAAGATGGAAAACAGGATCTGGATGTGGGCGCTTCCATCACGGACAACGATCAGATTATGGACATCGCAGTGAAACTGGCGACAGATACCTGGGACGGCGGCAATACATATACCCTGGATGCGGTTATGAGAGTGGATGCTTCCAACATTGACGCATATATGGCCGGCGATTACGCAGCCTGCTCCTTTGCGATTGAGAAATAATAGGATTCAACGGCCGTACTGTCCTGTTGAATAAAAAGATATAACGGAAGCCCGGACGAAACGAGATTCCGGGCTTCCGGTTATTACGGCCGGCGCCGGCGTTAGACGGAGGGCCTACCATAAAGGAGACTTATATGGACGAAACAATTTTAAGGATGAATGGGATTGTAAAGGTATTTGCGGGAGTCCGCGCGTTAAGCGGCGTGCAGTTCGAACTGAAAAGAGGCGAGATTCACGCGCTGATCGGCGAAAACGGAGCCGGGAAGTCCACGCTGATGAAGATTCTGCTGGGCTTATATTCAGCGGATGCCGGAGAAATAATGCTGCGGGGCGAGAAAGTACATTTTAAAAGCCCGGCGGAGGCGCTAAGAAGCGGAATCTCCATGATACACCAGGAGATCAGCCTGGTGCCGGAGATGGATGTGTCGGAAAATATCTGGCTTGGAAGGGAGAAGCTTTTCAAAAGCTGCGGCCTTCTGAATAAAAAGAAGCGGGTGGACGAGACAAGAAAATTGCTGGAAAGTCTGGATATCCGTATCGATCCGACGAAAAAAATCAATGAACTGAGTGTGGCGAACATGCAGCTGGTGGAACTGGCCAGAGCCGTCTCTTATCACTCGGATATCATCATTATGGATGAGCCGACCTCGGCGCTGACGAACAAGGAAATCGGGCTCCTGTACCGGATTGTGCGCAAGCTTGCCAAAGAAGGGACGGCCATTATCTTTATTTCACACAAGCTTGAGGAGATTTATGAGATTTGTCAGAGAGTGACAGTTTTGCGGGATGGCACGTTCGTGGCTACGGAAAATTCAGAAGACCTGCCGATGGAGCGGCTGATATCCATGATCGTCGGCAGAAAGCAGAACCGGGTATTTGAAAAAGCGAATTATTCGACAGATGAAGTGATTCTGGAAGTAAAGGACCTCTGTAAGGAAGGGGTATTCGAACATATTAATTTTGAAGTACATAGAGGGGAAGTGCTGGGCTTTTCAGGACTTATGGGCGCGGGGCGCACGGAAATCATGGAAGCGATCTTCGGCATCACAAGGCCCGAATCCGGCGAGATCCTTTTCAAAGGCAATAAGATCGAAAACAAGAACCCTGCTGATGCGGTGGCAAACAAGATCGGCATGGTAACCGAGGACCGGCTGCGCACAGGGTCTATCTATACGCTGTCGGTGATGCAGAATACGACAATTGTGGCCATGAAGGAACTGGCCAATAAATGCAGTTTATATTCCCATAAAAAAGAACAGGACTTCTTTGAAAAATCAGCGACAGATTTTGAAGTGAAATATAGCTCCTCAAATGAATTAATCGGACAGTTGAGCGGAGGAAATCAGCAGAAAGTAATCTTCGCCCGATGGCTGTCGACGCAGCCGGAGGTTTTAATCCTGGATGAACCGACCAGAGGAATCGATGTGGGTTCCAAAGCCGAAATTTACCGCCTGATCTCGAAACTGGCACAGCAGGGCATGGCAATCTTACTGGTTTCTTCGGAAATGCCGGAGCTGCTGGCCTTAAGCGACCGGATCCATGTGGTACGCGAAGGACGTATCGTCTACAGCTGTAATCATCAGGATGCAACACAGGAAAAATTGATTTCTTACGCGTTTGGCGTTCAGAATGATTGAAAAGGGGACTGACTATGAAAAATTCAAATAAAGTAGAGTTTGTGATCAATAAGGTTTTACTTCGGAATAAAGCTGCTTTAATTATGATCTTGATGGCATGTGTAATCGGCCTGATACAGCCGATCTTCTTCACTACGGATAATCTGTTCAACGTACTGCGCCAGGTATGCGCCAGCACGATTCTGGCCATGGGCTTTACCTTTGTCCTGGGCCTGGGCGAGATCGACCTGTCGGTAGGCGCGATCCTTGGCCTAAACGGCGTGATTATGGCAAAACTGATGATGGAAGCCAACTGGCCGGTCTGGCTGGCGATCCTGGTCGCGTTGGCGGCAGGAGCTTTATTTGGTATTGCCAATGCCTGCATTATCTCCGCGTTAGATATCCCGCCCTTTATCGTAACCCTGGCGACCCAGTCGCTGTTCCGTGGCATGGTCTATATCATTACCGGTATGGTTCCGATCTCCTCTCTGCCGGCTTCCTTCGTCAATATCGGCCAGGGGTATCTGGGGCCGGTTCCGATCCCGGTTATCATCATGGTTGTTGTTATTATCATTTCCTATATAATAGCCAACTACTCCACGTTTGGCCGTCATGTAATCGCCATGGGCGGCAATGCGTCTGCCACCAGGGCCTGCGGCGTCAATATTAAACTGGTTCGTATGGGCGTATATATTGTGACCGGAATCTGTTCCTCCATCGCAGCGGTGGTGACCACGGCGCGTTCCGCTTCCGCTCAGATCGCTGCCGGAAAAGATATGGAGATGGATGTAATCGCAGCGGTGGTAATCGGCGGTACCGCAATGAGCGGCGGTAATATGAACATCGTCGGCACCGTGTTCGGCTGTATCATCGTAGGTATGATTACCAACGGCATGAATCTGATGGGGATCAATTCCAACTATCAGGTTGTGGCAAAAGGCGCTTTGATTCTGCTGGCTCTGGTTATTGATCGTATGAGCAACGGCGTTTACGCGAAATTTGTTCAGAAGAAGTCTTTAAAAGAAGCGGAAGAGGCCGGCAAAAATACCGCTGAAGAAGGGGATAAGAATGAATAAATTAAAGGTTGGCATAGTGGCCTCAGGTATGATGGGACAAAAACATGCCGATGCGTTACACAGAATTCCGGGAGTGGAAGTGATCGGTATCTCAGATCCCTATGCAAAAGACCTGTCAAAGATCGCTGAGGACCTTGGTATTCCAAATGCTTTTTCCGATTACCGGGAAATGTGTGAGACGCTGAAACCGGATATTTTACATAACTGTACACCGAATCATGAACATTTTGCGGTGAACAGCTACGCGATCGAACACGGAATCGGTATCTATTCTGAAAAACCGCTGGCGGCCTCCTTACAGGAAGCCCAGGAGCTGTGCGGGCTTTTGGAAAAACACCACGTCCCAAACGCAGTTAACTTTAATTACCGCAGCAACGCCATCGTACGGGAAATGCGGGCCAGGATCCGGGAAGGCAGGACGGGTAAGCCTCTGCTGGTACACGGGGCCTATCTGCAGGACTGGCTGATGTACGAGGACGACTATAACTGGCGTCTGGATTCCGCCAAAGGCGGCGCTTCCAGGACGGTAGCGGACATTGGTTCCCACTGGTTTGATACCGCCCAGGTGATTCTGGATCAGAAAATCAAAGCGGTGTACGCCAAGCTTCTGACCGTCTACCCTGTCCGGCAAAAATCTGCCGGGGAAGTGGGGACTTTCGGGAAGAAGGAGGAGCAGGGAACGTACGAGCCGGTACCGGTGGATACGGAGGATGCCGGTATGATCCTTATCCGGTTTGCGGATGGCACATACGGAAATCTGGTGTTATCCCAGGTGAGCGGCGGATATAAAAATGCGCTGAAGATCAGTGTGGACTGTGCGAAGTGCTCGGTGCGCTGGGAACAGGAGGAGCCGGATCACCTGATCGTCGGAGACCGGGAGCATGGGGAAACGAAAAGCTACGCGGCATCCGGGGAAATGTCCGGGGATGCGAACTTTTACGCGACGCTTCCCGGAGGACATCCGGTGGGCTGGTCGGATGCGCTGTATAACAGCATGAGGCTGTTCTATCAGGCGGTAAGAAACGGCACCTTTACGGAGCCGAAACAGGAATATGCCACCTTTGAGGACGCCGCGTACGTGATGAGAATCGTGGAGGCCTGCTTAAAAAGTGACAAAGAAGATTGCTGGGTCAATCTGTAGAAAAGAAAGTGTTAGGAGATGAGAACATGAAACTTGGCATACTGACCGTTCCTTTTTCAGGAATGTCCCTGGAGGAAACGTTACAATATCTGAAAACACTGGGGATACAGGCGATCGAACTGGGAACAGGCTGCTTTACGGACGATTCTCACTGTAAGGTAAAAGAATTAATCGAAAATCCACAAAAAGCGAAAGATTTAAAAGCGCTCGTTGAGTCCTACGGGATGACGATATCCGCTCTGAGCTGCCATGGGAATCCGGTGCATCCGAACCCGGAGGTGGCCGGGCATGATCATGAGAATTATCTGGATACGCTGAAAGCCGCAGAACTTCTGGGGGTAAATACGGTGGTGACCTTCTCCGGATGCCCCGGCAGTGATCCGGGCGCGGGGAAGCCCAACTGGGTAACCTGTTCCTGGCCGCCCGTCTACGGAGAAATTCTGGATTATCAGTGGAATGAATGTCTGATCCCTTATTGGAAAAAAGCTGCAAAGCTGGCAGAAGACGCGGGCGTGCGTGTGGCCATCGAGATGCATCCGGGCTTCTGCGTCTATAACGCGGAAACCATGCTTAGGCTTCGGGAAGCTGCGGGGCCTGCCATCGGCGCCAACTTTGATCCCAGCCATCTGTTCTGGCAGGGAACGGATGCTATATCGGCTATCTATGAGCTGAAAGACGCGATTCATTATGTCCATGCCAAAGACTGCCGGATCGATCCCAGAAACGTGGACAAATTCGGTATCCTGGATACCAAGCATTACGGGGATATCGAGCACCGGTCCTGGGTATTCCGCACCGTCGGCTATGGACACGATGAAACTGTGTGGAGAGATATCATATCCGCATTGAAGACCATCGGATACGACGATGTGATCAGCATTGAACATGAGGACGCGCTGATGTCTATTCAGGAGGGTGTGGAGAAAGCGGTATCTTTTCTGCAGAACATCCTGATCCGGGAGCAGGCCGGCGCTATGTGGTGGGCTTAAGGGTTTGCCTGGAAAAGACACGGCAGAAAGCTATGGTTATCAAAAAGCTCGGAAGCGATTGAAAGATTTACAAGAAATATCGGAAATATAGGAAACGGCTAGAAAATTATAAAATAAAGAGGAGATGTAAATATGCCCGCTGGAACATCATACACATTCAAGGACGGCATGCTGTCTGAGAAAATGGTAAAATGTACGGATGCACAGACAAAGGAAACCTATTACCGCATCGGGATCAAGAATCAATTTTTGCACGCGGTCCATCCCATCGGCTGGATCAAAAAACTGGAAATCGAACTGGACGGCGAAGCCGTGGATGAGAAAAATATCTATTTTGTCCTCAGAGGACAATGGTTTGCCGCATCCAAAATGTACACCATCAGTGAAGTGTTTTGGAATCTCAGTGAAGAGGCCCAGGTGTATTTTGATGCCGGAAAAGAAGTAAGCGGCGGGAAGCACCATGTCAAATGTACCTTTACCATGAGTATGCTGGAAGACACTCAGGTTCTGGATCTAAAATGCCAGTGGCCGTTCCGTGTGGAATTCGTGGACGGCTGCCTGGAAGTATGTGAGGAGGATGCAAAATGAAAAGCACAATCGGAGTAAGTTCCTGGAGCCTGCAGCAGCTTTCCTTTACACAGGGAGCTACTATTGAAGACATCATCTGCATGGTCGCGGATATGGGAGCGGAGGGGATCGATATCTGCGAAGAATATATTCCCTGCCATCCGCAGCCGGATTTGGTAAAATTAAGAGAACTCCGCAGATTCGCGGAATCCAAGCATCTGGAACTGGGAGCCACCTGGTTCTGCACGGAGATCGGCAATGCGATCAAAGCAAGCGATGAGGCTCATGTGCTGGAGGTATATAAGAAAAATATCATCATCGCGGCGGAAATGGGATCGAAATTTATCTGCATCCCGATGCTTCTGAATACAAGGGATAAGACTTACGAGCAGAACAAAGAGGAATTGATCCACTATTTTGAACAGCTGCTGCCGTTCGCGGAAAAATATAATATGCCCATTTCCCATGAATGCGCCCGGGAGAGAACGCCGGAGCTCAGCCTGGAGATGGCGAAATATTTTAACAGCAAATACTATACGGTGTGTCCGGATCTGGAGGCATGGAGATTCGATACCCCGGATCTGCCGCTAGGCCCGCATTGTGAAGATCCTAGCGCAGGGAAACCTACGCCGGCGTCAATGGATCTGTTCCGGGAGTGTATGCCGTATTCACCGTATATTCATTTCAAACTGCTGTCTCTGGATGAAAATGGGGAGGAACCGCATTTCCCGATTCCGGAGATGATGGATGCGATTAATCAAAGCGCCATCGATCATTATCTGTGCGTGGAGTATGAGGGATGGATTCCTGATATTCATCCGGAGAGGGACAGCTTGGAGGAGACCAAGAGGTGTATTTCCATGATACGGAGGTATCAGAAGGGCTGAGGCCTAAGGGGTGGGTCATCTAAGGGCCGGGTCATCTAAGGACCGGGTGTCCCAAAAGTATGTATGGCGGGAGGCAGGGGTGTGCTCTGGCCGGGTGGGCCGGACCGGTTTTGGACGGCTGCCCGGTCGGAGGCGGGGAATCCCCCTGTTTCGGTACTTAAGGCTTGTTCCCGGAGAAATCTAAATGAAATCTGCCCCGGTTGTTATGGGTGCGTGGCTTATTCGCTCCGAATGTTGATACATTCGCAGCTCAGAAGCCACCGAAAGTCTGTTTGGAAAACAGACTTTCGCCCATAACAACCGGGGCAGATTTCATTAAGATTTCTCACGGGCGCCTTATGTACCGAAACAGGGGGATTCCCCGCCTTCGTCCGGGCAGCCGTCCAAAATCGGCCCGGCCCACCCGGCCAGAGCACACCCCTGCCTCCCGCCATACATACTTTTGGGACACCCTTTGTTTGGGCTGGCCGGCAATTTTAGGGAGAATGGGGAGGTTTGGGCCTGACCTAATAAACTTACAAGTGTAAGATATATGAAATGAGTATGCGGAGCGGCAAATGGAGGAAAGTATGAAAAAGAGAGTGGTTTTAATGGGGATGATGATAGTGGGGATTGTGATAGGTTTGGGCGGTAGTGTTGGTTGCGGCGGGCGTATGGAGGATAAGGTGGGAGAAGACGGGGCTGGGATTGAAGGGGTTACTCAAACGCCGGGACGGGGGGAGGAAACGGGTTTTTATCCGTTGACGGGAACGGAGGAGGATGAGGGAGTTTGTCGGCTGCCGGTTAGTGATGGGGAGAAGGAGCAGGCGGCTTCAGAGTGCGTTTTTGTGATGGATGCGGTTCGGGATATTTATGAGCGGGCGGATAAAGGGACGGCTGCTAATATCGTGATTTCGCGGTCGGATCGGGAGTTGATGGCAGAAAGGATTGGGGAGACGGGGAAAGCGGCTGTGGTGGCTGATTCCGGGGACGGGATTGGGAATGGTGGAGGAATGGAAGAGTTTTTGGATGGGGCCGGGAAAGGACAGAGGGGCGAGACGGCGGTTTTTGAAGTGCATGGAGATGGCGGGATTGGACAGAAATGGTTCCGTTTTGATGGGGAGAGGATGGAGCTTTTGTATACCTGCGCGGTGTGGGACGGTTTTGTTCCTGTGGTGAATGAGACGGTCCGTATGGAAGTCAAGGATTGGAGTTATACGGAGAAAGGGTGGTTTATTTATGAATTGCGCGTGCCGGAACCTCCGGTGGTGTCGGAGGTAGTGAACGGATTTGAAATGATCCGGGTGAAGCCTGTGGAGGAACGCGCGCGGGAGATTATGCGAGAGTTTTTGGAACCGGTTGGTTATCAGGGGCATAATCTGTTTTCGTCGGATTGGGACGGGGAGCATTTGGATGGGCTGGATTTTAATGGTTTGTTTGAATATATGTATCCATTAAAATATAATCATGCTTATGAGTTTTCGGAAGATACGCGGGGAATTCCGGCGCCGGTGTTTGAGGGGGTTTTGACGGAGTTTCTGCCGGTGAGCCGGGAACAGTTGAAAGAGTTTGCGGTTTTTGAGGAACAGGATAATTGCTATGGGTGGGCGGCGCTGTCCTGTGGTAATTATACACCGAAGGCTTTTGATACGTCGAAGCCGGAGATTAATGGAATTTCGGAAAATCCGGATGGCACTGTAAGTTTAACCGTGGACGCGGTTTGTCAGATTCTGGGGACGGACCGGTTGTTTACCCATGAGCTGCGTGTGCGGTTTACGGATGACGGGTGTATCCGGTTCCTGGGAAATCGGGTGCTGATGCCGGCTGAGATGCCGGACTATCAATATAGGGTCAGATGAGCTGCCGGTATTTGTATGGTTTTATTTACTTTCTAAGGATACTAAAGAACCGTCCGTTTCTTCGGCAACCCGGTCATTCACTACAAATTTTTCCGCTTTCATTTTTTTCTCTGTGACCCTATATTCTTTTTCTGTCCCATTTTTATCTAAGGAGTAAATCATTGTATCTGATGAGCCGCTTATCGCTTCAATTCTGCATATTTTCATGATGTTTTCAGATAGCCTTTTATCCTTCGCTGTACCGATTGTCATATCAATATACATTCCTATAGGTAATCCAAAACATATTCCCATAGACATATTATCCGGATACAGAATCCTTCCAAATACCAAACCAATTGATACACCAAAGCACATTCCCAAACCCATATATAGCATCATATACTTTTTGACTGCATCTTTTTTATCCATTTTAATCTCCATTCCTCCCGCAAACTTTGTATTTGTCGAGGACGCCTTATCCGTCGAAGGCGTATTTATTTCCATTTTAAAGCTGCGTCTCATAAAAGTCAAATTCAGAGCGGCATAGTTAAAAACGGTTACTTGTTTCTAAAAAAATTTATAACACTTTAGTAAATATGGGCGGTATACAGCGAGGCTTTTTCGAGCGCTACTTTTTTTATAGATGCGGTTTGTCCGGCCGGGTCGTTTCCATTGAGCGTATTTTGTGATTGACAGCTGTAGCTAGAAAAGATATAATGTACTTGTACAATAAGTACACTTCGAAGCGCAGAGGGGTAAACAATGGAAATAATTATCAGCAACAATGCCAACAAGCCGATTTATGAACAAATCACCTCGCAAATAAAGGCGATGATAATGAGCGGTGAGTTACAAGCCGGGGATGCAATTCCTTCCATGCGTGCATTGGCGAAATCGATCCATGTAAGCGTTATTACGGTTCAAAAGGCTTATGAGGATTTGCAAAGGGATGGGTTCATCGAAACGACTGTTGGCAGAGGAAGCTTTGTATCAGCACAGAATAAAGAATTTTATCAGGAGGAACAGCAACGTCTGGCAGAGGAACATCTGCAGATTGCCGCTGAGATCGGCAGGGTCAGCAACATTCCGCTGGCTAAGCTGACAGAGCTGTTGACCCTGTTTTACCTGGAGGACGAATAGTATGGAAAATATTTTAGAGCTGGAACAGGTTTGCAAAGCCTTTCCCAAAACGAACTTTGCCCTGGATCAGGTGTCTTTTTCGATCCCGTATGGCTCAATTATGGGTTTTGTCGGAGAAAACGGAGCCGGGAAGACGACAACGATAGGCTGTATTTTGAATACCATTTCCAAAGACAGCGGAACGGTTAAGCTGTTCGGAAAAGAAATGTCGGATGCCGACACGGATCTGCGGGAGAAAATAGGCGTGGTATATGATGGCGATAACTTTCCGTCGTACTGGACTGCAGAACAGTTATCCCGCGTTATGGGGGGGCTATACACAAGATGGGACAACGCATTGTTCCATAAATATTTGGAGGATTTCCGGCTGCTGCCCGGGCAGAGGATCAAAAATTATTCCAGAGGCATGACTATGAAATTGGCCGTTGCCGCAGCCTTGTCACATCATCCGCAGCTCTTGGTTTTGGACGAGGCCACAAGCGGGTTAGACCCCATTATGCGTGATGATATGCTTGACGTATTTCTCGACTTTGTGCAGGAGGAAGATCACTCTATTCTTTTGTCTTCCCATATTACAACGGATTTAGAAAAAATCGCTGATTACATCACCTTTATCCATGATGGGAGGCTTATTATGACCGCTTCCAGAAATGATCTGGTATATAATTTTGCGGTTATGCGCTGTAAAGAAAGTCAATTTCTCGAATTAGATCCTGGCGACATACTTGCCTACCGAAAACGGGATTTTCAAATGGATGTGTTGGTGTCCGATGGGAAAGAAGCGCAGCGTAAATACCGGGGCTTTGTCGTAGACCATGTTTCAGTGGACGAAATCATGCTGTTGCTGGTAAAGGGGGAACGAGTATGAAAGGACTTCTTAAAAATAATTTTTATGCGGTGTGGTCCAGTGCAAAAATATTTGCAATTTTCATGCTCTTATTGGGCGCTTTTGTCACTCTCGTTGTCAGTCAGCAGCTTTTGCTTTTTTATATGCTGTTGGGGATAACCGGATTTTCCATAAACGCCGTCGCCGGTATGGGGAAAGATTATATTTCAAAATGGGGGAAATATAAACTCACCTCGCCTGTAAAGAGAGCGGATATTGTAAAGAGCTATTTTATCAACGAGCTTATATGGCTGCTTGTAGGGGTGGTTTTTGCAGGGATTGGTATGGGGTTATCCTGGCTTTTGCATGGATGTCCGTTTGACCGGAGCATAGATGCCCTTATGATGTTCGCTGTGGGGATCGGCATAAGCCTATTTACAGCGGCGATCTTCTTCCCGCTGTTTTACTTAGGCGCAGAGGAGAGAAACGGCGCCTTTTTAGTGATCAGCCTGCTATGTGCGGTTGGGATTGTCATGGGGATTATCACCATGATCAATCTTATGTTTGGCGCAGGGATGTCGAATTGGCAGATAATTCTGGGGACTTTACTTATGCTGGCCTGCGCTTTATCGGCCTTTGCTTTCTCCTATCCTGTAACAGTCACTGTCTTTAAAAGGAAAGAGTATTAAAACGCACCAACAAAAACAAGATAAATAGACGCTAGAGCCGGTAACACGCAGAACAAAAGCGTGGTTACCGGCTCTTCCTATTTGAAAGATACAGGATGCGGCAAATTGAACGACTGCTTTTAAGACTAATCGGAAAAAGTGGAGCTTTACGTCTCGGACAGCTTGACAGTCCCGTTGTTTGTATTTAAAGTATAAGGAATGAGAAAGAAATACTAGCTTTTTAGAAGCTGTTGCAGATAATGAATAAGTATGATGATGAAAACGCCAGGAGGGGGGATGATTATGGAAATTTTGCTGGCGGATGATGAGCGCTTGGCGCTGGAAGTGTTAAAAGAAGCGGTTCATAAAGCCTGCCCGGATGCGTCGCTTTATGATTTTCAAAAGACAGGGGAGCTGCTGGAATTTGTCGTGGAGCATCCCTGCGATGTGGCTTTTCTGGATATTGAGATGCGCAGTATGAACGGGATTGAGCTTGCGAAGCGGCTTAAAGAGATAAATCCTTCGGTAAATATCGTTTTTGCCACCGGCTATTCCGAGTATATGGGCCAGGCTTTTTCCATGCATGTCAGCGGATATCTGCTTAAGCCGGTTACCTGGCAGGCGGTAAAGGAGGAACTTGAGAATCTCAGGCATCCGGTGGCGCAGGAGCGGGACACGGGGCTGCGTATCCAGACGTTTGGAAATTTTGAGGTGTTTTATAACGGCAGGCCGCTGCGTTTTGCACGCAGCAAGGCGAAGGAGCTCTTTGCCTATCTGATTCACAAAAGAGGCACGGGCTGCGGTACCAGAGAGATTGCAGCGCTGCTGTTCGAAGACCAGCCCTATAGCCTGACGCTGCAAAAACAGGTACAAACGATCATGTCCGCTATGATGAAAAGCTTAAAGGAAGTGGGGGCGGAGGATTGTATCATCAGAACTTATAATTACACGGCGGTGGATGTGGAACGGATTGAAAATTGTGATTATTACCGGTTTTTAAAATGGGATGTGAAGGCAGTAAATGAATATACTGGAGAATATATGATGAATTACAGCTGGGCTGAATTTGTAATCGGCTATCTGGACAACAAGCTGATGTAAAACCCGGAATGGGCCTCCTGCTGGTGTAGTCTTGGTGTTGTGCCTTTTTTATAACAGTAGAAAAAACACAATGGAATAGCAGGAGGAAACCAGATTGAATATTATCATAGCGGACAGGGATGAAAGCAGTGCCGGGAGATTGAGTCGGATACTGAAGGACTTAAGTACCGATGCACAGATACTGCATTTTTCAGATCCGATGTATGTGGTAAAGTATGGACTTACGAATCCGATCGACGTGCTGTTTACCGAGGTTAGAATGAAACCGTTTCCGCTAGATGGACTGACTCTGATCCAGATGATCCGGGCGAAATATCCGGACGTGAGTTGTTATGTCGTGACGGAAACAAAAAATTACTTAGAGCAGGCCTCTGCCATTCAGGTCAATGGTTATCTGCTCAAACCTGTGAGTGTCGAACAGATTCACAGGGCTGTGGTCAAGAGGGAGTGACGGGAGAACAGGGAGGACCGCATCCATTATGAAAAAGAATGTTTTAATGAGAACCAACCTTTTAGTCTGTTTCATTATCTTAGTGGGATTTGTGATTACCGCTTTTATCAGCTATCATTCCAACCGCGGAGCGTTTGAAAAGGATGTAGAGAAGGTTTCCACGCTGACCGCGGAGGGAATTACGCATCAAATCGACACGATCTTTACAAAGCCGGTAAATATTTCTCTGACAATGGCTAATGATAGTCTGCTCAAGGAGTTCCTGGCCGAGGAGGAAGAACATCTGGAGGACGAGGCGTTTATTCAGACCATGCGTAATTATCTGGAGACCTATCGGAATAAATACGGCTACGATTCCGTATTTTTAACGGTCTGGATCGTATACTGAATCCGGACAATGATGAAAATATATGGTACTATCAATTTCTGAATTCAGAAGAGGAGTATTCTCTCAACATCGACAATGATGAGGCGGCGGATGATGAAGTCACCGTTTTTATCAACTGTAAGATCGAGGATCCGGATATGGGAATTATAGGAGTCGTGGGAGTTGGATTCCGGGTGGATTCCCTGCAGGAGCTGCTGCGAGATTATGGAGAAAAGTTTGATGTGCGGGCTTATCTGGTGGATCCAAACGGAATCATCGAGATCGCAGACGACAAAACCGGATACCGGGCGGAAAATTTGTTCGAAGAATGTGACTTTGCACGGCTTAAGGATCCAATACTCTCAAACAGAGAAGATGTACAGGATTTTTGGTATGATGCCCCGGGAGGCGGAGGATATCTGGTTACTCAGTATATTGAAAGCCTGAACTGGTTCCTGGTGATTGACCACAATACATCGGAGCTGGACCGGCAGTTAAACCGTCAGTTCGCCAGTTCGGTCTTTGTGGTACTGGCAGTTATCGGTTTTGTGCTCTTTACCATTACAAACATTATTCGAAAATATAATAAGCAAATTATTCAGCTGACGGTGGAAAAAGAAAAGGAATACAAAACGATTTTCCAGACGGCGGCGGAACAGTTTTACGAAAATATATATGAGATAGATGTGACTCATAACCGGGCGGCCAGTGAAGCAACGGAGCAATATTTTGAGAGCCTGGGAGCTCCGAAGGGAACACCTTTTGACAAGGCATTACAAATGGTTGCCCAAAAGCAGATCAAAGAAGAGTTCCGGCAGAGCTATCTAGATACTTATTCTCCGGATAAAATATTGAAGGCATATGAGGAAGGCATCGAAAACCTCCGGAATGATTTTATGCTTACAAATGGCGGAGGAACCTATTACTGGATCCGCATCACAGCCCATATCTTTTATTGGGAGGAAGACAACTCGGTGCGGATGCTTATATACAGGCAAAATATTGATGACGAGAAGCGCAGAGAGATTTTTATGTTAGAAGAGATGCAGAAAGACTCACTGACCGGTCTGCTTAATAAAGCTGCGACGCAGCAGCATGTGCGGTCTTTACTGCAAAAGGCCCCGGAATCCTTGTTCGCTTATATTATTTTGGATATTGATAATTTCAAGAGTGTCAACGACCGTTTCGGGCATGCGGCTGGCGATAAGGTTTTGGTCGAGTTTGCCCAAACGCTTAGAGAGCAGTTTAGAGACGGCGATGTAAAGGGGAGGATTGGCGGAGACGAGTTTGTCGTGTTTTTGAAGATACCCAATAAGGAGGTCCTAGAGAAGAAACTAAGGGACCTGACGGATTCCCTGCACCGGAATATTACAATAGATGCCGGAGCATGTGCAATATCGGCCAGCATCGGTGCGGTGATGGCAGAGCCCGGTGATGGAAATGATTTTGAATCTTTGTATAGAAAGGCCGACAAAGCACTCTACACCACGAAAAATAGAGGGAAAAGCGGATTTACGATTGAGACATAAGAGCCCGGAATTAAGAAAAGCACCGGTGATACTCATCCAGTGTTTTTCTCGCGGTAAGCTCATCAATAAACAGTATGTTGATGATACCCGCATGCAGGGCGGATATGATAGCCTTCGCCTTCCATTCTCCGACTGCGACCGCGATCCGGTGTTCCTTTTTGCGCAGATCATCCAGACGGATTCCGATGGTGCGCTGATCCAGTTCCCGGCTCACGATATTCCCCTCTATGTCCAGAAAATGGAACAGGACATCGCATACGGCACTGTGTTGGGAGAGGTATTCATACTGGGCGGGAGAAAGGGTTCCGCTCTCCAGGATGACAGAACGCATAGAGAGAGCGCCGATTCCGAACACGGCGATCCGCGCCTTCACGGAGGCGTCCAGCACTTCCCGGATCTGAGAATCAGAACAAAGAGCCTGGGCGATAGAAACCGTATCCACGATAGCGGGGGCCGGCAGCATATAAGAGGTGCACAGATAATTGCTGGCAAAGTTTTCGACGATGGTATAAGATTTGGAGGACTGGAAATTCTTCGCCAGTGAGCCGCACAGCTGTACCACCTTAAGATTATGCCTGGGAGGCTTACAGGGAACGAGATTCCTGGACAGCTGTTCCATCGTACTCCCCCAGGAAACGCCAATGATATCGTCGTCGGCCAGCAGTTCGTTCAGATAGCTGCACAATGCTTTCGTTGTGTTTTGAAACCGCAGGTTTAAGTCATCCACCGGACTGGGGATAATATGGACGCTTGGAAGGGAAAAACACTCCTTAAATTCTTCTTCCAGTTCATACAGCGATTCACAAGGCAGATTTAACTGAAAAGTCACATAATGGTCCTCTTTCGCCTTCTGGATAATCCGGCTGACCGAGGACTTCGATATATGTTCTTTATAACTGATCTCAGACTGGGTATACCCCAGTTCATAGTATTCCGTCAAAACCCTGGTAATCAGATCGATATTATCGGGAATCATGTGAACCTCCTGTAATTTATATTTCTTTTTTCTATGATATAGTATGGGAGCGGATTTTGCAAGAAATGGCCGCTGTCTTCCGGGCATGCTGTGCCAAGTGGGAGAATTCCCAAATCCGCGTCCAATTTATCGGGAGATTTCCCTGCTCCGAAATGGTTTTCCTGTGATATATTTAAAGTAGAATTCATCGGAGGACGCAGCAGGATGCGGGACTCCGTGATGGGAGGTAACAGGATGAAACAACTGGAGAACAAAGTCATCTTATTAACCGGCGCTACAGGCGGAATCGGGATTCCTATTGCCAGAATGCTGATCGGGGAGGGCGCCAGGCTTTTGCTTACCGGATTGGAAGAGGATGTATTAGCTGATATTGCGGAGGAGCTGGGAGAAAACTGTGCTTATTTTGCGGCGGATCTGCTGCAGGAAGGGGCCCCCGCTGATATTATCGCATATTGCGCCCGACGGTTTGGACGGCTGGATATTTTGATCAATAACGCGGGTATCGCATCGAGAAAGCCGATTCTGGATGTGACGAAGGCGGAACTGATGAAACATTTTGAAATTAACGCGTACGCTCCGTTAGCCATGGCCCAGGCGGCCGTACCTATGCTGAAGGATTCCGGGGCGGGCGATATCATTACGATCTGTTCTTCCTCGGGGATGTATCCCTATGTGGGGCAGGCATGTTATTCCGCTTCCAAACATGCGCAGCGGGCGTTGATGGAGATTCTGACGATGGAGCTGTATGAGACGGGGATCCGGGTACATACGATTGCTCCCACGGGAGTGGATACCGGCATGATCCGTATCACCCGGCCTGATTTGAATGGTGACGCCTACTGTAAGCCGGAAGAGATCGCGGAGATTATCGTATTTATTCTGGCTCACCGAAATAATTCGGTTATTGATGAGGTATATGTAAGACGGCATGCGAAGATGCCGTTTGAACCATAGGGGATGACCGGAGCGGGATGAGTTGATAAGGAGGAAATGGCATGCGGACAAAAGGCGTAAGGATTTATGGAGTGAAAGATTTACGGCTGGAGGAATTTGAACTGCCCCCGATGGGGGAGGATGAGATGACAGCCACGATTTATACGGACAGCATCTGTATGTCCACCTATAAAGTGGCGATCATGGGAAAAGAAAATAAAAGGGTGCCGGAGGATATCGACCGGAACCCGATTCTGATCGGCCACGAATTCTGTGGTGTGATCACCGGTATCGGAGAAAAATGGAAGGATAAATACCAGATCGGCCAGCGGTTTGTCATGCAAACTTCACTGAATGTAAAAGGATCTCTGGCTGCCCCTGGGTTTTCGTTCCCCTATGTGGGCGGCGATGCCACCCATATCGTGATTCCGAATATTGTGATGGAGCGGGACTGTATCATAAAATACGAAGGCTCTTCCTGGTTCCGGGGCTGTATGGCGGAACCCATGGGCTGTATCGGAGCGGGCTTCGACGGCTGCTATCATGTGGACCCGGAGACAAGGGAGCACCGGATGGGGATCAGTCCGGGCGGGGCTATGGCGATATTGGGAGGCTGCGGTCCTATGGGGCTTGGCTGCATCGATTATGCGCTGCACTGTGATAACCATCCGCGTCTTGTAGTCGTGACGGATGTCAACGAAGAGCGGCTCGCCAGGGCAAAGCGTATATTTACGAAAGAGAAGGCGGATAAACAGGGGGTACGGCTGGAATTCCTGAATTCCGCCCGCTCGGACGTATATGCGGAGTTGATGAGGTTATCACCGGAGGGATATCAGGATGTCTTTAACATGACGCCGGTTGCTTCGGTTGCGGAACTGGCGGATCAGATACTGGCCAATGACGGCTGCCACATGTTCTTTGCGGGCCCTACGGATCAGAATCTGAGAGCGAAGATTAACCTCTATAATGTCCATTACGCGGGTACCCATACCATAGGGGTTACCGGCGGGACGCTGCACTCCATGAAACACTGTGTGGAAATGATGAGCGCAGGCCAGCTGCATCCGGAGGTTATGATCACCCATATCGGAGGTCTTGACGCTGTGGTTGATACGACCCTGAATCTGCCCTCCATACCCGGCGGGAAGAAACTGATCTATAATCAGATCCGTCTGCCGCTGACCGCTCTGACGGATTTTGAAGCGTTAGGTAAGTCAGACCCCATGTTCCGGCAGTTAGATGAGATCGTGAAGGCAAACGATATGCTTTGGTGCGAGGAGGCGGAACAGGTGCTGATGCAGCAGGCTTTGCCGATCTGACCGGATAGATGACTGGGAGGCGCAAAGCGCCAGTCCTTGGTACAGGGCTTTGGGGAGATTCTGTTGGAGAATCGATAATCCAAGACGGTGTACCAGGATGGATGCTTTGCGCCCTTTGCGTCTGTTTCCTGCTCTTATCTGATCGCACCCCACTGAAGAAATGCTTGACTATGAAAACTTACTAATGTAATATTTAAATAAATGAAATACAAAATTAAGATTATATTAGCCATAGGATAAGAGAACGTTACGATAGGAGCTGATTATATGCGGAAACCTGGCAAAAAGAATATTCAATGGCTATACATACCGCTGTTACTGATCGCGTCAACTTTCTTTGCCGGATGTAGTCAGACAGAACCCGTTGCTGAGAGAACAGGGAATCAAACTGTTTTATCAGAAAATACGTTAAACCTGGAGCAAAAAGAGCTGCTGGACCAGATCAGTTACAGCGGCATCCACCTGTCTTCTCAGCAGCGATATCAGTTGGCGGTAGAGACTCTGCGTGTGGCCGGAGAACTGACTGATAAAATTAGTGAAAATTCAGATCTAACTCTTCAAGAGGCTGTCCGGTATTTGGCCAGTCAAAAGTATGCGGTTACAGATCAGGAAAACCGTTGTAATCTGGAGAATCCGGAGGCGGCCGGAGCTTTTTGCGGGAAGCTCATAAAAGGGGAAAAAGCGCAGACTACGCTATATCGGATAAATGAAGATAAAACGCTGGTCCGTCTGGATCTGGAATCAAAGATGAATCAGTTAACGGTAACCAGAACCGCCACAGCCTGGAAAGAGACCGGGGGACAGTGGGTATCCGCCATCGAAAAGTACACAGCAAAAAGTTTTGCATATACGGAAAAAGGGTATCTGCTGTTCCAAAAAGATCAGCCGGATGGTTATGACGGGCCGGATGGCTGTGATGCTATCCGTATCCTTCCGTTGTCTGATGAGCTTCGGGCTTATTGCCGGGAAATGATAGCACCGGTGGGGTACCACTGCAGGAATCTGTTCCTCATAGACTGGGATCGGCAGAATTTGGATCAGATTCAATTTGCAGACCTGTTTCCTGTTTTATATGAAATGGAATACGGTTACCGCCCGGATTCCTTACTATGGAACCGGCTATCGGATCAGGATGTGGAAAACCTGATTCAGAACTATTTGCCTGTGTCACAGGAGCAGATAAAAAAACTGGTTCCCCATGAAGAGGGACATTATATATGGAAGAAACCGGATCAAATGGAACGTATCCCGGGAATTGTTCCGTTTCCGGAAGTGACACGCGCTGTGGAAAATACGGATGGTACGCTAACGCTGACAGTTGACGCCGTGTGGCCGCAAAAAGAGACGGACAAAGCATTTACCCATGAGACGACGGTTCGCATAACAGACGGGGGATTCCAATATATGGGAAACCGGATCGTTGACACGGAAGAATAAGTGTTCACGATTCGTTCAAAAATAGTTGGTTGAATTCATAAAATGATTATAGTAAAATAACTTTAGCACGGCTTTGTGCCGTATGAGGGGCCCTGACGAAATAAGTGAGACTGCTTCGTATATGGGCCTTTTCTTTTTTATGGTGGGGAAAAACATAACGTAAGATGTATCATGGAGGGATCAAAATCATGAAGAAATTCATCAATGACGTAGATCTTGTGGAAGAGCAGATGATTCAGGGGATGGTGAAGGCTTATCCGCAATATCTGAAAAAACTGGACTGCGGCAATGTGGTGGTCCGCGCGGCAAAAAAAGAGAGAAAAGTCGCACTGGTCAGCGGTGGCGGCAGCGGCCACGAACCGGCCCACGGAGGTTTTGTGGGAGAGGGCATGCTGGATGCTGCGGTGGCGGGAGCGGTGTTCACATCGCCGACGCCGGACCAGATCTATGAGGCGGTAAAGGAAGTGGCTACAGAGGCCGGCGTCCTGCTGATCGTCAAAAATTATACCGGAGATGTTATGAACTTCGAGATGGGCGAGGAGATGGCCCAAATGGAAGGAATCCGGGTGGATCATGTAATCACCAATGATGACGTGGCGGTAAAGGACAGCTTGTATACGGTGGGCCGCCGGGGCGTGGCCGGCACCGTATTTGTACATAAGATCGCAGGAGCTTTGGCGGAACAGGGTGCTGCTCTGCCTGAGGTAAAAGCGGTGGCCTTAAAAGTGATAGACAATGTCCGGACTATGGGGGCGGCGATCGCGCCCTGTACGGTACCGGCTGCCGGTAACCCGGGATTTACACTCGGGGAGAATGAGATGGAAGTCGGGATCGGAATCCACGGAGAGCCCGGTACCCACAGAGAAGAGAGAAAGACCGCGGATGAGACCGCGGATCTGCTGCTGGACCAGATTCTGGCCGATATCGACTATGCCGGTTCTGAGGTGGCAGTGATGATTAACGGCGCGGGAGCGACTCCTCTGATGGAACTGTATATTATAAACAACCATGTGGCGGACGTCCTGAAGGAAAAGGGTATCCGCGTGTACCGCACCTATGTGGGGGAATACATGACGTCCATAGAAATGCAGGGATTTTCCATATCCTTGTTGAAGTTAGATGAGCAGATGAAAGAGCTCTTGGATGCTAAGGCGGATACGCCCGCCTGGAAGGAGATAGGAGGCAAGACCCATGGTTGATGGTAAAAAACTGACTGCTGTTCTTATGCAGATCAGTCATAAGATGACGGAACAGAAAGATTATCTCACCCGGCTGGATGCTGCCATTGGCGACAGTGATCACGGGATAAACATGGCCAGGGGATTCGAAGCAGTGGAGAAGAAACTGCCGTCTTTGGCCGATAAAGATATCGGAACCATATTAAAGACAGTGGGAATGACTCTGGTTTCCACAGTGGGAGGCGCCTCAGGCCCCTTATATGGTTCCGCGTTTATGAAAGCAGGCGTGGCGATGGCGGGAAAGGAGGACATGGATCTGTCTGATTTCCTGGAAGCCATGCGCACGGGAGTAGAAGCAGTCCAGATGCGGGGCAGGGCCGGCGCGGGAGAGAAGACGATGCTGGATTCGATGCTGCCGGCCATGGACGCCATGGAGGAGGAAGCGTCAGCAAACGCCCAGATCCACACAGTTTTGAAGGCCGGTGTAATAGCGGCATGGGACGGCGTGGAAGGGACGAAAGATATGATCGCTACGAAGGGCAGAGCCAGTTATCTGGGAGAACGAAGCGTGGGGCATCAGGATCCGGGCGCTACTTCCTTCGCTTATATGCTGGAAACCATTGCTTCTATGTTTTAGGAAGGTTTTAGTTTTAAGAAGGTTTTAGCGGAAGTTTTAAGAATATTTTAGCAAAAATGCTTCAGAGGAGAAAGAACATGGTTGGAGTGGTAATCGTATCCCACAGCTGTCATCTGGCCGAGAGCGTCGCCGAATTTACCGCGGTAATGGCGTCGGATGCCAAAGTAGCCTGCGCAGGAGGCATGGAGGATGGCTCTTTTGGGACCAGCTTTGAAAAAATACATGCGGCGGTGGAATCCGTTTATTCCGATGACGGCGTCCTCATCCTGATGGATCTGGGCAGCGCGGTCATGACCACGGAGATGGTCATAGAAGCCATGGAGGGCAGAAAGATCCGGATGGCGGACTGTCCGCTGGTGGAAGGCGCGGTACAGGCCACGATCTGCGCGGTCTCCGGTATGGATCTGGACGGCATCCTGGCGGCGCTCCGGGAAGTGAAGACAGCCAGTAAATTTTAGATAAGTTAAAAAGAAAAAGAAATAGAGAAAAGAAATAAGAAAATGATTACAAAAACCATAACGGATTTCGATATCCGGCAGACAGCAGATTCCGGGCAGTGTTTCCGGTTAAATGAAAGACAGGACGGCTCCTATGCGTTAGTCGCGGGGGGCCGTTATCTCGAAATAAGCCAGCGGGGCGGTGAGATCACTTTTTCCTGCACCGGGACAGAATTTGAAACCCTATGGCGCAGCTATTTTGATCTGGACACCGACTATGCCGGAATGAAAGAAAGCGTCGATCCTGCAGATGATTATATGCGCACCGCCATAAGCTTTGGAGGCGGAATCCGTATTCTGCGCCAGGAACTCTGGGAGACCCTGGTCACATTTATCATCTCCCAGCAAAACAATATTCCCAGAATCAAAAAATGTGTGGAATCCCTGTGCGCCCAATTTGGTGAGCGCAGAGAAAATTACCGCGGAGAACCTTACTACACATTTCCCTCGCCCTCGGTTCTCGGGCGGCTGCCGGATGAGGCGCTTGACAGTATTCATCTGGGGTACCGGAGCAAATATATCCTCAAAACAGCCAGAATGGTGGAGGAAGGCGCCGTGGACCTGTCCGCCATACAGAAGCTTAAGTACGAGGAGGCCAAAGCCGAACTTATGAAGTGCTACGGAGTTGGCGTCAAAGTGGCGGAGTGCGTCTGCCTGTTCGCCCTGCATCATATCGACGCTTTTCCCGTAGATACCCATATCCGCAAGGTCATTCTGACCCATTATCCATCCGGGTTCCCGCTGAACCGCTATCGGGGATTCGCGGGGGTTCTTCAGCAATACGCTTTCTACTATGATGTGCATGGGGCCGGATAACCACCGGCCTCTCTTTATTTCTGAAACTTCCACCTTGAATTATTGCAGGGTCTATTATATAATTCAATTTATGGTGGAAAATACAGGGAAAAGGAGTTTCATGATGGAATTAGTGAACATTAAAGATCTATTTAGAAATGAATCTGAATATATTGGGAAAGAAGTGACGGTTGGGGGATGGCTCAGAAGCAAAAGAGATTCCAAGACCTTTGGATTTCTGGTGATTAATGACGGTACGTTTTTTGAACCCTTACAGGTGGTGTATGGGGATGCCCTCGATAATTTTGCGGAGATCTCCAAACTCAATGTGGGAGCCGCTGTCATTGTGACGGGAGTTCTTACGGCTACGCCCCAGGCAAAGCAGCCCTTTGAGATACAGGCCAGCGAAGTTTGCGTGGAGGGAAATTCCGCTCCGGATTATCCGCTTCAGAAGAAACGCCATTCTTTTGAGTACCTGAGGACCATCTCGCATTTGAGACCCCGGACGAATACATTCCAGGCGGTGTTCCGGGTCCGGTCTTTGATTGCCTATGCCATTCATAAATTTTTCCAGGAGCGGGATTTTGTTTATGTGCATACGCCCCTGATTACCGGCAGTGACTGTGAGGGAGCGGGAGAGATGTTCCAGGTTACGACTCTGGATCTGGATCAGGTGCCTCACACGGAGGACGGAAGCATTGACTTTAAAGAGGACTTCTTCGGAAAACCCACGAATCTGACGGTCAGCGGACAGCTGAACGGTGAGACGTATGCGATGGCTTTTAAGAACATTTATACTTTTGGGCCTACGTTCCGGGCGGAGAATTCCAATACGACGAGACATGCGGCGGAGTTCTGGATGATTGAGCCGGAGATGGCGTTTGCGGATCTTCAGGATGATATGATTCTGGCGGAGAGCATGCTGAAATACGTGATCAATTATGTGCTGGAACATGCGCCGGAAGAGATGGCCTTTTTCAACCAGTTCGTGGACAAAGGACTGTTAGAACGCCTGCAGCATGTGGCATCCTCGGATTTCGCCCATGTAACCTATACACAGGCTGTGGAAATATTGGAAAAGCATAACGAGGAGTTCGAATATAAAGTGTCCTGGGGCTGTGACCTGCAGACCGAGCATGAGCGTTTCCTGACGGAGAAGGAGTTTGGCCGTCCTGTATTCGTTACGGATTATCCGAAGGAGATTAAGGCATTTTATATGAAACTGAATGACGACCAGAAGACAGTGGCCGCTATGGACTGTCTGGTACCCGGGATCGGCGAGATCATCGGCGGAAGCCAGAGAGAGGATGACTACGACAAGCTGGTGGGCAGAATGGAAGAATTGGGCCTGAATAAAGAGGATTATGATTTCTACCTGGATCTTCGTAAATACGGATCGGCCAGACATGCGGGCTTTGGCTTAGGCTTTGAAAGATGCGTGATGTATATCACCGGTATGGGCAATATCCGGGACGTAATCCCATTCCCCAGAACCGTAAATAACTGCGAATTATAAGAGAGAGGATTTTTGAGGATGAGTAAGATAGTAATACCGGAGGGGTACCAGCCGCTGCTGGATATTAAGGCGACAGAGATTGCGATTAAGAGGGTGAAAGATTTCTTTCAGCGGGAGCTGGCGACGCAGCTGAATCTTCGACGGGTATCTGCGCCCTTGTTCGTGCTGCCGGAATCCGGACTGAATGATAATTTGAACGGAGTGGAGCGCCCCGTGAAGTTCGGGATTATGGAACGGGGAGATGCGGAGGCGGAGATCGTCCATTCACTGGCCAAGTGGAAACGGCTGGCGTTAAAACGCTACGGTTTCCAGATGGGAGAGGGACTTTATACGGATATGAATGCCATCCGCCGGGATGAGGAGACGGACAACATCCATTCGATTTTCGTGGACCAGTGGGATTGGGAAAAGATTATCGACAAAAGCGACCGGACGCTGGAAACGCTTCAGGATGTGGTAAAGTCGGTATACGAGGCGCTGCGCGTCACGGAAAAATATATTGCCAACCGGTACAGCTATGTGGAATGTTTCCTGCCGGAGGAGATCACGTTCGTTACCTCACAGGAGTTGGAGGACCGGTATCCGGACTGCACGGCCAAAGAAAGAGAATACAACGTGGCGAAGGAGTACGGCGCCGTATTTATCATGCAGATCGGCGGACGGTTAAAGTCCGGGGAAAAGCACGACGGAAGAGCGCCTGACTATGATGACTGGAAGTTAAACGGGGATATTATTGTGTATTACCCGGTGTTGGATATCGCGCTGGAATTGTCTTCCATGGGTATCCGTGTAGATGAGGAGACGTTGCTGTCCCAGCTTGAAGAAGCGGGCTGCATGGACCGGGCAGGACTTCCGTTCCAGAAAGCACTGCTGAACCACGAACTGCCCTATACGGTAGGCGGCGGTATCGGACAGTCCAGAATCTGCATGTTTTATCTGCGCAAGGCTCATATCGGAGAAGTACAGTCCTCGATCTGGCCGGATGATATCTGGGAATATGCGAAGGCACGCGGAGTGAATCTGCTGTAAGGAAGGGAGTTCCAAAAGCTGATATCTGGTTTTTGGAACTCTTCTTTCATTTACCTGGAGGTTAATAATAGGAGGCAGCAAAAATGAAAGAAATAGAGAGACTAAAAGAAATAGAAAGACAGAAAGAACTAGATCGGCTGAAAGGGCTGGTGAAAGATTTTTGTGAGGAACGGGACTGGGATCAATTTCACAATCCGAAGGAACTGGCCATCGGATTATCGACGGAGGCAAATGAGCTGTTGCAGCTATTCCGGTTTCAGTCTGAAGAACAGATGAGGGAAATGCTCGGGAAGCCGGACACACGGGAACAGATCGAGGATGAGACCGCGGATATCTTCTTTTTCCTGCTGCGCTTTGCGCAGAAAAACGGGATCGATCTGGAACAAGCTCTGGTCCGCAAGATCGAAAAGAACCGGAAAAAATATCCGGCTGAACTGGCGAGAGGGAAGAACCTGAAATATACGGAGTATGAATAAGAACCGGTATAGTGTCCGGGAAGGGGGAGACCATAGATGAAAATCCGGTTGGCTGCGGTGTCGGATAACCAGGCGCTGCGGAAGATTTATGCGCAGTATATAGAGACGCCCATTACTTTTGAGTGTGCGCTTCCTACGGCCGGTGAATTTGCAGACCGTATAGCACAGATAAGCCGCGATTATCCTTACCTGGTATGTGAAGACGGCGGGATGATAATCGGGTACGCCTACGCGCACAGACAGATGGAACGGGAAGCATATCAGTGGAACGCGGAATTATCGGTTTATATGGACCGTGCTTATACTTCAAAGGGCTTGGGAAAGAAACTGTATCTGATTCTAATGGAGATTTTAAAATTACAGGGGATCAGAACCGTATATGGAGGGGTTACCGTACCGAATGAGAAAAGTGAAGGGCTGCATTTGAGCCTTGGATTTAAACCGCTGGGGACTTACCGTCATACAGGATATAAATGCGGGAAATGGCATGACGTAACCTGGTTTGAAAAAGAGATCGCTCCTTATAACAGTAATCCGGAACCGATACGGCCGGTGCATGAAATCACGGAGAAAAAGATTAATGATCTGATACAAAGGTATTCATAAAGGAAATTCTCAAGCCGTCTCAAAATGGAAAGCTGCCTGCTATTATTACAGGCAGTTTTTTTGGTCAAACAACATTTTTGCTGTAAATTCGATACAAGCCTGATACATTGCCATGCTAAGATACCTATAGAAAACAAAAGTTAAGAAAATCTTTCGGAAAAAATGTCGGAAAAGGGATATAATAAAATTAATTGCCCTCTTTTTGCCGAGGAGCAGAACGGCATGGAGAAAATTGTCGAATGATTCAGAGAGGTACCGGGATGGGAGATAATAAAGAAGCAATCAGACGAAAGAAAATGCTGATGGAGAAAAAAAAGAGGAGACGCCGCCGAAGACGCCTTTTAATGTTGAGAAAATTAGGACTGATCTGCGTGGCGATGTTCTTGGTTATAACGGTAATTCACAAGTGGACGAATCAGCTGGAGGCTCATGAGACGCAGGACAACAGTAACGTACAGCCAGAAGTATTTGAGCCGGTGGCGGCGGTCCAGACGAATTCCGGGAATGTCACCCGGTCTAATGTGAAGGTGGATCCGGAAGTGGTTGGACAGCTGGAAGAGATGCTCGATGAGGAACCTAAGATAAAAGAAATCCTTGAGGATCCCGGCCTGTATCCGCAGGAGATGCTGGAGTTTGTGTTAAAATATCCGGAAACGATACAATTCGTACTGGATTATCCGGAAAAAAAGGACCGGCTTACGGACAGCAGCCGTATAGATATATCGAAAGACTACGAAAAGGGGGAGATCCCGCTTTTCCTGCAATGGGATGAGAGATGGGGATATCATTCATATGGAGACGATGGAATGATCGGAATGGATGGGTGCGGGCCCACCTGTCTGTCCATGGTGATCGTGGGGCTGACGGGACAGACCGACATGAATCCTCAAAAAGTGGCGGAATTCAGCCAGGCTCAGGGATATATCGATCCCCAGTACGGCACTACCTGGGAACTGATGACAACCGGAGCCCAGAAGCTTGGACTTCGGGCGAGGGAGATTCCGTTAGATGAGGATGTTTTGTATAATGTGTTTGCTAAAGGGCAGGTGGTAATTTGCAGCATGCGCCCCGGCGATTTTACGACATCCGGACACTTTATTGTTTTAACCGGGTTTAAAAACGGGGAAATCACCGTCAACGATCCCAATAGTCCAAGCCGCAGTCAAAAAACGTGGAAATATGCGGATATTAAACCGCAGATTAAAAATCTTTGGGCTTATTCTTATTGACGGAGATTAGAAACCAGAATCTGCAGATTTTTGTCATTTCTTGATCTTTCGGAGCAGATATGCTATATTACGCGTAATGAGATGATGAAGGAGTGTGGGATTGATGCAGATAAAACATGATGTGCCATTGCGTAAACAGCTTTTTACCATACCGAATTTGCTGGGTTATCTGAGGATTATACTGGTACCGGTTATCGTGTGGAGATATGTGACGGCGGATTCGGTCAGTGATTATTATGTGGCGGCGTTGATTGTGGTGATATCCGGTATATCCGATCTGTTTGACGGAATGATCGCCCGCAGGTTTAATCAGATTACGCAGCTGGGCAAAGCGCTGGACCCGATAGCGGATAAACTGACCCAGGCGGCCATGGTGCTCTGCCTGACGATCCGATACAGGCAGATGATTCCTATGTTGATCCTGTTTGTTGTGAAGGAAGGATTTATGGGGATTATGGGCGCGGTGATGCTGCGAAAAGGAAAGATGCTGGACGGGGCTATGTGGTATGGTAAGGTGTGCACAGCCGTGTTGTATCTGGTAATGTTCGTGCTGTTCCTGTTCCCGGAGCTGCCGGTGCTGGCGGTAAATATTTGTATTGGAATCTGCGTTTGTTTTATGCTTCTTTCTTTCGTACTTTATATACCGAGGTTTATTAAGCTGAATAAAGAATAGTCTATAATATTCTGTTAGATTTCATATTTCTGTAGATGTTACTGACTGGGTCTGTGATTTTTTCGCAGATCCAGTTTTTATGTGTTCGCATATGGGCACGCTGCCTGACAGACATATTTTGTGAACCAAACCTATTGGGAGGGATAATTTACACAGAATCTAGGATTGGTTTATGAACAGAATCTAAATTAAGACTTTGATTGGACTTGACGAATGAAATAAATCAGGTATAATGGTTCATAAGTGAACAGTTCATAAATGAACTATTTTGAAGTGGACTTATACACGATTTAGAATTGACTTCCGAACTGGGAAGAAGGAAAGAATCTTGGCAAAAAAAATCTTTGAAAACAGGCTTACCATCGATTTTATGCACAGCGCGGCGAAAGCCAAAAAGACGTATGAACGTATATTTCACGATATCGCGAAAGCGGAAAAGCTAACGCAGAATGAGGTAGACGTGCTGCTTTGTCTGTGGAACAATCCGGGTTATGACACGGCCAGTGATATCGTGAATTACCGGATGATTTCAAAATCACATGTATGCAAAGCGGTAGACAGTCTGACGGAACGGGGATATCTGTCGGGCCGGCAGGAGGCTGCGGACAGGAGGAAGGTGCATCTGAAGATCGAACCACCCGCCGAGAAAGTGGTCAGACGCCTGGCCGTGGTTCAGATGCAGTTTATCAGCGGGCTGTTTGATGGAGTCACGGAGGAGGAACAGGCTTTATTTGAAAAAATACTGGATAAAATGGGAGAAAATATGGAAGGAGTTTATAAGAAATGGTGTTCAAACTGATGATCTGTATCATTGCCGGACTTGGAGCGGGGATTGGGACCGGATTGGCCGGACTGTCGGCTGCTGCGGTGATTTCTCCTATGTTGATTACTTTTTTAGGCTTTCCGGCCTATGAGGCGATCGGAATCGCCCTGGCCTCTGATGTATTGGCGTCGGCGGCTTCCGCGTGGACTTACTACCGCAACAAGAATATTGATATTAAGAATGGTTTTCTGATGCTGGTGACGACGCTGATCCTGACTATGGTTGGCAGTAAGGTGGCATCCTATGTGCCAAACACCACAATGGGAAACTTTTCCGTCTATATGACGCTGCTGCTGGGAATCAAATTTATTGTTCGTCCGGTTATGACGACCAGGGAAGCGAATGAGAATAAGTCCCGGAAGAAAAAGATCATACAGTCCCTGATCGCGGGCTGCGTGATCGGGTTTATCTGCGGCTTTGTAGGAGCGGGCGGCGGTATGATGATGCTGCTTATATTAACCAGTGTTCTGGGTTACGAATTAAAAACAGCGGTCGGCACCAGCGTATTTATCATGGCGTTTACCGCGTTGACTGGAGCCGTTAGCCATGTGGCGATCGGCGGGCAGCCGGATCTGTTCGCTTTGGCGGCCTGTATCCTAGCTACCCTTGCCGGTGCTTTGGCAGCCGCAGGTTTTGCGAACAAAGCAAGCACCAAGACTTTGAACCGGATTACAGGCGTGGTCTTGGCGGGACTTGGCCTGGCTATGGTGATTTTAAAATAACCCCTCTTTTCAAGCTGCCCTATTCGTGATATGGTAAAAAGAAAACGATCGGGAAAGGAAAAGAGCGGCCGGTTATGGAAAAGAGTAAGTGTGGTACAAGAAGACGTATTCTTATTTATCTTGGGCTGACATTCGTGATAACATATGCATTGGAGATATTGGTAATCGGAAGTATGGTTTCCAGTATACAGTCATCGTCTGCGGTCAGCCTGCTGGTTTCCGCCATGATGTTTATTCCGGCGGTCTGTGTATTGCTGACCAGGCTGATTACAAAAGAAGGGTTCCGGGATGCATGGATTCTGCCGAATTTTCGCGGTCATATCCGGTATTATGTGATGGGATGGTTCCTTCCGGTGATCCTGACCGTGCTTGGCAGTGTCGTGTATTTTCTGATTTATCCGGACAGGTTCGATCCGAATCTGGGATACATGATGGAGACTTATCAGGCGATGGGAATCAATCTGCCATTGGAGGCTATCAAGACAAATATGCTGGTTCAGATCGGAATCGGGGTTGTGATTGGGCCAATCCTGAATATTTTCACCTGTATCGGTGAAGAGTGGGGCTGGAGGGGATACCTGGTCCCAAAACTGGCGGAGCGTTTCCGGATACTGCCAACCCTCCTGATCAGCGGAGTGATCTGGGGACTGTGGCACGCGCCGCTTACCGTCATGGGGCATAATTATGGATTTGGTTACACCGGCTATCCCATTACCGGAATTCTGGCTATGTGCGGGTTCTGCATTATCATGGGAACGCTGCTGTCCTTCCTGTCCCTAAAAACCAGAAGCTGCGTGCCGGCGGCCATAGCCCACGGCAGTCTGAACGGTTTCGCGTCCATAGGCATCTATTTTCTGACCGGCACCGATGTATATAATCCGTTCGTCGGGCCGGCGCCGACGGGTATCATAGGGGGCAGCGTGTTTATCCTTACGGCTGTGATCCTGGCTGCGGCCATGATACGGCAGGAGAAGAAAAACAGGCTGGTTGCGAAAGCAAAAGATCTATATTATTGAGCGGAATATGCAGAGTTATTCTCGATATAACTATCTATGGTGCTGCCTGCGCCGGATGAATTTATATCACGGTATTTTAAATAAGGGTCGTAGAAATAATAACCTACCGGGAGGATCTGTATGTGATATTCCGTATCGTTCTGCATATATATGATCTTTAACTGTGCCTTTTCAGACATGGCTCCCTGGGGCTGATAAGTCCAGTCGTCCAGGACGTCCAGGCCCAGATAACGGATATAGGCGTTAATGTTTTCTCTTGGCGCAATTTTTAATGTTTCCCGCTGCTCAGTGAACATCCGAAGGTATAGAACCTTTCCTGTCTTTGGCTCCATATAAAAAGACAGCTGAGGCGCAATATCGACAAAGCCGTTTGCAATAAACGCATCGTCATAGATGGTATAAAATGAAAAAGGGGTTTCTTTATCCTCCCATATGCCGTAAGTGCCGTTTACCCAGATCATGGGATCAATCATATAATGGAAGCTGTTCAATAAATCCATATCCAAAGCAGACTGATCGGTCATAATGTCCAACTGTTCATTCAGGCTGTCAATGGTCGAGGAAAAAGGAGAGTCATCGATGCTGAGAGGATAATTATAACCGCCGCCGTAGTCAAAGTACTGGTTGTTGTGATAGATATCCCGGATCGCGTTGACCAGATAGATTTCTTCCGCCTCAGGCGCCAGCTTTGCATGGATCTCTTGGCGGGAATGAGCGGCTGCCATCATCTGCGCGTCCTGAATCGTGAAGAAAAGACGGGGAAAGCAGACGGCCCCTGCTACGATGATCAGAGTCAGAATCAAAAACACTAAACTTTTCCAATATTTAAATATCTTTTGCCACCTCCAGTTCGAACCAAACAGTGGTTCCAATGCCTAATTCGCTTTCGAAATGCAGCTTAGTGTGATGCAGGTCTGCGATTTTCGAACATATAAACAGACCCAGGCCGGAACCGCCCATAGCCCGGGAACGTGACTTGTCAATCATATAAAAAGGCTCTGTGATACGGGCTAACTCCTCCGGCGGGATACCGCAGCCGCTGTCCTCCACCGAGAAGCGATAAGCCTGATCCTTGATTTTCCCATATAGTTCAATGGTGCGGTCCTTCGGGTCCGCTTTTTTTGCGTTTAAGATCAGATTCCGAAGCAGGCAGTCCAGCAAAGACGCGTCGGCGACTACCGACGCAGGCTCCACAGCGATGGAGAGCCGGATTCCCTCCAGCAAAGGTTCCATCTGCTGATGCAGACGATGTACGATCGTATATACAGGCTGAGGCCCTGTCGTTAAGTTCTCTTCGGAACAGAACATTAGATCCATAAGCTTTCGGGAGAGTTCTTCCAGACGGCGGCTCTCCTGATAAATGGTTCGGGAATACCGGATCTGTTTCTCCTTATCGGTAGCGCTGGTGCGCAGGATATCCGCGTAACCGATAATAGCTGTCATGGGGGTCTTGATTTCGTGGGAAAATGCGTTGATAAAATCGTCCCGCTGCCGTACCGATAACTGCAGCTCGTCGATTTGCTGTTCAATGGCATCGGCCATCAGATCGAAGTTCCGACTGAGCTGACCGATCTCGTCGGAGCTGCGGATACGGGTGCGTTCTTTGTAAGCGCCGTTGGCGATATGCAGACTGGTGTTATTTAACTTTTGAATCGGCCCGGTCAGAACGTGGGTCATAAGCCCGATGGCCAGAACGCACAGGAGGATCACGATACCGTCTAACAGCAGAAAATCCTGTAATTGACGGTCCCTCTCCGAGAACAAGCCGGTAATATCATAGGCGCTGACCAGCAGAACCATATTTTTGTCTATTTCCAGCTGGGAGGTTAGCAGCATATACTTTAACCCGTCCGCCTGCCGGATCAGATACGTGTTGCCCTCCTGGCTCAGTATAGCTTCCATATTCTTATCGGACAGGGGCGGCAGATTGGTATACAGTACCTTTCCGGCGTCTGAATACAGAGCCATCACCTTGTTCTGGCCGCCGGTATAACCGGAGAGACGTTTGGCATAGTCCGCCACTTTATCTTCGGAATAACTCTCGCCGCTTAATATATAATTAATCATATTCGACTCGATGGCATAGCGTTCCAGCAGATGCTGCTCCACATTTTGCGCGGCGGCAGTCTCCAGAGAGTGTTTAAAATTTCTGCTGATTAAAATCGTGCCCCCCACGGAAAACAGGACGGCAACCAGAATCGTCATGCTCAGAATCAGTTTGGTGGAAAATTTCATGTGGAAACCTCCAGGATATAGCCGATTTTGTATACGGTCTTGATCCGGTCCTTCCAATTTAATTTCTTGCGCAGCCGCTGAATGTGCAGATCCAATGTACGGGAGTCTCCCGTGAAATCCTCCATCCACACCCGTTCAAATAAGGTTTCCCGGTACAGCGCCGAGTTCTTGTTTCTGACGAGAAAGAGCAGAAGTTCATATTCCTTTGGCGTGAGCATGATCTCCTGCCCATTCTGCATCACCCGTCTGGACTGGGTATCGATGACCACATCGGCCGCATACAAGAGGGTCTGCCCTTTATTATAGCGGCGCAGCACAGAATCCACCCGAGCCAGCAGCTCATCGATCTCAAACGGCTTAACAATATAATCATCCGCGCCCATGCGCAGCCCTTTCACCTTGTCGCTGGTGGTCCCTTTCGCCGTCAGAAATATAACGGGTATACCCAGCGGTTCAATATACTCCATCAGCTCATAACCGTCTATTTCCGGCAGCATGATATCCAGCAAAACCAGATCGTAAGTACGAACTTCTATTTTGTCCGCGGCTTGTTTTCCATCCGCGGCGTAATCCCAGGCATATCCGGCTTTTTCAAACCCGGCCTGAATCAGCTCCGCGATGGCGCTTTCATCTTCCACAATTAATATCGTAATCAAATCGGATACCTCCTGATATCAGACACAGTCCTTCGGAACGTCCCTCCTATTCGGCCGACGTTCCTAAGGACTGTAAAAATTCCTGTATTCCTCTGGCGATATTTTTAGCCAGCTCTTTTTGATAACTCTCTGAAAAGATCAAATTCTTATCTGTTGTATTCGTCAAATACCCGACTTCGATCAGACAGGCCGGAACGGTAGTTGTGCGCAGAACCTTCAATTTTTCATCCGGCACCGTCCCGCGGTCCGATGTACCTGCCGTCTGTTTGGCATATGTATGTATGGCGTCCGCCAATTTTCTGCTTCCGGCCGCCCCTGAAGATTTCACATCATTATACCAGACTTCCAATCCCCGAATGGAACGGTCATCCTTAAACGAATTCTGATGGATGCTGACAAAAGCCTGTACCTTATTTTCGTTGGCGAGAGCCGCCCTCTCATCCAGACTTACGGTCTGATCGCTGCTGCGGGTCATTTCCACCTCGATGCCGGCATTTTTTAACTCTTCCTCCACCAGAAGCGCGATGGACAGATTCAACGTCTTCTCCGGTGTTCCGGCCGCTTCGCTTCCGGTATCCTTACCGCCATGTCCCGGATCAAGAAGAACCTGAATCTTCTTAGGAGCGTCGGAAACCACCGGAATCTCCGGCTTCGGAGCAAGAGATGTCAAATTTTCCGCCTCGCTGGGCGTCCCGGTAGTCTTATGGGCCAAAAGAAAACCCAGAATCATCCCAATTACGATAAAAATCAGAGATTTGATCACGCGATAAGACAAAAGCTTTGCTGCTTTAATCAACTTCTTTTTCCGGCGCAGCCTCATGCGGGCCTCATAACGTGTACGTTCATAATTTGCTTCCATATATAAGTCATCCTCATAAAGGTTTTCACATCTGTCTATTAGATCCATGAAACCTGGAAAAAGTTCCATCTATTTTCCAAAAAATTCAATTTATTTTCTTTTTCTACATTCCTTGGCACGGTTCCGCCAATGTCATCAGAATAGTGTCATTATATCGGAAAATTGTTTCAAAGTTGTATCAATAATCAATAATTTCGGTCCAAAATTGTCCGGAACAAAAATATCATACCATCTTTCCCCCAATTACGCCATAGGCTGCCAAATATTACATCCCGCAGATGGCCGGCAGCACAAATTTTGGCATTTTAATCATTGTCCTATTCTAATCATTGTGCCATTTTATGTTAAGATTATGGAAAAGGAACGGATAAAAATACCTCTGGGTAAAATAAGAATATGATCAACCAGACAGTCGCTAAATCAAATCTCGTTTTACAGAGAGGTATTACGATAGAGAAGTATTAAAACAGATAAGTAGTATATCAGATAAGTATTATAACAGTAGAGAGATATCATAACAGTAGGTAACAGTAGTAGGTATTACATAGGTTTAACCGATTTTTATATATACCGGAAATCAGATACCGTTAATCATTTACAATATTCTCTAAGAAATAGCTGTGAAGTCGTCCATTCGTGGCCAGGACATTGCAGTTCCGGTCAAACGAAAGAGGCTGATTGTTCCAGTCCGTTATCTTACCGCCAGCTTCTGTCAGAATCAGGGAACCGGCGCCGTAATCCCACGGCTTCAGATTCCGTTCCAGGAAAGTATCCAGACGGCCGCAGGCCACGTAGCAAAGATCCAGTGCGGATGAGCCGGAAATACGGATATCCGTGCACTCCATGAAAACCTTTTGGAACAGCGCAAAATTCTCCGGGGCCTTTTCTTTTTCATAAGGATCTGTACCCATAGATATCAGGGTGCGCAGCATATCGGTCTGATCGGTTACCTGAATCTTTTGCTCATTCAGATACGCACCGCATCCTTTCGCGGCGGAAAACGTCTCATCGGTAAATGGATTGTATACGACGCCCAATGTAATCTCTCCCTGCTCATAGAGTCCCAGGGAAACGGCACTATGCTGGTAATGATGGATGAGATTTGTCGTTCCGTCAATGGGATCTAAAATCCAGGTGTCCGTATCCGGACCGATCTCATTTTCTTTTTGTTCCTCGGACATGAGGCCGATGCCGGGATATTCCCGAAATAGGATCTTCTTCAAAAAATCCTGAACCGAAAAATCAACTTTGGTGACAAAATCAGCGGTGCCTTTTGCGGTGACCGCTCTGGAATTGGCTTCATCCATCACCAAAGTTCTGGTTTGATGTACAATCTCTATGAGTTCTTTTCGTTCCATGAAGTGACACTCCTTACTTTGACATTTTTGTAACAGTATAGCACAGACACGGATCGTTTGTAAAAGTAATTTATCCGAAAAATTCTGGAAACCTCTGGACGAATCCGCCATTTTGTGAGAAAATAACCTAAGGTGCGGCGTTAAATAAGTAACGATGTCGAACAAAGGTAGCCGCACGCAAATCTCACTATACATATGGAAGGAGTCTTATAATGATTTATTCACATGAAGTAGAACAAATGTGTCCGGTAGCGCAGGGCGTGAACCACGGTGCTGCTCCCATTCCTGAAGAGGCGAAATGGGTAAAGGCAAAAGACGTATCCGATATCTCCGGTTTGACCCATGGGGTAGGCTGGTGTGCTCCTCAGCAGGGCGCCTGCAAACTGACCCTGAACGTGAAAGAAGGAATCATCCAGGAAGCTCTGGTGGAGACCATCGGATGTTCCGGAATGACCCACTCCGCAGCTATGGCTTCTGAAATTCTGCCCGGCAGAACCGTTCTGGAAGCACTGAATACGGACCTGGTCTGTGACGCGATCAACACAGCTATGAGAGAACTGTTCCTTCAGATCGTATACGGAAGAACCCAGAGCGCATTCTCCGAAGACGGACTGCCGGTAGGCGCAGGTCTGGAAGATTTGGGAAAAGGCCTTCGTTCCCAGGTTGGTACCATGTATGGAACTCTGAAAAAAGGACCTCGTTACTTGGAAATGGCGGAAGGCTATGTAACCGGTATCGCTCTGGACGAAGAGGATCAGATTATCGGTTATCAGTTTGTAAGCCTTGGCAAGATGACAGACTTCATCAAAAAAGGCGATGACCCGAACACCGCTTGGGAAAAAGCAAAAGGTCAATACGGCCGTGTAGATGACGCTGTAAAAATCATTGACCCTAGACAAGAGTAATTGAGGAGGTAAGAGAGAATGGCTTTATTTGAATCCTATGAGAGAAGAATTGATAAAATTAATGCCGTATTGAACAGCTATGGCATCGCTTCTATTGAAGAAGCCGAAAAGATTACAAAGGATGCCGGCCTGAATGTATACGATCAGGTAAAGAAAATCCAGCCCATCTGTTTTGAGAATGCTTGCTGGGCTTACACGGTAGGTGCCGCAATCGCTATCAAAAAAGGCTGCCGGAAAGCAGCGGACGCTGCGGCAGCTATCGGAGAGGGACTTCAGGCTTTCTGTATCCCCGGTTCCGTAGCAGACCAGAGAAAAGTAGGTCTGGGACACGGAAACTTAGGAAAAATGCTGTTGGAAGAGAATACCGAGTGTTTCTGTTTCCTGGCAGGACATGAGTCCTTTGCAGCGGCTGAGGGCGCGATCGGTATCGCAGAAAAAGCGAACAAGGTTCGCCAGAAACCTCTGCGTGTTATCTTAAACGGACTTGGAAAAGACGCCGCTCAGGTTATTTCCAGAATCAATGGATTTACTTATGTCGAGACCGAGATGGATTATTATACAGGAGAAGTGAAAGAGATTTTCCGCAAATCCTACAGCACAGGCCTTCGTGCGAAGGTTAACTGCTACGGCGCGAATGATGTAACCGAAGGTGTTGCGATCATGCATAAGGAAGGCGTGGATGTATCTATTACCGGTAACTCCACCAACCCGACCAGATTCCAGCATCCCGTTGCAGGTACTTATAAGAAGGAATGTATCGAGCAGGGCAAGAAATATTTCTCCGTTGCTTCCGGCGGTGGAACAGGCCGTACGCTGCATCCGGATAACATGGCGGCAGGCCCGGCTTCCTATGGTATGACGGATACGATGGGAAGAATGCATTCAGATGCTCAGTTCGCTGGTTCTTCCTCTGTTCCGGCTCATGTCGAGATGATGGGACTGATCGGTATGGGGAATAACCCGATGGTAGGCGCTACGGTGGCTGTGGCTGTCGGCATTGAGGAGAGCGCTAAGGCTGGAAAGTTCTAAGAAAAACCATATAATATAATGGATTCATATAGCTGCACTGACATTTCATGGTTGGTGCAGCTATTTTTTTGCATCGATATCTGGAAAAAAAACATAATAATGATATAATTAAAGAAAAATATAAAGGAAGTGATGACGTATGCCAGAATTATGCAGATTTGGTGGTATGGTAATAGTTATGCTTTTTAAAGATACAAAACAGCACAATAAACCACATGTTCATGTATACTATGGAGAATATGAAGCATCAGTGGGATTAGATGGTGAATTGTTGTCAGGTTCTTTGCCAAGCAAGCAGTATAAGATTTTAGTTGGATGGCTGCTTTATAATGAAGAGAATGTATATAAAGCTTGGAACTTGGCTGTACAAGGAGAACATTTTGAAAAAATAAAGCCCATGTAGTGAGAAAGGAGTATATATGTATTTAGTAAATGGTATTGTTTATGCTGGGGAACTCACTGAAAATATTAAAATAAAAGAGGCAAAACCATTGCCATATGGTATGTTATTGCTGACTTTTTCAACTGGAGAAAAAAGGTTGTTTGATACTACTATGCTGCAAGGATCAGCTTTTGCCCCCTTGTCTGATGAAAAGGTATTTAGTGATGTGCATGTATCACATGGATTTGTTTCATGGATGAACGGTGAGATTGATTGCGCACCTGAATATATGTATGAAAATAGTTATGCATATGAAGAGGAATTTGTAATATAAAATATTTGTTTGTTGAGCGCCTAAAATATTGGGAAGATGATTTGGATGGGTGATAAAAAAATATATATTATAGCTAAAATATTTGATAAACAGGGCTGTATAGCATATCTGTGTAAGACGGTAAGCGAAGCGCGTTGTTTGCCGGGAACATTGGAGGCTTTGAGAGCTGATGGAGTACAGATTGTGATATTAGATGATCCGGATATTTATTCAGAGTATGCCCCATATTCTTATGTGGATGATATGAAAGAGTTTATTGATAAAGTTAGTAAGATGAATCGAGTTGCATAAAAGGGATAAGAGGAATGGAAGGTGGTCAGTAGTAGTACAGAGTAGCACAGCCATAGCGTACAAGCCCCCCTTTGAAAACTCGCCCTTCACCGTTTCGTTGAGAAGTTGCTAAGGCTGGAAAGATCTAAGAAAATTATAAATTTGTAGTATAATATGAACTGCACTTATCTTCAATGGTTGGTGCGGTTTTTGAATCTGTGGATGTGATCGAGTTTGCATAAGCAGGGTAGAGGAGAGAAGGAATGTCAAATATATGAAGCGGCATATTCAACGCCCATACACACTCCTCATCCCCTCGGACTGCGGCCAGCCGCCATTTTGATTCAGGAAGGTTTTAATCTATTGTACCGATAAGCTGATCCAGGGAGATCCCATAAAGCCGGCATAGGAGTATGATATCTTCAATCCGGGGCTGTCGTCTTCCTGTTTCCCAATTTCCCAGGCATTGTCTCGATACATGTATTTTAGTAGCAGCCTGTTTCTGTGTAAGTCCTGCGGCACGCCTGTATGCAGCCAAATTTTTTCCAATTTCCATTTTAAACATCTCCAGAGTGCATTATAACACAAAATATCATATGCCACAATATGAAGCTGGAACGAGGTTGAAAATGTTGAAAAAAAGTTGGAATAAGCAGGAAAATGAATTATAGGGAAGCAGAACGGTGATTTTCAGATGACAGTATATGAAGTTGATAGTAATACATTATAAGTATTATATTATAAGTAGAGTGACATAAGCAGAATGATATAGTAAAAACCCAGTGAAAGCTTATTCTCTGGGTTTTCTGCTTGATAAGATGGATCCATAGATTAGATCACCTGAATGTGAAACGCAGTAGTTTGAGGCGGAATACTAAGCGTTTGTATATTTGAATGTGTAATCCTGACCATCTGTCCGGGCTGGAGATTACGTAATCTGATTGGGGCACCAAAACGGTTGGTAATGGAAGTCGAATTCGTAATTAGAAATCTGGTTTGGTTGTTCCTGTCATTCGGGTCTTCTGTGATGATATAATTATTGTCAAAATCAATTAAAACAATCCGGCCCGTGGTCTCAGAAGAGGGGCGCTGAGGCCGCAATGGCGGCAATGGGCGCTGGGGAGGCAAAGGACGCTGGGGTGGTATGGGCCGCAATGGCGGCAAGGGAAATTGGGGATTCCTTTGGACAGCCACCCAGAAAGCAGCAGCTTGAGGTGGTATGCTCATTGTCATGCGCGAGGAAAATGCAACATTGACCCACATACCCCTTTGAATACAGCAGGAGCACATACGTTGTCCAAAAGAATTTAAGATCGCGGTATTTCTATTGATATTTAACTGAATATTTTGGATCGATAATGTATTATTTCCTTCTGGCACGGCGTAAGAGACTATTATATAACCAGTAGAGTTATTAGAACAAGAAACATCTTCAACAAAGGCATTATTTATTCGCATAATATCGCCCTGCTGAAACATAGTTCCACGAGGATCATTCATGTAAGCGCACCGATCATAATTTTAATGTATTATATGCGATGCTGAACTGCATGTGAATTTATATTCATAGGATATTGCCGGAATAAAATAAGAGCATCCATAGTTAAATCAGATGCTTGAGATATTTGCTTGAATGAGGAAAATATGGAATAAATAATATCCACGATTGTTCACGCCCTGGGAGCAGTTCTGGACCTGGGAAGAGCTGCCAGCATTGCAGATACAATTAGCCGGAGCCTTTTTAAATATCAAAATTTTGTAATATAACCCAACACCCGGGCATCCACTGAAAGGCGGTCGGAATATTCAGAATCCGAAGCAAAAGTAAGTCCTGACCTGGCGCTGCATATGGAGCAGATTTCCTTACCCGGCTGATTATAAATCTCGCGGCCGCAATCCCAACATTGTTCCAGGTGCCAGACAAACCGATTCGCATTGCGATTAAAAAAATGACGGTACATGTCTTTATCCAATACACTCATCTTGTGATAGGCAATATAACGGCGCCAGCGGCGATAGTCGTTAAAAGCGATTTCAGCCGCTGAAAAACTCATAGAAAAAATGTGGGATACATCGTTAGCATTTTTACACTCAGAATAGTGGATCGCGATACGCGGTGCTAGTATGTTACTGGCAAAATAATTGGCGTCTGCTTCATTTTGCTGTGAATCCCCGGTATGATTCAATACATGATGACCTAATTCATGCATAAGAGTAAAGCGTATTCTGCAATTTTGCAAAGTATCATTATAGTAGATCTTATTTTTTAGGCGAAAAGCATCGTCGCTGACCTGCAGGCAGGTGGCCCTTTTCTCTGTATTCTGATCGGAATATTTCAAACACTCATAGCCATATTTTCGCAATAAAGAGAAGCAGTCTATTGGAAAAGAGTATATGGAATTTGTCTCAAAAACATCTAAGATTTCTTGTTGAATACGAAGCGTATCCATAGGATCACCTGCTAATCTGATAATAAGGTCCTGATAATTTCCTGCTTTTGCTCCACCGATAATTTTCTGCCATTTCTGGCTACTAAAGATTGAATGTCTTCATAAGACGGTTCATAATCATTTACCGTTTTGACCGGTTTACCGGTACGTCCCAGGAGATAATCGATATCTACCTGAAATAGGTCAGCTATTTGTTCCAGGGTTTCAAAATCGGGTTCTCTATTTCCATTTTCATACATGCTGACGGCGCTCCGGGATATGCCGAGTATTTCAGCCAATCCATCCTGTGTGTATCCAGCCTCAATTCTTAAACTCCGAAAAACACTATTAAAATTTCCCATATTACCAACCTCCATGCCTATATAATATCACGTTTTGTGATGAATGTAAATAAAAATAGACACGAAACGTAAAAAAAAGTGTTGACACAGATTACTGGATGTGATATAACATTAATAGACACGAAACGTGACGAACTCTATTTTTTAAATCTACTTGTTTTATAGGATGTTAGCATGGTTTAAAAGCTATATATACATAAATCTAATGAAAATTAGCAATACAATGTAAAATTGTAATTTTGAATTAGAGATAAAAAGTAAGTAAGTTAGCATATTTTTTTTGGTGAGTTAGGACACGAAATGTAAATAAGAACTAATGTTCGATATTATAATACCATAATTTGGTAATCCGTGCAAGAGGAGTTTTATATTTCTGTTTTATATTTCCAGGATTTTAATCTTTGCATACTATTTTAAATTCTAATCAGCAAATATCTAATGTTGTAACTAAAGTTCTACTAACTCAAAAGATTATCTGTATAAACAAAAAGGAGAAGTTGTTATGATCATGCCAAATTTACATTTTGATAATACCAGAAAGAGTAAAGTTCATTATAACCGGTTTATTAAAATTAAATTAGTAGAGAGTAAGGGATATTATTATGAATAATTTAAAGAGAAAACTGCTGGTGACACCTGTTTTGCTCTTACTATTAGCTGCAGTCATGCCCATGAATATACTGGGTAATGAGGCGGAGGAAAATAGGGAATCTCTGCGAACCTATATAGAATCAATCAGTGAGGAATATAATATCTGCCCGGAGCTGGTGGAAGCGATCATAGAAGCTGAAAGTAACTGGAATCCGCAGGCGGTAAATGGTCAATGTATCGGGCTGATGCAAATTAACAGTTACTGGCATCAGGATCGAATGGAGAGACTCGGGGCTGCCGATCTGACAGATCCAAGACAGAATATTTTGGTTGGTATCGATTATCTGTCCCAACTATTTTCGGAAAATGAAGATATTTATCTGGTATTAATGAAATATAACATGTGTCAGGATACGGCATATCAAAAATGGAGAGCGGGTGATTATTCTAATTATGCGGTTTCCGTGGCCGCCCGGTCAAGCGAATTAGAACGGGAACATGGAAAATAGGAAGGAGGATGCAAAGCAATGGAAAATCAGAAGGAGGTACTCGCATGGATGCTAAGTTTGGAAAAGCTTTTTTTGGAGCACAGAGAATTAATGGAGGGCGTAAGAGACGGCAAAGAAATCGAGCCGTTAGACAGTCTGAATGATTATTGTGTACATCTTTATAAGGGGCTTAAGCAGCTTTCAGAGGCTTCCGGCATACCTGTTATGACGAGAATGCAGGGAGACGGACTTTACCGCAGAAATTATATCATACACAACGGTATCGAGTATTTTCAGCTCGAACCGCTGCAAACGGCCAGGTGAGGGGGGATCATATGAGAAAGGAAATACTGGAAGAATATATCGATGCTTGCGAATTGGTAAAAGAAACGGAAGAAGACATCAAATATTTAAAAAAGAAAAAACGGGCATCGGAGACGGGAGAAGGTCCTGGCAATAAATATTCCAATGCAGACAATTACATGAAAGCTACAGGCCGGGAAGATGTGCTGGAGAAGGATTGGCAGCTGCATTTGGAAGAGAAACTGTTAGAGGAGCGGAAGAAAAATGCTGAACGTGTAAAACTGCAGGCGGAAGAGTTCCTGAACACGGTACCGGCGCGTATGCAACGCATTATCCGGTTTAAAGTGTTCCAGCGTCTGACTTGGGAAGCGGTAGCTGTAAAAATGGGAAGAGGGGCTACCGGTGAGAGCGTGAAAAAGGAATATTTCAGGTTTTTGAATGAAAATTAAACTTTTTTGAAATAAATGAAAGTTTGTCCTGGATGTCCTACATGTCCCATTTGGAAATGATAGGATAGAAAAAAAGCTGACAGGTCACACAAAACATGTTTATTCCCATCGGTTGATGCGGGATAACACACGTAAGGAGGATAAGATGGCAACAGATATAAAACAACAGGTGCTTCAGGCTATTTATGCGGAGTACCAGAAGGAACTGCCAAATATGGGGGAAATCACAAGTAAAAAATTACAGATAGAAGAGCAGATATTTTTGGCTGCTTTGATGAAGCTGCAGAATGAGAAATTAATACAGGGGGTGTTTTGGAGTCCGGCTGAGACGATGGATATCAGAAGGGTTCGGGTATTAAACCGGGATAACCTTTTTCTTACCAAAGAAGGAGTACAGTATATGGAAAATCATTCGGTATAAATGCCGGATAGCTGAAATAAAGACAGGAATTTGTAGAACAGTATTGACTTGGTAATAGGTTCGGCTGCTGTCGGACTTTATTATAAATAATCTGCCTGGGCGCGGGCGTAATCGGCGCGGGTACACGGGGACGCGACCCCGATAATAAGCGAAGTACCGGACAGAGAAGGTGGAGATTTTATGGATAGAAAGTTTTTAAAAGATCTGGGCATAAAGAAAGATTGTGTAAATCAGATCATGACACAATACGGAAAAGCACTAACAAAGTTTCATAACCAGATCAAAAACCAGGAAGCCATAATAGATCAATTGCGCAATGAACTTCTTCAAAATAACGGCCATATCGACAGACCGCAGAATGTCGACAAAGACAAAGAATAAAAACACGAAAAGTGTTAAACAAAACAACTGGAAAGGATGATTAAAAATGGCAGGAATTACACCGAGAAAAGGTACAGAGAGAGCAACCATCGATTGCAGCATGATCGTGGCAACCACAAAGGAGGAGAATCCCAGAAGCATCGCGATTACATCGGGAAGCAAAATTGCTGTGGAACCGCAGGTAGAGACTACGGAAGCGGTAAAATTAATCGTAAAGGGCGTACTCAAGGCCCAGAAACCTGAAAAGAGAACGCTTACCGGGCATCTGATTACATTAACTGATAATTTGACGATTCTGGAGATGATCGAGATTCTGCAGGGCGGTACCCTGGTGAAAGACAGTGACGGAAATATCGTGAGTTATGAACCGCCGGTATCCGGCGCTGAGTACGAACCGGTGAAGTTCGTGCTGGACGTATATTCCGCTCAGATGTCAGGGTCCGAAGTGATCGGATACGAAAAGATTACATATCCTGGCTGTACCGGTCAGCCGGCAGGATTAAACTCCGAGGATAACGTCTTCCGGGCAACGGAATATCCGATCAGTTCTTCCCCGGCCAGCGGCGAAGCACCTTATAAGATCGAATATGTAAAAGAGCTGCCGGTTGTTGAGCAGGTGATCGGAACCCTCAGTGTGACAAGCGCAGCCGGTACTGCGGCTGGAAAAACAAAACTGACGGTAACTCCGGCAAAAGCCATCTCCAACAGCTATAAGTTCAAAACCGGTGTATCCGTTTCTATACCCGCTTATGATGAAGTGTGTGCGGATGACTTTACAGCGTGGAACGGTACAGAGGAAGTAAGCGCCGCTAACGGGAATAAAATCCTGGTTGTGGAGTTGGATTCTGAATATAAAGCGAAGAAAGCCGGTATTGCGGACGTAATCGCAATGGCGTGACAGGAGGAGAGAGGATGGTAACATCGTTACATGATTTAAAAAGATATGCGGGCGGTTCTGAAGTGGAGCTGCCCGGCTTCCTCTCCGAGGAGCCGCTGATTGTGAAACTGCGCAGGCCTTCACTGCTTCATCTGGCAGAGTCCGGGGGGATACCGAATCCGTTGCTGTCTACGGCGGCAGAGCTCTTTAAAAATGGGACATCAAACGCAATGAAAAATGGGGAAGGCCTTGCTGAGATGGGTAAAATCATGCACTGTATAGCCAAGTCGGCGCTGGTTGAACCGACTTATGAAGAATTTGAAGAGGCAGGATTAAACCTTACAGATACACAGCTTATGTATATTTATAATTACGTGCAGACAGGGATTGACTCCCTGCGCATATTTCGTCAAGAGCAAGGATCTGCTGAGAATCATAAATCTGGCGGTAATGCAGCACAAAAGCCCGAGTCAAATCATGAAGATCAAAGATAGCTATGTAAGTTTTTGCTTTGATGAGGCGTGTGAGTATATAAGGGCAAAAATAGCGAATGGTGAGGAACCTGTTTATGAAAAAAGAGTGACAAATATGAGAGAATTTTATGCTGAATTGGGGGCGGGTTGATGGAAGGAATGGGAAATACAAATATAAAGTTAGATTTGTCCAGCTTAAAAAAAGCAGTCAATGATGCAGAAAAAGAGTTGGGTAGAATCGAAACACAATCAAAGCTGGCACAGTCTGAATTAAGCAAACTTGAAGCCGTCTCCAAAGGCGTTGGAGGAATGTTTGAAGAAGCAGCCCGAAATTCACAACTGTTTACAACAGAGCTTGAGAATGCGGTAAGCAAAGCAAATGTATATCGTCAAAGGATTGGAGATTTGAATAAAGAAATTCAGGACTCGCAGAAGGAACAGAAACAATTAAAGACAGCTCTTGAAGAGATGTCCCAAAAATACGAAACTGCACAACAAAAAGTAAAAACTTTGGCACATTCTCAAGCAGAGGGAACAGAAGAATATAAAAGAGCTGTAGAGGCTGCAGAGAATTATAAGAATAGTATAATTCATATGCAAGATCAATATGATTATTTGTCTCAGGAAATCGAAGGCGCGGGAGATGCAGTATCAAAATTTCAGACAAAGCTTAACAATACGGAAAAAGATATAGGGACAATAGCTGGCAAACTGGATGAAACTCAAAACAATGCAATTGTTTTGGGACAGTCTTTTGAGGATGCCGGCGGTAAAATGGATTCCTTTGGGAAAAAAATAGGGGAAACAGGTAAACTACTTTCATCTAAACTTACGAAACATATTGTAACAGCCGGAAAAGACAGTATAACTTTTGCACTGGAGGCGGAAGAAAGTTTTTTGCGGGTTGGTTCCATGATCGATGGAACAGTAGTAACCTATGATAAACTAAAATCTGAAGTAACAAAATCGTCAAATGAGACCGGAGTTTCCATTACAGAGTTTAATGATGCCTTGTATGAAACTCTAAATGCCGGAATTGATAGTGCGGATGCGATACAATTCACAAATGATATGATTAAGCTGGCTAGAGGCGGATTTACTGACACAACAAAAGCTGTAGAAGGGGTTGCGCTAACGCTAAATACTTATGGACTCAGTGCGGATCAGGCTACGACGGTATCTGACAAACTGATCAAGTCCCATCAACTTGGTAGGATAGCGGTAGATGATTTGGTCACAAGTTTAGGCCAGATTCTCCCTATAGCATCGTCTGTTAATGTTGATATTGATAATGTTTCAGCTGCTATGGCTATATTAACTCAAAATGGTATTTCTACAGCAGATGCTACTAAAAACTATACGTTATTGTTGGAAGAGCTTGGAAAAAGCGGATCGAATGCAGATACGGTTTTACGCAATATGTCTGGAAAAGGATTTGCTCAACTGGCGGAAGAGGGAAAACCTGTTACCGAAATACTGCAAATGCTCAACGATGGCGCGGAGCAATCAGGTATGTCATTGGATGATATGTTTGGATCGGCTGAAGTTGCGCAGAGTGCATTTATTTTAATGAAAGACAGCGGGACAGAATATAATGATATTCTGGGTGAAATACAGACCTCCACTGGGGAAACACAACAGGCTTTCGATGATATGAATGCAACATCAACAATAAAGATACAAACAGAACTTAATAAGTTAAAGAATACCGGAATTGAAGTGGGAGAAAAACTCATACCATTCATTAGCCAGGGAATTGAGTTTATTGGTAAGCTGGCGGACAAATTCAATGAATTAACGCCGGAACAACAAAAAAATATAATTGCTACAACCGGTATTGTTGCAGCACTGGGGCCTTTGTTATCTATCACGGGATCTGTAACTTCGGGATTAGGTAATATGGCTGGTGGTTTTGGTAGTATACTGGAAGCTATGGGAAAAAGATCCGTGATCCAGGAATCGGCTACGGGCCTTTTAGGAGTAGCTGATGCTTCCATGGCGGCTGGATCAAATACGGGGGTGTTGGGAGGAACCTTAGCGAATCTAATTTCACCTACAGGCTTAGCAGCTGTGGCAATAGGCGGCGTAGCTGTTGCACTGACGGCTTACTGCTTAAAACAGCAAGAAGCTAATAGTGGAGCGACAAAGTTAAAAAAATCCAATGAAGATATCAATGATTCTTTTTCCATTATGCTGGATGGAATAAATGAATGGCAGGATAAAGTGGGTTCAGCAACCAGCTCTATGTCTGGATTCAATGATCAGATATTGATCTCGTCAGAAAAACAAAATAATCTTAAAACGCAAATGAGAGACATACAAGAAGAGATAACGACCATTTCAGAACAAGCAGCAGATGATAGACGTGAACTAACAGAGAGTGAGATTCAGAGATTAGATGAATTGTTTGAAAAAATGAGAGATTTATCGGCACAGGAACTTTCTGTTTATAGTGCAAGGCTGGATGTAGTGGTAGATCAGGCGAATACATTAAAGGACAGTAACGATCTTACAGTATCGCAGTATGAAGATAGAGCCGCACGAATTACAAAGGCCGCAGAAGAAGAAACACAGAATATTATTGATAAGGCTTACGAAAAATATACGACTCAAATGGCCCTTAATAAAAAAGAAATGGAAAATAATTCTTCATATTCCCAGGAATGGCTCCAGCTACAAAATGAAGTTGCGTCTAAAGAATACCAAAGCGAAGTTGATGCTGCCAAAAAGAAAAAGGGCGATATTTTACAAATAGAGGCGGAAGGATATCAACAAAGAAGTGAAGGATTACAGCAGTATTTATCAGATCTATCTATTTATTATGAGAAAGTAGGAGAAGAGAATAAAAAATATTCAAACGAGATAACGGCAGATCATGATGAGTTAAACACTAAGGTTTTGTCGGGTGAGTACACGCAAATGGAAGCCCGGAATGAAATGCAGAAAAAGAAGTACGATCTGGAGGATGAATGGAGTGCCAATATGGCTAAGCTGAATGAAAAATACTTAGCTAATATGGATGATACGACATTAAAAGAAGCAGGGATTTGGTTACAATGGATATTGGACTCTGAGCAATCGGGTGCCACTCTTACTGAGACTCAAAAGCAGACGGCAGCAAATTTAGTATCAGCCTTGGATTCCTTACCGGAAGAATTTGGAACAAAAGGTCAGGAGACGTTGGAAGCGTTAGGTATTAGTTTGGCAGATAATGGAGATATACTGTATACATCTACGGAGCTTTCTGGTCAAAAAGCGCTGGGGGGTATAAAGGCAAGCATGGATGCGGGGCTTCCTGAGATACAGGAAAACTGGGATATATTTGGTACTACGAGTGGTTCAAACTATACCCAAAGTCTGGGGGAATCCATTAATAACGGTAGTGAACTTGTTTCAAGTTTTAGTAAGGCACTAATGGTAGGCGCACAAATTGGAATGGATGCCGTGAACCTTCCCGGACATGCATATATGCAAGGAAGCAGTGTATCAGCCAATTATGGTGAAGGTATGAGCGGAAACACATTCATGGTCACAGACGCTGTAGGAAATACTGCAGATGAAATTAGCCAACTAGATTCATCAAATTTTGACTCTAACGGTTGGGGCCGGGATTGTATAAAAAATATGTCTGAAGGAATTAGTTCCGGAAAAGAATCATTCCTGAAAAGTGCTGTTAACGGTGTTGCGGATTTTATTAAATCTATATTACATTTCTCAAAACCAGATATAGGACCCTTGAGAGAATATGAAAAATGGATGCCAGACATGATGCTTGGTTTTGCTAAAGGAATAAACGATAGTAAGCATTTTATTACTGATGAGTTGAATGTATTGACAGATGATATGGCAGCTATTATGGAAAATACTAATTCAGGTAAATTAGATTATACTCAGTTTGTTTATTCCTCCGAAGCGGATAGGTATATAGACATAACGAATACACAAAAAATGGACCTTGACTATAAAAAATTGGCAGCTTTACTCGCTGAAGAATTTCATAAGGCACCAATTAAATTAGATACCTCCATAATTATGAACGATGGTAATGTCTTAATGGACAGCGAAATCGTAGGTCGAAAAACTGCTCCTGTAGTATCCAGAATAATATCAAAGAAAATATAATAGAAATGAGGTTGCCATGTTTATAAAGCGGAATGAAATAAATGGGAGGAATACGCATGTATGATTATAATTCTTTTTACAGCTCTCAGGATAAATGTGTTGGGGAAAAATGTTTCATCAATAATAAAGAATGCTACTTGGAATATAATGCTGATTTAGTTTCTTTTCATATTCAGCCTGGAGGCATTTCAAACCAATATATAATACAAACAGGGCAAAGCAGCTTCCTTGATTTTGGAGGCACTACCGAACCCAAAACGGCGACAGTAGAATTTTATGTCGGAGGTGCATCTGATGAGCAGGCGCATGAAAATATCTCAAATCTTTTCTTGGCTTGTAAAGAATGTATCTTAAAACGCGAGCTGCATAGATTTGAGTATCCCGCGCTTCTCACGGGAAAGAATGTTGAGGAAACAGGAGTAGAACCTTACTACCTGGTAACATTAGACTTTATTGTAGTACAGCGCCTGCCCTTGGTATCCGCTGACATCTCAGAACCAGCCATCATTTACAATGAGGGAAACATACCATCAGGAGTCAGATATATACTAAAACCTCCCATAAATATCTCATTTTTCAAAATCAACGGCATAAAAGTAACGAATCTCCATGCCGGAAAGAATTTCATTATAGACGGGATCAGCGGCAAAATCACGGAAAACGGCAATAACCGTTTTGCCGCCACAGATATCATCGATTTCCCCAAAATACTCCCTGGCAAAAATGAGATAAACATGTCCTACAATATCCCCGTAACGGTAGAATACTACCCGTTATTTGAATGAAGGTGAAAAAATGCTAAAAATACTAGATCCAAAAACACCAGGTATCGTGCATCCCTTTGAGCCGGAAGAGACGAAATGGAGTATTACGCATGCTTTCAACGGATACGATATACTTTCCTTTGAAATTCCGGCTCGGCATGAGATCTATCAATACATAACCGAGGAGTGCCGGATCATTGCAGAAAACAACCAATATTCTGTTAAATCAATCGATGAGCATTCACAGTATGTCGTAATCGACTGCCAGCTGGATCTGGATGACTGGAGGGAGCGATTCTGGCGGGAATACCGGAAAGAAAATATAAGCCTGGCTGAACTGTTAAATGACATCAAACCATACAATTGGTCTATCGCGGATGCCGGTAAATATGTCCAAAGATACACGATAGAGTCAAGCGAGGGCCATCCTGTTGAAAATGTGAATTCAGAAGACCTGTTGAATAAGGCTCTGAGCCTATGGGGAGTGGCAGGTAATTTTGATGTGTTAAATAGAATCCTATATGTGGTAAATCCAGATGAGTACACAGCAACCGGTGAATACATAACAGAAGAGCTAAACCTGAAAAGTCTCGGCTACACGGGAAACAGCACAAATTTTGCTACCAGGCTGTATGCGTACGGAAAAACTGATGATAATACGAAGATTCCGCTCACTATCTCATCCGTGAACAATGGCAAAGAATATGTGGAAAATCATCGCTACTCCGATCGAATCATTTCTGTTGGATGGAAAGATGAGCAGTATACAGACGCGCAGGCTCTGAAAAATGCGGCAGTCAGTCGCCTGGAAAAACTGTCTTTTCCCGAACGGTCCTATGAATGTGAGGTAAACAATCTGGATCAGGATATCTGGCTGTATAAGGTAGTAACACTGATTGACAGAAAACGTCATACCCGGGTGGAACACCAGGTTGTTGAATATAAGGAATACCCCAAAAAGCATTCTTTAGATGTTGTAACACTCTCGACATTACCGCCGACTATAGAAGGAACCTACAATCAGATACGCACGGAGTTAACGGAACAAGTCGAACAGACTAAAACGACCATGGAAGCCGCGATTGAGGATGCCACCCGCCTGATAACCGGACAAGACGGAGGCTACGTCGTACTGGATCCGGCAGAACGGCCGGAAAGAATACTGATTATGGACCAGCCGGAAAAGACAAGGGCTAAGAATATATGGTGCTGGAATCTGGCCGGATTAGGACATAGCCATAATGGAGTCAACGGGCCTTATGGGTTGGCAATGACTATGGATGGAAAAATAGTAGCGGATTATATCACAACCGGCACACTTTCGGGCATAACGATTCAGGGAAATACAATTATGGCCGGTGGGCAAAATAATACCTCCGGTGAAATTAAAGCTATATCCGGTGACGGACAGATAGAGTATGCGAAACTGGATCAAATCGGTTTAACCGCGATAGGAGGAAAAATAGCGGACTGGACAATTGAACCACATCGTTTACACAGCATTGGAGCAGGTATAAACGCAAGCGGACATGGAAAAGCCTTCTGGGCCGGTGGGAGTGACCTGACAGGGGATACGGCCCCCTACTGGGTCGATCATAACGGAGATATGTTCGCATCCCATGTGACAATCGACGGAGGTTCGGAAAAGGATGTGACGTGCCTGGTGCTTAATCATGATCAGACGGCCGAAATGAAAATGTTTGGCAGCGGTATGCATATCTGTAATAGAGACAACAGCGGCTGGACTGCCAAAATCTCAACGGCAGGTGTCTCCGTGGAAATTGGAAAGGAGCACTATGCGCAGATGACACCGGATTTTGTGTCTATCGTAAATGGAGATAGAAAAGGAACACTGGACGTCTTTGGAGCCAGCCCTCAATCATTGGTCGGACTAAAACAAAATATAGAGCCGGCAAGCGGCCTTTTGGAAGATGTTATGAATACGGATGTATATTTTTTTGAATATAAAACTCATCCGGATTATCGGATGCAGGGCTTTGTGATTGGACAGGGTTATCGATTGTCACCCAAGGTTCTGACGGCGGACGGGGAATCCATTAATTTATATGCATCCCTGGGTGTATTGTGGGGCGGTGTTCAGGAAGCTGTTAAAAGAATTGAAGATTTGGAGAGAAGGTGTTTGGTAAATGCAGACAGAGATGAAAGAAAAAATGCAGGAAGGATTGCGAAGTGAGATGCAGAAACCGGCAATCGTAATGATTGACGAATTAAAAGAAAAGATACGATCTGATATTAACGAATCGGGAATCCATTGGGTTCTGCTAGAACCTCTGATCAGGGACTTATACGAGGAAGTACAGGCATTGTCCCGGAAAATGGCGGATGCGGAAAGAGAAGCGTATCAGAAAAGTGTGGTGAAAAATAATGCAGATAATAAAACATGTAGTAATTGATTTATACAGAGAAATGCCGTCTATTATGGTCACGGCGAAACAAAATGATTCCGGAAGCAGATATATAGCGGCAAGGCTCACGGAAGACGGTTCGCTATTTGACATACCGCAGGATGTGGAATTACGGGTTAAAATAAGAAAACCCGACGGTACAACGGTATTCAGCTTTTGTGAATTACAAGAAGGTGAAATCCTGGTACCGCTGACCAGCCAGACACTGGCGGCAGATGGTTTAGCTATGGTGGAGATCGAACTTCGCAAGGAACAGGTGCTTCTTTCTACCGCCAGTTTTAAAATGCAGATCATGAAAAGCATGGTCCCTGACAGCGAGATCGAAAGTTCCAATGAGTTTTCTGCTTTGAATGAGCTGATCAGTGATGCCAAAGAATATATTCCGCAGACCGGCCCAGCATTGACAGCAGCAAGAGAAGCGTTAGCAGCAGCGAATCAGGCGAAAGTTACGGCAGAATATGTCATCGATGAGGCCGGACATGCCAGAGATGGTGCGAACCAGGCGGGTACTTTTGCAAATAGCCAGGCAGAAAACGCCAGAACACAGGCGGATGCCGCATCGGTGGCCGCGTCTAATGCGAACAGAGTGGCAGATGATCTGACTGCCCGAAAAGAGAATGGAGAATTTACAGGTCCTCAGGGCCCGACAGGTACAAAAGGTGCCACGGGGCCACAGGGATCGGAAGGAAAGCAGGGGCCTATAGGACCACAAGGACCAGTCGGTGTGCAGGGCCCCAAAGGGGCAGTTGGAGAAACCGGTCCCCAGGGACCCCAGGGAATCCAGGGAATCGCCGGTCCGAAAGGAGATAAAGGGGATCGGGGAGACAGCGGAGTTGTGGTCCCGGTAAGCGGACTTTTCACTCTGTCGGTGGATGAAACAGGAGATCTCTATACGGCTTATGCGGACGGGAGTACGCCTCCCGAATTTGAATATGATGCAACTACAGGAAATGTTTATTATGTTACACCAGAAGAATAGGAGGAATTAGTATGGGTAGAGCATTTATAGGAAATGTAAAAGGACCAAAAGGTGACAAAGGCGATAAAGGCGCAACCGGCTCTCAGGGGCCCATTGGCGCAACCGGCCCGGCTGGACCGCAGGGCCCGAAAGGCGATAAAGGCGACATAGGGCCGCAGGGTCCGGAAGGACTTAAAGGAGTGAAAGGTGATACAGGTGCGACAGGCCCGCAGGGTTTAAAAGGAGATAAAGGAGATATTGGTCCGCAGGGCCCGGAGGGACCAAAAGGTGCAACCGGTCCGGCAGGCCCGCAAGGACCGAAGGGGGAAACTGGCCCTATTGGACCGCAAGGACCGATCGGAGCTACGGGCGTAGTAGATACCGGTACACCGGTGGCGTTTACTATACCTTCTGCGGATGCGGATATTGCCAGTGGTGAAGCGTTGACAACTTTATTTGGGAAAATTCGGAAAAGATTTGATGTTATTAAGGCGTCGATGGGGACGTTGGGGAGTTTGGCAACGGCAGCGAAAGGATCTTTGGTGGCTGCTATTAATGAGCTTCATACGAGAAACACGAGTTTGTCAGACAGAATCGATACGACAAATGATGGTTTAACACAGTTAACGGATGTTGTATCTGGTAAAGCCCCATCAAATCATACACATACATGGTCAGTAATAACAGGAAAGCCGTCAACTTATGCACCTTCGACGCATTCACATGATGATCGGTACTTCACGGAGACCGAAATAAATACAAAAATTGCGGCGCTTAATGGTAATATTGCTAAATTAAACTCACAACTAGATAGCGGTAGAATAAGATTCGAATGGCTTGATAATAAGACCCAAATTGCTGTATATGTTGATGGAACTTTATTAGGAAGTATGAGTCTGCAATCGCTTTAAGTTATAATCGAACACTGGTGTTTATTTATACGTAAAGATCATTTGATAACGGGATATGAAGCGCTAAACCTCACTGATGTTTGATTTGTGGCAGATCGGGCATATATTTTTCCATTAGAGTCAACATAAACTCGTATTAAGCTCGAATCATCAGACGATCCCATAAAAAAGGTCACTACGCTAGGAGCATAGTCAATCGGTATTGTACCAATATGTGTATTCGCCGTTCCAATTGGTGCGGCCATCTGTATGTTGAGATGTGTCTCAGAAGTGGCCTTATTATATCTGCAATATCGATAGTAAATTGTAGTTTCGCTCGTCGGAGTAAAGTCTAAATATATCCATGATAAATCATTACTTAACTGTGTTAAACCATCATTTGTCGTATCGATTCTGTCTGACAAACTCGTGTTTGTCTGAGTAATTCTAACCGACAAATCATTGTTTGTTTTAATGATTAATACGGGCCACTTTTGAACAGTGAGATTTTTCAAGTTTTTATAACATAAATTTATAATAAAAGAAAAAACATTTTATGAGTTAACCAACTAACCTGAACCATCCTTCCCAACGCCTCAAAACCAATATCATAAAAAGAAAGGGTGGTGCCAAATGTGATAACCATATCCACAACCATAACCGCGATCTCAACACTAATCGCCTTCATCTCCGCAGCCTTCGCCATCTACATGGGCCTAAGAAATGCCAGACATGCAGACGAGTCAGACGCGGAGAGAAAGGCAAAAGAATCCGCGGAAATCAATGTAAAACTAGACCAAATCGGAAACGATGTCCGAGATATCAAATATGATATAGCAGCAGTCAAACGGGATGTGCAGGGACTAACGGAAAGAGTGGTAATCGTAGAGCAGTCAACGAAATCCGCTCACCACAGAATAGACCAAATAGTAGTAAAGGGGGAAGGAATATGAAACAAATAAACTGGAAGGTAAGGATTCAGAACAAAACAACGCTTACCGCCATCATCATGGCAACGATTGCCCTGATCTATCAGATCTGCGGCCTGATGGGGATCGTTCCGCCTATAGCGGAATCAGAACTGGTAAAGACAGCCGGGATGATCATCAACCTATTGGTATTACTGGGAATAGTCACAGATCCGACAACTGCCGGAATCAAAGACAGCCGGCAGGCCATGACCTATGAGGAGCCAAGAGATGAATAAAAATATAATTTGAAAAATTCCATTAAGAACATCCTAATACATAAAACATAAGCCTAAATAAAGCCGGGGAACCTACTCCCCGGCTTTATATGCGACCAATACAATATCTTCCTTCGTCTGTTCCTTCAATTTTTCCTGCAATTCATTAATTTCAGTCACACATTCCGATGTGAGATCTGCAATTCGATAATTTTCATCCATATCAAACACCTCCAAAGACAGTGTAACCGAAAACATAGAGCCTATTCAGAACACCAAATTTATCCAATCCGAACCGGTTTCCATAAAGCGCTCTGCGCCTGATACTGTTCCTCCAGCCACTCCTGAATTTCCTCCAGGCCTTCCGGACTGAATGCGAATTCCGCATACTGTTTCTTTTCATCCGGCGTATGATCTGAACTGTAAGGGCCAGGCCAGATTGTAGCCAGCAACACAGAGTTTTCATCTTTACTCTCGACTTTAAAACACATCCCGCCGCAGGAACCGGTGAATTTTTCCTTTTTAAAGAAATTTATTTTAACCAGACCACTAAATTCAACCACAATACCACCTCCCCTCCCCCAAAATTATGAAAGCAACAAGCATTATAAGCTCATTTATCCCAGCGTTTTCTACGATTCAAAAGGAGACAACCCTGCAAGCATATTAAAACTATTCCGCAAATAATTATCCATTCCAAACCTTATTTTACCAAATTATAAAAATAAAACAACCTTATTGGCAGCTACTTGTAATTGGCAGCTGCTCATAGATTTTTATTTGTTTGTTTTATTTGATAGTTATATGGTAACGAATGTCTTTACCAATGTTGTTTTTACACAATGTGTTGAGTATAATGGTTAAAGAACTTTAACGAAAGGATCTGATGAATATGGAACACCAAGCGGTAATCATAAATACGGAGAAATGTATAGGATGCGGCCTGTGCAGTAAAGTCTGTCCCGCACACAATATAGAGATAAATAATAAAAAGGCAGTCACAGTAATGGATCAATGCATCATGTGCGGGCAATGCTCAGCTGTCTGCCCGAAAAAAGCCATTTCGGTCGTCGGCTGCGGTAGCGGCCAAACGGAAAAAACAGAAGAGATACGCCTTGAACCTGATCATGTTTTGAATACCATTCGTTTTCGAAGGAGTATCCGTAGTTTCAAGCAGACAGAGATTTCCAAGGAAATAATCGATCAGATTTTAGAAGCGGGCAGGTTCACACATACGGCAAAGAATATGCAGGATGTATCAATGGTTGTGCTCGACAAAGAAAAAGACTGTATTGAGAAGATGGCAGTTCAAGTGTTCAAGAAGGTAAAGCCAATCGCAGACATGTTCAGTCCTATGGCGAAAAATAATAAAATTACCGATGATTTCTTTTTTTTCCATGCTCCGATTGTAATCGTCATCATGGCAAAGGATAAGACAAATGGTATCCTTGCCGCACAAAATATGGAATTTGTAGCGGAGGCGCACGGGTTGGGCGTATTATACAGCGGGTTCTTCACAATGGCCGCCAACGCTTCACGAAAAATCAAAAAAGCAATCGCTGTTCCCAAAGGGAAAAAAGTTGCTATGACGCTAGTGCTCGGTTATCCGAATATAAAATTTTTACGTTCCACTCCCCATAAAGAATTAGATGTTCGTTATATGTAGGAGGATTCAAAATGGAAAGAGAATGCGAAGAAAATTTAAAGCAGATTATCAAAGGCTTTCGGGAATGCCAGAATGCCTTTACTGCCATCGGCGACGAAACAAGGCAGCTGATTTTACTTGCGTTATTAGAAAGTGACCTGAATGGTATCCGGGTAGGGGAGATAGCTCAAAAAACGCATCTTACAAGACCTTCCGTTTCCCATCACCTTCAAATATTAAAAGACGCCCGGATTGTGGCAATGCGTCGGGAAGGTACGAAAAACTATTATTATTTATGTACGGATGAAACACAGTGGAAAGAGATTAGCGATTTAATCAACCGTGTATATGCAAGCATACAGCATATCAGTTCACAAACGTAAAGGAGGAAAATTATGATTTTATATTTTTCAGGAACCGGCAACAGTGAGTACACAGCAAAAAGAATAGGCAAAGAAATCGATGATAAGATTTTTAATCTTTTTGACAAAATCAGAAACCGTGATTTTTCAGCTATGCACTCGGAACGCCCGTGGGTGGTTTCTGTTCCAACTTACGCCTGGAGAATTCCGCGCATAGTGGAGAAATGGTTGGAAAACACTAAACTTACGGGAAATAAGGATATTTATTTTGTGATGACCTGCGGCGGAAGTATTGGAAACGCCGGAAAGTATCTTGAAAAACTCTGCGCAGAAAAAAAGATGAATTATTGTGGCTGTGCCGGGATTGTCATGCCCGAAAACTACATCGCATTGTTTTCCACTCCGACGGAGGAAAGCGCATTGCAAATCATAGAGCAGGCGGAACGCATCATAAACGATACCGCGCATGTAATCAAAAGCTGCGATAAACTTGTGCAATCAAATATTTCGTTCGGCGACAAAATGAACAGCGGAATTGTCAACGGCATTTTCTATCCCATGTTCGTTCACGCAAAGAAATTCTATGCCACGGACGCTTGTATTTCCTGCGGTAAATGTGCGGCCGTCTGCCCTCTTAACAATGTCCGTCTCGAAAACGGAAAGCCTGTATGGGGAGGTAACTGTACGCACTGTATGGCGTGTATCTGCCGCTGTCCAAAGGAAGCGGTAGAATACGGAAAGCACAGCCACGGTTTACCCCGCTATACTTGCAAAAAACAAGTATAATTGAGGTGAATTGTTAAGGCCGCCCCTTGACATCCGCTATAAACCCGTTTATAATCACATTAATTTAATAAACCGCATAACGAAGAATTATGGATCATAATTCGGAGTATATGATTAAGAAAAGCAATGATAAGAATAAGTAGTGATAAGCGAAACATACAGAAAGCTGCCGGCTGATGAGAGGCGCATGGGAAACTTGTTATGAATACATCTTTGAGCTTCGCACTGAAAGCATACAGTAGGCTGCGACGGATCCCGCACACGTTATAGTGCTAGAGTATCGCCGGGATATTTGGCCGTACTTGAAGAGGTAAGCAGTGTGAACTGTTTATGAACTTAAGGTGGTAACACGAGATACACTCTCGTCCTTAGAACAGGACGGGAGTTTTTTTATTCCATAGAAAAGTACGCCTGTGGAATAAAATACCCTCCGGGGGATCGCACTGCGACGGAAAGGAAGATGCCGCTTACGCGGCCCGCCGCGGGCGGAGAGTTTCGCAAGCGAAACTCATTTTATTTCAGAGGATGAGTGTCCTTTTGAGTAAATTGCGGATTTAATCTTATAGACCTTGCGGTATTAAAGAAAATCTAATTATTTTATCAGGAGGTCTGTTATGATAGTATCAGTAGAAGAACAATTCCGAATTATTATGAAAGGCGTGGAGCAGGTAGTAAGCGAAGAAACGTTAAAACAAAAATTAAGCGACGCGCAGAAGGCGGGAAGGCCATTGAGAATCAAACTGGGGTTAGATCCCAGCGCGCCGGATATTCATCTGGGGCATGCCGTCGTGCTCCGCAAAATCAGGCAGATGCAGGATCTCGGTCACAGAGCGGTTATCATCATCGGTGATTTTACCGGACAGATCGGAGATCCCAGCGGCAAATCCAAAGGCAGGAATGCGTTGAGTAAAGAACAGGTACAGGAAAATGCACTGACTTATCAGACGCAGATTTTTAAAGTGCTGGACCGGGATAAGACAGAGGTGCTTTTTAACAGCGAATGGCTTGGAAAGATGAATTTTGAAGAGGTGATCCGGCTGGCCGCGACCACCACAGTAGCCAGGATCCTGGAGCGGGACGATTTCCAGAACCGGTATAAAAATGAAGTTCCGATCGGCCTGCATGAATTCTTTTACCCTCTGATGCAGGCTTATGATTCGGTGGTCATCGATGCGGATATGGAACTGGGAGGAACGGATCAGACATTTAATATATTGATGGGCCGTACACTTCAGAAGACATTGGGGAAGGAACCGCAGGCAGCCCTGTTCATGCCCATTTTGGAGGGTCTGGACGGCGTGGAGAAGATGAGTAAGAGCCTGGGCAATTATATCGGGGTCGATGAAGAGGCTCCTTCCATGTTCAAAAAAGTGATGGAGGTCCCGGATCATCTGATATTAAAATACTTTGAGCTGGCCACCGATGTGCATCCGGATCAGGTGGAAGAGATCAGAAGAGATCTGGAGCAGGGGAAAAACCCACGGGATGTAAAAATGGAACTGGCGCGCATCATCACTTCCCTCTATCACACGGCGGAAGAAACAAGAAAAGCGGAAGATTACTACGCAGCCGCGTTTCAGGAAAAGGGTATCCCGCAGGAAATACCGGAGCTGATCATAGAAGAGGAGAAGGACAGGCTGGCTGATATCATTCCTCTTCTTACCAAAGCCAAATATACCGCATCCAACAGCGAATTCCGCAGACTGGCGGCCCAGGGAGGTGTTCAGTTAAATGGTGAAAAAATTGCGGACTTTGATTATGTGTTGGTAAACGGAGATGTACTAAAGATAGGAAAGAAAAAATTTGTAAGAATTGTGAAATAAATAAACAGATATGCTCTGGGTTTTTAAACAGTTATCTTATCCGAAAAAGCCATAGTTGTGTTATAATTAGAAAAAGTCCGTTGGCCTGTTATTATTAAAAATCCGAATAAAAGTTGGGAGATTAAAAGGCTGGATTGCTTCTGTTTTTATTGTAGAAAAATGTTGAAAACATTATAGCAGGTATAATGTTTTGATTATAACATGCGGCACAGGAGGAAATGGTTACACCATACCTGAAATAAGCCGCAGTAAATGCGGCACAGGAGGAAACTATGGATAAGATGACGATAGGCAGGATGGCCAGATTAAACCACATTTCCGAACAAACGTTAAGACTATATGACCGCAAGGGACTATTAAGCCCTGTCCATGTGGGAGAGAATGGTTATCGGTATTATGACATTCGCCAGTGTGCACAGTTGGACATGATTCAGTATATGAAATCCCTGGGGATGAGCCTCAAGGATATCAAGGTGCACATGGAAGACAAAAATATTGATATGATGAAGAGCGTCCTCCGTCAGAAAAACAGCCAGATCGAGAGTCAGATCCGGGAGCTGAAGTATCAGAGACGGGCGATCGAGCGCACCCTGGACAGCTTTGAGCAATATGAAAACGCCCCGAAGGCAGGAACGATCTTGACGGAATTCATCCGGGAGAGACAGATGTACTGTGTGAAGTCAAAAGAAAATTTCTATGACTACGGGATTGAGATGTACGAAAAAGTGCTTCGTCAGTTGAAGGACAGTCTCATGGAAAATCAATTGCCTCAGATCTATTTTTGTAATGCCGGTTCCATTGTCTCCCGGGAAAATATCCTGAAACGGAACTTTTACTCGGAAGTGGTTTTTGTGTTTGTAGACCAGGATTATGTGGATAAATCACTGATTACCCGGATTCCCAGCAATACTTATCTGTGTATCTACTGCGAGGGCTTTGAGCAGGAACTGGAATATGCCGACCGGCTGCTGAACGAAGTGGAAGAGAAAGGATATACGGTCTGCGGGGATTATATCTGCGAAGTGATTTCGGAAATTCCGCTGATGGAATATGAGGAGCGGGGCATGTTCTTACGGTTACAAGTACCAATAAAATATCGTTAAATTTGTAACAATTGCAGTATTGACCCTATTCCTGTTATAAAGTTTACAATGAAGCCGTAAGATAACAAAGACAAGCGGCTTCCGTACAAGATCCTATAAGACATGCAGCAGCATATAGGAAGTGTATCGGGGAGCGACAGGAAAGGGGTATCGCAAATGTATAACGAAAAAGTAAGAGTAGTGCAGTATGGTTGTGGAAAAATGTCCAAATATTCACTCCGCTATTTATATGAAAAAGGCGCGGAGATCGTCGGTGCGATCGATGTCAATCCGGAAGTGGTTGGCATGGATGTGGGCGACTGGGCCGGATTAGGTGTTAAGCTGGGAGTAACGATCCAGAGTGACGCGGATGCCGTATTGGACAACTGTGATGCAAATATTGCCGTGTTAACCCTGTTTAGCTTTATGGACGATGTATATCCGCATTTTGAGCGCTGCGTAAAACGAGGCATCAATGTGGTTACGACCTGTGAAGAGGCGATCTATCCCTGGACGACCGCTTCTGCGATTACCAATAAATTAGACAAACTGGCGAAAGAAAACAACTGTACCATCGTTGGCGCAGGAATGCAGGATATCTACTGGATCAATATGATCGGCTGTGTAGCCGGCGGCGTTCACCGGATCGACCGGATCGAAGGAGCGGTCAGCTATAATGTGGAAGACTACGGGCTGGCGCTTGCGCAGGCTCACGGAGCAGGCTTTACGCCGGAGGAATTCGAGGAGAAGATCGCGCATCCGACCACACTGGAGCCTGCCTATGTATGGAATTCCAATGAATCACTGTGCGCGAAGATGGGATGGACGATCAAATCCCAGACTCAGAAATGTGTGCCCTACTTCTATGACACGGATCTATATTCTTCCACTCTGGGCGAAACGATTCCAAAGGGCAACTGCATCGGCATGAGCGCTGTGGTCACTACCGAAACGTTCCAGGGGCCTGTGATCGAGACCCAGTGTATCGGCAAGGTGTACGGACCTGATGACGGAGATATGTGTGACTGGAAGATCATCGGCGAGCCGGACGTTACCTTCTATGTGCAAAAACCGGCGACCGTGGAACATACCTGCGCGACCATTGTCAACCGGATTCCCACGATTCTGAACGCGCCTGCAGGTTATGTGACGGTAGAGCAGCTGGAGCCGGTGGAATATCTCTCCTATCCTATGCAGATGTATGTGAAATAAACGTACTAAAAAACAATGGGGCTGGATTTATATGTGAGGTTTTGAATACCTTACATATAAATCCGGCATTTTTATTTTATAGAAAAGTGCGCGGCCCGCCGCAGGCGAAGAGTTTCGCAAGCGAAACTCCATTTTATTTTGAAGAAAAGTCTGAGATCCTAGAATTTGTGCCCTTAAATATAGAATCCATATCGTTAAAATACACAGCTTCCGATGCTATAATAAAACCATCAAAAGCAGAAAGGAAGAGGTATATGAAAAAGGTAATTACTATTGTGTTATGTCTGTGTATGAACGCTGCTTTGCTGGCAGGCTGCGGAGCGAAAGAGGAACCGGCCGCCGCTCCATCAGCCGAACCGGCTGCCGCACCGGCGCAGGAGGACGCCATGACGCCGGAAACTACGCCGGAAGCCGCCGGGGAAGAAGTCAATCTCCAGTTCTTAGCCAATGAGACCCCCATTTTGACCAGGGATTTCTGGCAGGTTGTGGTCGACCGCTATACGGCGGAACATCCCAATGTACATATCGAACTGATCTTCCAGCCATCCTCCAACATTACGGTCCGGGAGCATGCGAAGACCCTGCTGTCTACGGGCCAGTTCCCCGACGTTATGGTTATGGCCACTCCCAGTGATTTCGTTCCGTCAGGCGCTTTGCTGCCTTTTGAGGACAGCGACGTAGACATGATCCGGCCGGAATACGTATCGAAGATAGACGGTAAGATCTATGTCGTACCCTATAAGATCCAGGTGGGAGGCGTGTTCTATAATAAGGACCTGTTCAAAGAGAACAATCTGGAAGTGCCGGATACGTGGGAAGAACTGATCAAGATCTGTGATACGTTCAACAGCAAGGGAATCACTCCGGCTGTGATGGGATTAAAAGACGGCTGGGCCCATACCCTTCCTTTCCAATGTATCGAGTCAGTCGACGTGCTCTCCAAGACTCCGGACTGGCCGCAGCAGAGAATGGAGAAAAAGGTGAGTTTTGCCGATACGCCGGAATTTGTGGAAGGCGTGGAGAAATTTGTGGATCTTATGACAAAATACAATACCTCCGACCGGTCCAGTATGACCTATGCCCAGAGCAACGAATATTTCTTCAGCGGAAAGAGCGCCATGTATATGATGGGTTCCTGGACACAGGGAGATGAGATGACGATGCCTCATGACTTCGAAGTTGGATTCTTCCCCATACCGGGTGATGACGCCTCCAACAAAGTGATGCCGCTGTGGGTAAATGAAGGCCTGTCCATCAGTTCTAAGACCAAGTACCCGGAGGTTGCCAAGGATTTTGTGAAATTCTTTATTCAGGACCCTACATGGTCGGCCCAGTTCCTTCAGACAGAACAGTTATTTACGCCTCTTAAGGAAGAAGTGAAATATGAAAAGACACCGCTGCACGAAGAGATCGAAGGCATGATGGACGAGTACAAGGGAATTCCCAATTTCTTTGACACCGTTGGGGATAACGCCTGGATCGCGGGCGGCTCCGATCTGTTGATAAAATTCACATTGAAGCTGGCTTCAGATCCGAATGCGGATATGCAGAAAGAGCTGGAGAATCTGGATCGGGAGTTTGACAAGCTTCTGGATAACGCCCAGTAACGAGGCCCTCTATGAAAAACTGGAAAACGAAACTATCCGACTTTTTATTTCTGCTGCCGGGCAGCCTGATCTATCTGATTTTTATGGTGGTGCCTATCGTAGTCTGCTTTTATTACAGTTTTACGAACTGGGACGGCATCAGTCCCACCTATAAATTCATCGGGATGAAGAACTTTGTCAATCTGATGACGGACCAGGCATTCTGGGATTCCGTGAAGACGACGCTGATCCTGACCGCGTTCAATGTGATCTTTGTCAATGTATTCGGTGTACTGATCGCGGTCTGGATGGACAAAAAGGAGAAGACCTACAATCTGTGCAAAGCGGTGATCTTTATTCCCTGTGTGCTGAGCAGCGTGGTGGTGTCCTTTATCTGGTCCTATATGACACAGGGGAACGGGGGCGTGATCAACGAGATCATCGGCTTTTTCGGAGGCGGTAATGTAGATTTCTTCGCCTCCCCCTTTGTCACAACCCTTACGGTTACCATGGCGATCTCCTGGGCCGGCCTGGGCTTTTATGTGACGGTATACGATGCCTCGCTGAAGACGATCCCTCAGGATTTGTATGAGGCGGCCCAGGTGGACGGCGCATCCGCTTTCCACAAATTTTTCCGCATCACATTGCCGCTGTTGGTTCCGGGACTGACCATATCCGTTATTTTTTCCGTGATTAACGCGCTCCGCCAGTATGATTTTGTAAAGATCATGACACCCCAGACCATCGAGACCATCGCGGTCAATGCGGTCTCCAGAATGACGGACTATAATATGCTGGGCTATTCCTCGGCCATCGTTCTCGTCCTGTTCCTGTTCATCGGAGTGGTGACGGCGGTTCAGTACCTGATTCTGAAAAAGATGGAGGTGGATTACTGATGAAGAGGAGAAAGAAAGTTTCCGTCATTTCCAGGATCGCGGCGCTTTTCATTACCGTAATTTTCGCGCTGCCTTTGTATATCGCGGTGGTAAACGCCTTCAAACCCTATGAGGACATTGTCATGAAGCCGCTTGCCCCTCCGTCGGCCTTTACCCTGCAGAATTTTGTCAGCGCCTGGAACAGCGCGGGGATTCCAAGACTCTATCTCAACAGTATCCTGATCACCGGATGCTCGCTGGCGCTGCTGATTCTGGTGGCCTCCATGGCCGCCTACATCGTAGCGCGCAAGAATACAAAATTTTATAACGGCGTCTATGTGTTTTTCCTGATGGGGCTGATGATTCCGGTTCAGATGATCCTGATACCCAGTATCAAGACGTTGGCTTTCTTTCATCTGCTTCGGACGATGCCGGGAATGATCCTGTTTAACTGCGCAGTCTATTTCAGCGTTTCCTTCTTCCTCTATGTGGAATTCTTTAAGACGCTGCCCACTTCCCTGGAAGAGTCGGCGAAGATCGACGGAGCCAGCCGTTTTGTGATCTTCCGCTCGATTTTGCTGCCGCTGCTGAAGCCTTGTACCTCCACCGTGATCATTTTTTCGGGTATGTGGATCTGGAATGATTTTTTACCGCCGCTGTATATCCTGGACGCCAAAACCGGCAGTACCATTACGACGGGGATCTACCGGGCCATCGGGCAGTATACGACGAACTGGGATATCGTGTTCGGAGCGGTCATGTGGGCGTCGGTACCGGTCGTCATTTTGTACCTGTGTATGCAAAAGCAGTTCCGGCACGGCATGGTGGCGGGAGCGGTGAAAGGTTAGCGGTGCCCGTAAGGTTGGATATCCTTTTGAAGATAGGATACGGAAAAGATACAGAAAATATAATTGCATGAGGAGTTAACAGATGGATGACAGATCTGATATGATATTACTGGACGACGCGGTGAGCTACAGCATCTCGCCGGAGAATCCGACAGGGGAAAAGGGAAAGGGCGCCATGGCATCGGAAGGCTTTGGCGCCGGCCCGGCCCGGGAGCTTGGAAAAGGATGGAAGATCCGCCCGTGTGAACTGATTAAACCCGGGGAAACGCTTACGATAGCGGATATCGATGGCAGCGGTATGATCGAGAGTATGTGGTTCGGCGGCGTGGTTGATAAGAATTTCATCCTGAGAATTTATTGGGACGAAATGGCTAAGCCCGGTGTGGAATGCCCGCTGCCGGACTTCTTTGCCTACGGATGGGCGGAAACGATGGACGACCAATGGATGAAAGGCCCTTTCTATACACTGAATTCGTCCCAGGTAGTGGTGGGGCCGATCCGGGGAATGAACTGTTTCTGGAAGATGCCGTTTCGCAGGCACTGCCGGATGACGGTCGAAAACCGGACAGAGCGGGATTATATGTGTTTTTACCAGATTAATTATATCCGGACGGCACTTCCTGAGAACATCGGATATTTTCACGCCCAGTACCGGCAGTCCAAGCCGCTGCGTCAGGGCGAGGTTCATACGGCCCTTAGCGGGGTACAGGGAAAGGGAAAATATGTAGGGCTGGCCATGAGCATCGGCTTAAACGGAGACGGACGCTGGTGGGGCGAAGGGGAAGTGAAGATTTACCTGGACGGGGATCAGGAAGCGCCTTCGATCTGTTACACCGGCACGGAAGATTACTTTGGAGGTTCCTTTAACTTTGAAGTGGACGGAGCTTATACCACATACAGCACTCCGTATCTGGGGATGCATTATTACCGGAAGCCGGACGGGCTTTATAACATCCAGCCCAGATTTTCCATGTACCGCTGGCATGTGCAGGATGCGATCCGCTTTCAGTCGGATATAAGGATCGAGATACAGGATCTGGGTTGGACCAGGAAGGATCTCTACCTGGCCAGAAGGGACGACATATTTACGGTGTGTTTCTGGTATCAGACCCTGGGCAATACGTGTTTTCCCAGACTGCCGGACAGCAGGGAGCTGCGAATTGTGAGTGAATGAGAGGATGAAAAAAACAGATTTGTCAGCAATATGCTGGTCATGTATTCGCTGATTATCGTGTTGGGTCTGGGTGCCTCATCCTGGTTTATCGCCAACACGATGGCGGAACAGATGATCCGGACCCAGACAAACTATGAGGCGGAGCTGATGGATAAGATGAAGGTGGATATCAACGGTCGGCTCCAGTCGGTCGGCAATATCTTTACCAACCTTTATCTGAAGGAATACGGCTATCAAAATATTACGGATGTGCTGCGGGAAGAACAGGATGATTATCAGCGGGAGCTGCTCATCAACCAATTCCTGCGGGCATCCAGCAATGGCAACCAGTTCGTCAAAGAGATAATCCTGGTGGATTATCAGAGAAATAAGACGTATCTGATTGCCAAAAGCCTGTTTCAGGACTGGAATAAGGAGGTAGATTTCCTGCATTCGGATTTTCTGAATGAAGTGAAGAAATATGAAAATGAAATCATTATGACCCCTGTGTACCGGTCCGATTATCTAAAAGAGCAGGACGACGTGATCAGTATCTATATGAATATCGTGGATATCTTCAACATGCAGAAAGGCCCGAAATGCGGCGCCGTGATTATCAATATCGACCCAAAAACATTTTTCGAAATTTACGACAGCCAGGGAGAACAGCAGATCGGGACCACCTATATCGTGGATTCCAAGGGAGTCATATATTACCGGACAGGAGATGAGAGCTTAGATTATCTGCTGAAAAAGACAACCGGTCTGTCCCCGGGAGAAAAGGAACAGTTCGTTGTGAAAAAGGCGGATCTGGTCTCGTGGAGCGGACTTTCCTATGTCCATATCATCGACAAAGGCGTGCTCTACCGGGAGGTCTACCGCCTGACCCTGCAGCAGGTGCTGCCGGTCCTGGTGATCTGTCTGCTGCTGTGCCTGGCCGCGGGAGTGCTGATCGCCTGTCTGTTGGGCAGCCGGATCACGCGGATCGTAAAACATATCCGGAAGATTCAAAAGGGCAGGCTGGATGAGCGGCTGGAGGTGACGAGAGATGACGAGATCGCCGTGCTGGAAAACGGGTTGAACGACATGAGCCGGAAGCTGGAAGAATACATCGACACGATCTATGTAAAAGACATTAAAATGAAACAAGCGGAGCTTCGGGCTCTTCAGATCCAGATCAATCCCCACTTTATGTTTAATACCCTGGAATCCATCCGGGCTATGTCCATATCTGGAGGCGACTCAAAAACCGCGCAGATGTTAACGATTCTGGGAAATATGTTCCGATGGAATTTAAGGCACCCGGATATCGTGCTGATCGAAGATGAGCTGGAATATGTGGATTACTATATGCAGCTTCAAGAGCTGCGGTTCGGCGAAAGGCTGGAATACGAAGAAATGCTTAATATGGAACAAAAAGAGCTCCGGGTTCCCAAGCTGTCTTTGCAGCCGATTATAGAAAACTGCGTCAACCATGCGTTTAATCAGGAGATGGATGTGTGCCGGATCCGCATTTACGGAAAAAACGAAGCGGACGGCGTCTGCATTCTGATCGAGGACAACGGAATCGGCATGGACGCCGTGACCCGGGATCTTTTACAGCAGAAAATCGAGACGGATTCAAAGGAAGAGAATCTCTACCATATCGGGCTCAAAAATGTAAATGAGCGGATGAAGCTGCTGCTGGGCAGCGGCTACGGACTGAGGATCTTCAGCAGTTCTTTGCAGGGGACCTGCGTGGCGTTATACTTACCGGCAAAAGGACAGGAGGAAGAGGATGTACAGAGTAATGATCGTGGATGACGAGCCCCTGGTACGTCAGGGAATCATCCGTTCGGTAAACTGGGATAATCACGGGGTGGAGCAGATCGAAGAGGCGAATGACGGGCTGCAGGCGCTTGAGAAATACCGGAAGACCAAGGTGGACATCCTGATTACCGATATCAAGATGCCCCGGATGAATGGCCTGGAACTGATCCGGGCGCTCAGAGAGGAAAACGCCCATCCCATTATCATCGTCCTGAGCGGCTACAGTGATTTTGAATATCTCCAGGAAGCGATCCGCATGGAAGTGACCGATTACCTGTTAAAACCGCTGGACCCGGAGGAATTACATGAAGTGATCGGCACGGCTGTCTCCAGAATCCGCATGAAACGCCGGGGGGACGCGCTGGCCCGGGCAGGTAAGAATCTGCTGCGGGAGAATACCTTTCTTCGGCTGATCGAGGGAAATATCGGCAACAATGAGTTAAAAGAAAAGTTAAAAAACCTCAATATCCGGATTAACAAAGGGACCTATAGAGTCAGCGTGTTCCAGATTCTGTCACAGGACGAGACAGATAAAAAGGAACTCGCTTTGATGATATACGCGGCGGCCAATGTCTGCGACGAGCTGATGAGGGAGCGGCAGTACGGCCTGTCGTTTCCCTTTATGGAAAATTATGTGATCCTGCTCTATGACAGACATCAGACCCTGGCGCAGATCCGGTCCTTTGAGGAAGAAGTCCGGGGGACGTTAGCACAGATCCTTAAGGTAAAGGTAAAATCCGGTATGGGGGTAGAAGTGGAAGAACTCGAAGAGGTAGCCTGTTCCTTCCAAGAGGCGAAAAAAAGCCTGGAAGAACAAAACGGAGGGACTCCGGACAAAGTATACAGTAAACTGGTGGGAGATCTGCTGCAGTATCTGAAAGAGCATTACCGGGACAACCCGTCTCTCAAAGAGATCGCGGCTGCGTTCTATGTAAATCCATCCTATCTGGGTTATATTTTCAAAAAAGAATACGGGGAATCCTTTATCGACTGTGTCAACAGGCATAAAGTGGAATACGCAAAAGAACAGCTTTTGACTACCAATCTGAAAATCTATGAAATCGCGGAGAAGGTCGGCTTCACGGACACCAGGTATTTCGTAAAAATATTTAAAAAATATATGGGAGTAAATCCGTCCAAACTTAGAAGTCCTGAATGAAAAACAGCCGCTAAGCGCTCATAGCAATAAAAAGTGCCGGCGGGAAGCTGCCGGCACTTTTCGTGGTGATCAATGGCGGGAACATTGATTGAGCCAATAGAAAAGAGGTAAACCAAATTTTGTTAAGACGATAAGCAATGTAAAAGAAACGAGTAAGGTTTCTAACATTTTAACCGCCTCCTTATAATTCTATTATATACAATTTCTATTATTTTGCACGCTAAGATATCGTTAAGAATCTTTTATGCTGCCAATAGTGTTCTGCAAGCGGAAGCATCATAACTTTCCGGCATGGTCCTGGTGATCTCTTGCGCCAGTCCGCAGACAAAGGTAAAAACTTTATGCTCCAAGGTCTTGTATGACACCAGATTTTCCTCTACAATAGGTTTCATCAATGAAAAGCATTGTAAACGATATACTCTTAAACATTGCCGGCTGCATAATCTGTGAGGCCGGTATCATTTGCTTTAGGAAAGATGATACGTTAAGGAGGAAGTAGTATGAAACCATATATTCTGGAGGCTTGTGTGGATTCCGCGGATTCGGCGCGGATTGCCTGTGAGGCGGGCGCCGACAGGCTGGAGCTGTGCTCCGGGCTGATCATTGGAGGAATCACGCCCAGTATCGGGGTGTTTACCCATATCCGGGAATGCTGTGACACCGTAATCCGGGTTTTGGTCAGACCCCGGTTCGGGGACTTCTGTTATACGGATGATGAATTTGAAGTGATCCGGAAGGATATTCTGGAGTTTAAACGTTTGGGCGCGGATGGGGTGGTAATCGGGGTTTTAAAACCTGACGGCAGTCTGGACATAGAGAGGATGAAGCTTCTGATGGAAAGCGCAGGCGGCATGAAGGTCACTTTGCACCGGGCCTTCGATGTCTCGGCGGATCCATTTGAGACGCTGGAAGCCGCCGTCCGGCTCGGAATTGACACGATCCTTACATCAGGACAGAAGGATAGCTGCCTGAACGGGCTTAAGCTTTTGCAGGAGCTTGCGGCTGCGGCTAAAGGACGGATACATATCCTTGCGGCCGGAGGCGTATGCGCGGACGTGATTACAAAGGCCGGCGCCGCCGCGCCCCTGACCCAGTTTCATATGTCCGGGAAAGAAACACTGGAAAGTTCCATGGAATACCGGAAGACAGGCGTGAACATGGGACTTCCTTCCCTGAGTGAGTATGAAATCTGGAGGACAAAGGGCCTGGCCATCGAACAGGCGAAGGCGGCGCTTTTGAATCTTATGCCAAAATAAAGTGTGTGGGAAAACTGAAAAAAGAGGGGGGGCGGCATTTTTCAGATGCCGCCTTATATGAAAAAGAAAGTGTTAGGATGAAAAAGCTATTTGCTTTTGCAATTCATAATATACTCTTTATTTGTGTAGAATTTGTGTTTAACGTGTCAAGAGTCTGTGAAAATAATATCCTGTGAAAATAATATTCCATTTATACATTTTTAGACAGTTAAATATTGCTATTTCTAAAACTCATATTCCCGTACGGAACAGAGAAGATATTAGAGAAGGACCACGCGAATCCGGTTCTTTATTCCTTTTTAGGCTTACCAAAAGATGAAAACGGTAGAGAAGGAGGAAATGCTATGGGTTATATACTCTGTTTGATTGGCGGGGCCTGTCTTGGAGTCATCACAATGTCTCTTATGGTTGCGGCCGGAGATGAGGATGAAAAAAGAGAAATGTGAACAATACAAAAGGCTCCTGTGAAGCAGACAAAAGAATAAGCCATGATTACCTGTAAAAAGGAGATCATGGCTTTTACTCATTTCCTATTAATACGGCTTAGCCGGAATGGATAATCCTACGCGACGCTAAGGCTTACGGCTCGTATTTGACCCAGGCACCCTGATTCGGAGCGATATCATCCGTGTTCAGCGTCTTGCTGGACAAAGCGTTATCGATCAGCCGCTGTGCGTTATCCATAGTCACGGCGCTCAGGTTAATCTCAAGATTTCCCTTATAATCTTTGCGGACGTAATAATAAAAATTATTTCCGTCGTAAAATACCGGCGTATTCTGATTCTTATGTGTGACAGGATCGGAAGGGGTGAACAGTAATACCGTATCGGTTCCACGGACCAGCACCGGCCGCCACTGCAGGGTGTTGGGATCGACTTTCAGGGTACAGCCAAATTTTTCCGCGAATTCGTTCATCAGCTGGACTTCCGTATCCGTCAGAGGAGCGTCGCTGTTGTCTTTTAGGAACGCCTCCCAGAGTTTGTCGTTGTTAATATAATCTTTGGAGCCCCACAATTCCTGCGCATCGGACAAGTATTTGCCCGCGCCGGCATCCTCCCAGTCAATCCGGTACTTGGGATCCTTGGAAGCGTCATAGATTACTTTGATATTGCTGGAGGATGTGAATTTGAGCATGGAGATGGAACGGGAGGCTCCATCCGCGGAAGCTCCTTCGTTTTGGAAGGACAGATAGCTGATTCGCGCCTTATCGGGCAGCTCGGCCAGTTCAAATATTTCATCCTTATACTTGGCCAGGAATGCGATACCGCCGGACACTTCATTGTCCAGGCCATATTTTTCAGAAGCCAGTGTCTGGGTGGAGACGACCGCCCTGCGGCATTCCGCGATGGCCTCTTTTTCCTTCGCTTTGTCGATATATCCCACCAGAGTGGGGACTAAAAGAGCGATAAGTATGACAATGATTACCAGAACCACGATCATTTCCGTTAAAGTAAAACCTTTGGTATTTTTTCTGCATATTGTATTGTTTTTCATGATAACACCTGATCTTCTATGTATTGGGAAACACTTATTTTATTATAGTATGGAAATAAAAGCAAAGCAACCCAATTCTGTTTCAAATTGGATTTAATTACCGTAATGGTTCCGGGGCTGTAGGGAGAAAATGATTAAAAAGGAGGAGAAGGCAATGTGGAGACAAATTTCAAAACTGCCGTTTTTGTTCGGCGTTGGCGGAGGCGTGTATTATCTGATGGAAATAATGTTCCGTGGGTATTCCCATTGGAGTATGGCGGTGCTGGGCGGGATCTGTTTCGTGCTGATCGGGCTTCTGGACGCCAGATATTCTCTGCGCTTTCCGGTGTGGGCGCAGATGCTGGCCTCGGCCGGTATCATAACGGGGCTGGAATTCCTTACCGGCTGGCTGTTAAATATCAAGCTTGGATGGAATGTCTGGGATTACGGCGCGGTGCCGTTTAACCTGATGGGGCAGATCTGCCTTCCGTTTACCATTCTGTGGTTCTTTTTATCATTCGTGGGAATTGTCCTGGATGATTACCTGCGGTACTGGTTTTTCCGAGAAGCGAAGCCCCACTACCGCTGGTTTTAGAAGGATTTATCGGATTTTGGAATGATTTGCCGGATTTTCGGTTTTTTTCGTTGGTGGGAATCCCTCTCCTGTTGTATAATGGGAAATACAATTGGAATTGGCATGCGGGAATATGCATGCAGGGAGGAAGAAATGATTTATTTTCAAAGTGATTATGTAGAGGGATGCCATCCCAAAATTCTGGAGAAAATGGCGGAAACCAACCTGGAGCAGACGCCGGGATACGGGAATGACGATTATTGCGCAGGCGCCAGGGAGAAAATCAGAAAGGCCTGCGGCAGAGAAGAGGTGGATGTTCATTTCCTGGTCGGAGGTACGCAGACGAACGCGACAGTGATCGCATCCATCTTAAAAGCGCATCAGGGAGTCATCAGCGCCGATACCGGCCATATCGCGTGTCATGAGACAGGAGCCGTCGAGGCGGCCGGACACAAGGTGCTGACCCTGCCATCCAAAGACGGCACCATTACCGCAGAGCAGGTGGCGGCATACTGTGAAGCCCACGCCGCCAGCACCAGCAGGGAGCATATGGTCCAGCCCGGCATGGTATACATCTCCTTTCCCACGGAGAGCGGAACGCTGTATTCGAAGGAACAGCTGACCAGCCTGTATGCCGCCTGCCAAAAGTATGGGCTGCCCCTGTATGTGGACGGCGCGCGACTTGGTTACGGACTGGCCGGCAGCAGGAACGACCTCACTCTTCCTGATATCGCCAGGCTGTGCGACGTATTCTACATCGGCGGCACAAAATGCGGAGCCCTTTTCGGAGAGGCGGTGGTCATCGCCAGGGAGAGCTTAAAAAAAGATTTCCGATACATAATGAAGCAGCATGGCGGTATGCTGGCGAAGGGACGTTTGCTGGGTATCCAGTTCGATGTCCTGTTTGAGGATGATCTGTATGAGAAGATCTGTAAAAACGCGGTGGACGCGGCTCTTAAAATCCGCGGAGCGCTGGAAGATAAGGGGATTCCGCTCTATGTCAGCTCCTGGACGAATCAGCAGTTCCCGATCCTTACGCAGGCGCAGATGCAATATTTTTCCGAACATGCGGCTTTCGAAATATGGGAGCCCATCGATGAGAAAAACACAGCGGTGCGTTTTTGCACCAGCTGGGCCACGACCGGGGAAAATGTGCAGTCTTTGGTGGAATTGATCCGGAACATGCCGATATAAGCTTAAGTCATAAATATTAGCCGTCCGTCTTTCATATAATATCCGTAAAGACTCTTCCGGGTGTAAGAAATAGTGATTCCGGATGAAAGTAATTCCGGATGAAAGTAATTCTGGATGAAAATAATTCCGGATTTGAGTCAAGGATGAGAGGAGAAGGCTGAAAAATATGAAAAAAGTGGTTATCGCGGGGGGAGGCTGGTCCGGCTGTGCGGCCGCGGCGGAAGCTGTCAGGCTGGGGGCCTGTGTCACCTTGCTGGAGCGCACGGATATGCTGTTAGGCACCGGCCTCGCAGGCGGGATTATGCGAAATAACGGCCGTTTTACCGCCACAGAAGAACTGATCGCGCTGGGGGCCGGAGAATTGTTCCAGGTGATCGATCAGAACATCCGGCATAGAAACATCCGGTTTCCAGGCCATGAGCACGCGGATCTGTACGATATCGGCAGGATCGAGGGCGCCGTAAGGCGGTATCTGGAAGAACAGGACATTCATTTGGTCTTTCAGGCCCGCATATCGCATATCCAAATGGAGAACCGGCGGATCATTCACGTCACGGATGACAAGGACAGGACCTATGCAGGAGACGTCTTTATCGACGCGACCGGTACGGCAGGTCCTATGAACTGCTGTACGAAATACGGAAATGGCTGCGCGATGTGCGTCCTGCGCTGTCCAAGCTTCGGAGGAAGAGTTTCCCTGACCGGACTGACCGGCATAGAAGAGTACAAGGGAAGAAAAAAAGACGGTTCCACCGGCGCTATGAGCGGTTCCTGCAAGCTCTTAAAAGAATCCCTCTCTCCCGAAATCATCCGCAGGCTGGACCAGGAAGGCGTCTGTATCATTCCGATTCCCAAAGCTTTGATCGACGATCATCTGGACTTGAAATGCTGTCAGCAATATGCGCTTCCTGAATTCAGAGACAATATAATCCTGCTGGACACAGGGCACGCGAAGCTTATGACGCCCTATTATCCATTAGAGAAGCTGCATCCGATTCCGGGATTTCAAAACGCCCGGTACGAGGACCCCTACGCCGGAGGCAAAGGAAACTCCATGCGGTATTTTGCGATGGCTCCCAGGGAAAATACGCTGAAGGTGACGGATGCGGAGAACCTGTTTTGCGCCGGGGAGAAAGCGGGGCTTTTGGTGGGCCATACCGAGGCAATCGCAACAGGGGCGCTGGCCGGATACAACAGCGTGAGATACGCTGAGGGACTTGCGCTATTAGAACTCCCCCGCAGCCTGGCTATAGGAGATGCCATCGCATATGTAAAAGAAGAGATGGCAACCGAAGAGGGGATGGGCAGAAAGTACACGTTCTCCGGTTCTTGTTACTTCACCCGTATGAAAAAGCTTAATCTGTATACGACAGATACGGAAAAGATCCGCAGAAGAGTAGACGAGGCGGGCCTGACCGGTATATTCAAAGCTTTGAACCGGTAAAAGAAAGAACGGCAATCAATATAAATAACCCTGTCCGTGCCGCGGCTAATAGAACCGCAACACGAACAGGGTTATTTATGCTTAATCCAAATGAAATACGTTTTTAAGATCCACCGTTACCGGGCTGTTATCCGGGTTCGTTTCCATGACGGAAGCCATGAAGTCCCACCACTTACGGTTGATCGCGGTATCCGCTCCGGCGGCCCATTTTTCCTCATCTTCGATCTCGATGTAACCGAACAGGAAATTGGTCTCCTTATCCCAGAAAATCGTATAATTCCGGCCGCCATGCTCATGGATCATATCCTTCATTTCCGGCCACAGTTCATTGTGACGTTTCTCGTATTCTTCGGCCATACCCTCATACAGCTTCATCTTAAAACCCTTGATGATCATTTCGTATCCTCCTTGTTGAGTGCCATGTATGTTGCATTAGATCGGCAGAATCACTGTCAGCTCTTATTATATCAGAGAAATACGCAGCGGGAAAGAATAATTCTTTGGATGGTCTATTCATATCATCTATTCTACCGGTTTCCCAAAAAACTTCCAGGTATTCCCATGCAGATAGCGCCCGTAACTTTCATCCGCGGACATCTTCGGAATCGTAACCTGATCCAGAACCATTCCATCGGCATCTGACAGAGTCAGCACTTCGCCTTTTTTTAGATTAAAATTCACCAGATAATGGTTGAGCACAGGACTGGTCTTGCCGTAAAGCCGCAGGGTTTCCCCGGGTTCCAGCTCTGTCTCCGGGCAGCGGTATTTCAGCGGATCACTGCGGTTGTCGGAGAGATAGAAATCCCGAAGCTTTATGGTATTCGTATAGGGATTATAAAGCTCAATCCAGTCATCCACGCTGGCGGCGGATACATTGCTGATCACCGGCCCCTCCCCGTTGATTCTGCGGGTAACCAGCCGGACCTGATTATCCCCTTCCAGGAGCATATCCGGGGATATGACCAGGTCTTTGGATGTGACGGTCCGGTGATTCACTTCCCAGTGGTCAAACTCGTAACCCGGATAGGTCTCGCAGGTCACCGTAAGTGGATGGCTTTGGAAAAAGTATCCGTTCCACTCCGAATCCTCAGGCGTCAGCCGGACGGCGCCAAAGCTAAGATCCGCGCCCTCAGAAGGCACCATGGTCACCGTGTAGAGATCCTCCACCTCAAACAGCGTGTCCAGCCAGTCGGATACTTCCTCGTTTCGGATTTTCGCATAATACTTTAGCCGGGCTATCTCAGAATCCCAGTTTCCGGCAACGCCGCGTATCTCAGCATCCGGACTTTCGTCTTCCATATACCCGATCTCTGCCGCGATCTCCTGGCTATAGCGGTCGATCAGCTCCAACAGATGTTCCGGGTCCAGAATATTACTCATAAGAGAAGTGATAATGTTGACAAAACGGGTCTCATATTCGGGACACTTTAAAACATTTGAGAGGGCGTTGTTGTCATTTTCCGGGTATACCAGCATCTCTCCGAAGAGCTCCTGCGCCCGGTCGGGGGTGTCATAGAGGTTGTACATATAATCCGTGTCAAACAGGAGAAAACGGACCCGGTTGTCGGCTCCTTCCTGATTCGTCCGATAAGCGGCATAATTTTTCTGGGGCCAGTCAAAGTTATTCACCATGAGCTGGAAGGCGTAGTAGGTCAGAAAATTATCCATATCGACCAGTTCTTCCAGATGTTCCCGGTTCGAAGCGACATTCAGATCGGAATACAGATATTCTGCGTAACCGGCAGCTTCGGCGCATTCCCGCTCGGAGCTTTCGAATTTTTCCACCTCATATTTTTCCACATGCAGCTGCTGGGCCAGATTATAGGAAGAATAAGAATCCTGCATCTGCAGCAGGCCGTAATACTCGCCGTTTAAGTACACGGTCACCGGTCTTGCGGACATCACGGGAGTCAGGCCGATTTCTTTGGCCAGGGAGCTGGCCAGATTCCACCGGATCAGAGTAGAGTACAGGTCATTTCCGCTGTTTCGAAGAACCAGATGGTTAAACTTACGGCCGGCGGACTGTGACGAAACGGTTTCATCCGTGGAGAAAAAGGGATATTCAAACTTGGGGTTTTCTTTATCATAGATCTCGTTGGCATCCAATTTCAGGGATTTGGGAAAATAATTGGCGCTGTATCCCCCCGATATGCCCAGACCGATCTTTTGGTCTATTATTTTCTCTCCGGTTTCGTCGAACATTTCCACGTTGGCGTCGCGTATCCATTCGTCGCCGCGCTGGTCAAAATTCTTAAAGCCGTACTCCGTATTGGGCCCCTCCATCATGATACCGGTGACCGGATCATAGAGATTTTCAGGATCCGTGGTAATCGAGGCGATCAGGGTAGTATAGCGCTGGTCCACATTCTTTCCGACAAAATAGGTCTTGGTCACCACATCGCTCAACGTATTCTTATAACAAACCCTGGCTTTTACCGGTACCGCGCGGACCGTATCCCCGGCCTCCAAAAGGAGCGGTTTCTCATATAAGGAAGATGTAAGATCAGGCGTGCTGCCGTCCAGCGTATAATAAATATCATAGGACGAACTATAAACCGCATCGGCCGTAAGCGCCAATTCGGTATCTTCAGTCAGGAACGTGTCGGCGACACTGTACTCCACGCTTCCGTTTTTTACATATTCCTGAAGGCTGCCGGCGTCCTTTTCCTCCGTCAGGGTAAACAAAACCACAGCCAGCACAAAGATAACCAGAGCCCCGGTAAACAGCCACCAATTTTTATTTCTGGGATTAGAAAATTTCAGCAGTTTTTCCTTCATATATACATCATCCTATGGTTTCGCCGGTTTGCAGCATCCAGTGGAAACTTTTCACTCCCTCGATGCTATGTAAAACCTCCAGATTTTCCTTTGAAAGCGTTCCCTTTACCTTTGTCTCCAATATCATTTCACAGGAAGAATCCGTCTGATTCACCGCTTTCACCCGCACAGAAGTAACCGACGGTTTCAGCACCGACTGAATCCGGGCGGCATCCATAGCCGTCTGGGAGCCGCGGATGACCAGCAGATAAGAATTCCATTTCCGCACATAGAGATGAAAAGCGAAAATAACCAGGGCGATGAATAATACCGATATCAAAGCCAGCTTAAAGTTCCGGGAACCCACGCAAAGCCCCTCCACGATAGACCAGAAAATAAAAACCGTATCCCTCGGGTCCTTGATCGCGGTCCGGAACCGTACGATGGAGAGCGCGCCCACCATACCCAGGGATATAACGATATTACTGCTGATCATCAGCATGATCACAACGGTAATCAGCAGAATAATCACATTCGAAGAATTAAATTTCGGATTATAGGTTACCCCGTTATAGGTAAATCTATAAGTCAGGAAAATAACCGCGGAACAGAGCAGGCCGATACACAGGATAATCGCGATGTCTCGGGCTGTCAGGGCTGTACTGTTGGTATAAAACCAGGACAGGATATCTTTTTTTGACATACTTACACTCCTTTAAAAAATATATTCTTGATAAATAGGGCGGCCAATTCCGTACTTGCTGACGGAAAGCCTGGACAGGGAATATTTGCGGAAAAGGCTCGACAGAAAGGGCGGGAGCTGCTGGTCATATTTCACTTCCAGCACGACCTGTTCCGAACTGACCCGGTTCCAGGGAAGCTCTTTTTGATAAAGATCCAGGTCCATCTCGCTGCTCCTGATTCCGGAATCAAAAGTAATCCGGGTATGAAACAGCGGATATACAAAGGCCCGCCGGTCATACTCGATAATAACCGCCGGACGGTACCCCTCGCCCATCATCAGGGAATAGAGGCGAAGCGCCGCCTCCTCCTCCAGATCCAGCAGCAGGCCGTAGTCGCCGTCCATAAGGCGAACCGCCTGTTCCCTGGACAAAGTCAGGCTGGTCTTGTGCTGATAATGGTCTTCCTTTTCCTTCAGTTCCAATTTAGCGAACGGCTCATTCTCATCATAAATCCTAAGCCGTATTTTCTTCCGGTAATACTCTCCATAAAAACGGGAATTAAAATCCGCGTCATAAATAGTATCAAAATACAGGCTCTTTACCCGGTAAGCCCCCTGGCTGGAAAACTCATCCGGCTCCAAAACCTGACCGATCTGTTCCTCCAACTGCACAGCCTGTTCCCAGCTCAACAAATACTTCAGTTCATTACGGTAAACAGATAACACAAAAAGGACTCCTTTAAAAAAATTTATCATCATCTTAGCATAATTATACAAATAGAACAAGTTCTTTCCTGGTAATATTCGCACCAATAGCTTGGAAAATAGTTACTATCAATAAGACACCTTAAAAAAAACATCATATATATATACAAACAATATCGCAAAAATACAACCCCGAAATCGCCAGCATCTCATTTATCACCAAAGCAGGAGCGGGAGGACGCGGGGGGCACCGGGAGCGGGCGGCAAGCCGCTTGAGGCCAGGCCTTAGAACGGGTTACGCAGATGGTGGGAGAACCTCGCAGGGCCCGGGACACTGTCCGAGCCGTCCTTTGGCGAGTTTGTACCGGACCCTGCCAATAAGAGGTTCTCCCGCCATCGGAGTTACCCGTTCTTAGGCCCGGCCGAAGCGGCTTGCCGCCCGCTCCCGGTGCCCCCCGCGTCCTCCCTCTCCGGCCCTTAGTAAAAAAATGAATGCAAACCTCCAGCGCTGCGCATACTAAGTTCGAGGTGATAAAAATGGCAGCATCCCATAAAGGAGCGATATCGTTTGGTCTGGTTCACATACCGGTAGCGCTTCACACAGCGACACAGAATAATGATATCCACTTTAATCAATTGTGCCGGGAGGACGGTTCCCGGGTAAAGTACAAGAAAGTCTGCGCGAATTGCGGCAAGGAAGTGGCGGCCGACGGAATAATCAAGGGATTTGAATTCTCCCCCGGACAGTATATAACCATGACGGACGCGGATTTTGAGAAAGCGAAGACGGAAAAAGATAAGACCATCCATATCCTTCATTTTACGGAGATGAGAAATATCCGTCCCATTTATTATGATAAAACCTATCACGCGGTACCGGAGGCGGGCGGCGATAAAGCTTATGAGCTGCTGCGCAAAGCCATGCTGTCCGAAGAGAAGGTAGCCATCGCCAAAACCGTGATCGGGCAGACGGAAAAACTGCTGGCCCTGATTCCCACGGATACCGGAATTCTGGTGGAAACACTCTTCTTTTATGATGAGATTAAAGAAATGCCCAAAGAACCGGAGCAGCCGGAATTAAACGATGCGGAACTAACCATGGCGAAAACCCTGGTCAACAGTATGGTGAAGCCCTTTGAACCGGAGCAGTACCAGAATGAATATCAGGTACGGCTGCGCCAGATTATCGAGGATAAGATCGCCGGCAAGGAGATCGTAACGCCGCCGGATGAAAAGCCGGCTAATGTAATCAATCTGATGGATGCGCTGCAGGCAAGTATCCGGCAGGTGGAAGATCAGGATGGCCCCCCGAAAAAGAAGAGAACCAGAAAGAAAGCGGAACCGGCATGAGAGATCTGTTCGCGGCAAGAAGCTTAAAGCCCATGCTGATCGGTGTAAGCGCTGACGCGTTCGACAGCAGGGATTATATTTATGAATTGAAAATGGACGGCGAGCGGTGCGTGGCGTATCTGGACCCGGCCGCCCAATTAACGGAGCTTAGAAACAAACGGGATCTGAAAATGCTCCCCAAGGTTCCGGAACTGGCAGATATGCATAAGCAGGTACGAAAAAAGTGCATTCTGGACGGGGAACTGATGATGATGGTGAACGGACGCCCGGATTATTCTGCGATCCAGCGCCGGAGCCTGATGTCAAACAAGTTTAAGATTGAGCTGGAAGCCAAAAGGTCTCCGGCCAGTTTTGTCGCTTTTGATATGGTATACTATGAAGGGGAAGAGATCGTGCACCGGCCGCTTCTGGAACGCAAAGAATTGCTGGCGAAAAATCTGAAGGAAAATGAGAGAGTGGCGTTGTCGCGGTTTATAGAAGAAAAGGGCGTAGAGTTTTTCCGCCTGGCGAAGGAAAATGAGCTGGAGGGAATCGTCGCGAAATTAAAGGACAGTATCTATATTCCCGGAAAAAGGACAAAAGACTGGATTAAAATAAAAAATCTGCAGGATGAGGACTTCGTGGTCTGCGGCTGGATCGACAAGTCGGATCATGTAAGCAGCCTGATCCTGGGCCAGTTCCAGGATGGAAAACTGATCTATCAGGGACATGTGACCTTGGGGGTATCCGGCCCTGATTTTACACGGATACGCCGGGAAAAACGGCTGTCAGGGCCTCCGGCGGGAATGACGGTTCCCAGAGGAAATGAGGAAGCGTACTGGATCGAACCCGAACTGGTATGTGTGGTAAAATATATGGAACGGACTGCCGGCGGGGGATTGAGGCAGCCCGTTTTCAAAGGGCTTCGAACGGATAAGAAGCCTGAAGAATGTATACTTGACATATAGAAGGTAAAAAAGTATAAAAGCTTTGAATTATGAATCGGATGGCTGATAGGTGAGTATCGTGTGGTCTTCCCGCCTTTTCAAATATTCCGTAAACAGGGAAATGAACTGGCTGTTGGTTGGTTTGTGTCCGGCGTTGTCCGGGAACAATTGGCGGTAAAAATCCCGGTCTCCTTTTGTCCAGATTACCTGAATGGCATGACGGATCGAACGCTCCACACAGGCCTCGGTGGTATGGAAAGTACGGGCTACCTGCGGATAGATCATTTTGGTAATACTGATAGCGGTGTCCGGATAACGAAGGGATGTTTCGATCGCTTTGCGCAGATAACCGTACCCTTTTAGATTGGGAGACAATCCCAGTTTGCGGATGAGCGGGGCAATTTCCAAAGAGGAAATATGCTCTTTCGGAAGAAGAAGCGAATGGTCCGGCAATTGTGTTGAGATGGTATTTGGAAGTTCCAACACGGTGAGCCGGTCTTTTGATTGACACAAGACTATGATCTGCAGAGAAGAATCCTTAGGAACCACCAACTGAATGTTTTTAGTTACCATGACCATAACTCCTTTCTTGTACGTCCTTCTTATAGATTCATTGTAGGAATAGATTTAATTATAAGAAAAGTACTATAATGAAGTCAATTACCACACCGGTCAAAAAATGTCCAAATTTGGAATACCAAGGTTTCATAAAAAAGCGGAAGGGACAAAAGAAATGGATCATAAAAAATTGAAAGAAATCATGAAAGCCAGAGGATTTACGTTGGAAATGCTGTCACACGCCAGCAAAATTCCGCTGAGTACGCTGGCTAAGATTGAAAGCGGCATTACGAAAAATCCCGGCTGCCAGGCAATTGAGGCGATTTCAAATGCGCTTCGGTGTTCGATGGATGAACTGTTTGGCAGAGAGACACGCGTCCCCTATCAGCTGGAAGAATATTTTTACCGCTATAAAATGCTGCCAAAACACAGGCAGGAATACATAAAATTCTTGATAAACGTGGAATACGACCGCATGATCTATTTAAAGAACAAAGATAAAACCGTGCTTACCTGCTATGAGTTCCTGAACTGGCGGGGGGAGTTGGCGGAATACTCCGGAAAGAAATTATATATGGTTGAGACAGACAACAACATATTTACTATGCAGACCACCTTTTGTGTCTTTCTGAATACGGATAAGTTCACGCCCTTTTTCTTCCCGGAGTCTATTTTGTGCTTCCAGTATATAGACGATTATATTCCCAAACACGGAGAAATCTGGATGTTCCTAAAAGACGGATACCTCATTGTCCGGCGGGTCTATAAATATAAGGAACGAAGAATCTTAAAAGCCCTGAACGATGAGGAGGAAGATATCGATATTACCAACGATTACCATTATAAGAGGATAGGGCGCTATATCGGCACGCTGAACCAAAGAGAGATCAAACTGCAAAAGCCGTAACAAGACAATGGGAATCTGTTAGCTGGCAGAAATGCCGCCAAGCGGCGGCAGCGCGGCTGGTTGACAAGCCTGCTCATACAATTTAAAATAATACGAAAATAACAGAAGAATGCGCGGCCCGGTCGGCATATGCCGGAAAATCCGGGATACAGGAAAGCGCTGAAAAGAGGAGTCTATGGAGATTCGAAAAGCTACAATCAATGATCTGAACACCATTTTGCAATTATTCCGGGAAGCGAGAGCTTTCATGGCAGAGAGCGGAAATCCCGATCAGTGGGGAACGGCCTATCCGCCAAAGGATCTGCTTATCAACGATATAAAAGAGGGGAACAGCTACGTATGTGAGAAGGACGGGGAGATCGTCGGCACCTTTTATTTTAAAAAGGGGGAGGAACCCACTTACCGGAAGATCTATGAAGGCGGGTGGATCAATGAACTGCCCTACGGCATCATTCACCGGATCACCTCAAAACAGGGGACCAAAGGTGTGGCCACCTTTTGTATAGGCTGGTGTTATGACCAGTGCGGCAGCATACGGATCGATACCCACAGACAGAATATTCCGATGCAGCGGACCCTCAAAAAGAATGGATTCACGCGCTGCGGAGTGATTTATCTGGAGGACGGATCAGAGAGAATCGCTTATCAGAAATAACGCAGACACCCGTTGCCTCCTTTATGTTTTACTTCATACAGGGCTCTGTCGGCCCGCTTATAGAGTTCCTCGAAAGTGGATGCATCCGCCGGATAAGCCGACATGCCCAGGCTGATGGTAGTCTGGTTTTTAAGGCCGGTCAATCCGGCCAGTTCGCCGATCCTGGCGCGCAGCCTGTGGGCGATCTTAAGGGTGGCTTCCGCCGAAGCTATATTTACCATAAAGACAGCGAACTCATCGCCGCCCATCCGGGCGAACAGATCCGATGAGCGGAGTTCGTCCGCCAGGATAGAAGCAATGTTCTTCAGCACTTCATCCCCCAGTGCGTGCCCCATGGTATCGTTGATGCTCTTGAACTGGTCCACATCAAACAGTAAAAACGCATGGCTGCCGGAGGGATACTCCTGAAGAATACGCTCTACACTGTGCTGGAAAGCCATACGGTTGAGCAGGCCTGTAAGAGAATCCCGCATGGCCTGATTCTGAAGAACCGTAGCGGTCTGCTTATAATCATTGATATCGCTTAACAGCCCGATCGCCCGGACCGGCCTGTGATTGTCTCCGAAAATGGTGGTAACCCGGTTCCGGCACCATAGATAAGAACCATCGGCGCATTTGGCCCGATATTCCGCTTCCGCATAGGAGGCCCCGTTTAATATAGAGTCTATCATCCTGGTGACCTGCGGCTTATCCTCCTCATAGATAATATCGTAGTCTGTCAGACTACGCACAGGAAGGTCCGCAGGAGGCATAAAGCCAAACATCTTCTGATATACCGGTGAAAACTGGATGCGGTCCTGAACCAGATCCCAGTCAAAAACGGTCTCTTTTGTCTGCTCAGAGATGATCCGGTAGCGCTCCTCATTCAGGGCTACATCCAGCCGCTGCTGCCGCTCATCGGTAATATCCTTGATAATTCCCTGCAGAACCGACGCGGGTTCATTGAGATCGCTCAACCGCGAGCCTGTGGCCCACATCCACCGGAGTTGTCCGTCTTTGGTGATAATCCGGTACTCTATCCCCATACATCTGTACTGGGATTCGGTGAAAGCCCTGGCCCGCTCCAGCAGATGATCCCGGTCCTCCGGATGTACAACGCGAAGATACTGGTTATCGATATCCTTCCCGGCAAACTCCGTCTGCGCATACCCGGTCTGGCGATAGAATTCCTGATTGGCGAACAGTACGTGAATGCCGTCGCCGACGGAAGCCCGCAGCACACCGGCGGGGATGTTGTCGAGCAGGTTTTTCAGTTCAATCTCTGTTTGCTTGGTGTCGGTAATATCGAAGAAAAAGACATCGATGGTCCGCTCCGGACCCGATTGATTGATGCGTGAGCAGTGAGCAAAATTCCAGGCGACCGTCCCGTTCTTTTTTCGAATCCGGTATGAAATCTGGATAGGTTCGTCCCGGGAAAGCTTCTTGATCGCAGATGTGATTACAGAAAGATCCTGCGGCAAAACAAGATTAACACCTCTTCGGAAGAACGGTGGGTCAAAGCTTTCTTCCTCGGTATATCCGGTCATGCGGTAATAGCCCTCGGAGGCAGCGATGATTCTCATTCCGTCATCCACTGCCAGCCGGGCGGTACCGCCGTTTACTGTGTTGGTCAGCATTTCCACTTCCAGTTTTGCCTTTGCCAACTCAGCCAATGCCTGTTCATAGGCTTTCTCTAAATTTTCCCTATCCATAACATACCACCTTGCCATAAGGTTTTCTGATACACGGATGAAGAGGCGGACACACTCCGCGGACCCTTTGCTATTTATATTTTAGCGCATTTACCCTTCATTAGCAAGCGGGGGATGCATAATCCCTGTAAAAGCGGAATTCCTTCACGTCCATAAGCCGCCGGTCCAGGTCGTTTCCGCGAAAGACCAGATACAGGGTTTTTATTCCCGAGACGGGGGTTACGGCACAGTAAAAGGTGCGGAAGATGTCCCAGCCTCCGGTTGGGGTCACGGGACAGGAACCAAGCAGCAGGGAATCGGCCCAGATCTCCACGGTTCCGCCATTAATGGCGGCGGCCGCTGTTATGGAGAAACTATGGGGGCCGTCAAAGGCGAGAAAGCGGTAAGCCGCCCAGCTGCCGTTTGTGGCATGGCTCAGGATTTCTATCTCGTTATCCGCAGAAGGGATTATGTACGGACCATGCATCATCTGGCAGGCGAGAGCCGCAGATACGGGGGCCGCGGCAGACAGGGGAGGCTCAGCTCCCTGGCTGGTCATGGGGACTTCGGCTATGTATCCCAGCTCATCAAAGAAGATGGGCTCTATGCAGACACGCCGGTTGAACTTGGAGTTCTGGGAGGAACGGTGGTAAAATATGTACCACTGGCCCTTGTATTTTGCCATACAGCCATGATTGTTCCAGGTTTCAGGATCACAGTTGATGTTGTCGATAATGACGCCGCCTTTTTTGTAAGGTCCCAGCGGCGAACGGGACATGGCATAGGAGATGCAGGTAGCCTTACCTCTGGAAATATCGGTATATAACAGATAATAGATGCCATTTCGCTTTCGGATTGAGATGCCTTCATGGAAGCCGTGCTCTTTTTCATCTATGATGCAGGTGTTCAAGGTTGACAAGTCCAGGGTTTTCATATCTGGGTTTAATTTTGACCCGCGTAAATGAAACTGCCCCCAGAAGTAATAGGCCTGGCCGTCGGTATCGATGAATACCGCGGGATCGATACTGTCCTGGTCGGCAGGGGTGATCGGAACCGGGTCGTGAAAAGGGCCGGCGGGGCTGTCGGAGACGGCGACTCCCTCATAAGAACCGGTCATGCAGAAATACAGATAATAGGTTCCGTCCCGGTATATGCAATCCGGAGCATACAGAAGATGCCCCTTGGAAGCCCAGGGAATATCCTGGCTGCGCAGCGCTACGCCGTGATCTGTCCAATGGATTAGGTCATCGGTGGAGAAAACATGCAGTATATCGGAACAATAGGTGGTTTCCCGGCTGATGTCATAAGAACCGTAAAGGTACAAACGGCCGTCAGGCATGACCCTGGCTTCGGTATCCGGGACAAAATGCCGGAGAGGTAATAGTGGATTCATGGTACATTCCTCCTGTTTTTCAGAGTATTTCGTGTGATATAAGATGAAGGTATCATGGTGCCGAAGAAAAGTCAATAAAAATATACACGTGTAAAAAATAGGATTGACAATATTTCTTTCAAATGCTATGATAAACGCAGAAAACAACAAAAAATACATAAAGATATCCCGTGAACTGTATGAAAATTGTGGAAAAACACCGGGATGTGGAAAGAATGAAGAGGAATCCGATCTTCTTTTCTTTTTAAAAATAATTTACACGTATAAATTATCGAGGGACGGTGACGATCTTTGAAAGTGACGAGGGCGGATGTGGCAAGGCTGGCGGGAGTATCTTCCGCGACCGTATCAAATGTATTGAATGAGAACAATAAGGTAAAGGAAGAGACGGCAGTCCGGGTCAGGGCGGCGATCAAAGAGCTGGATTACCGGCCGGATATGATCGCCCGGAGCATGGTGATGAAGAAAACCATGCAGATTGGTATCGTGCTGGAGAATATTTCTAATCCATTTTTTGGGGATATTGTCAGAGGCTTTGAGAGCGCGGCCAATGAGAAGGGATATTTTGTAAATATCTGTACCGGTTTTAATAAATTGGACGATTACTTTGACAATTTTATTATTAGACGGCTGGATGGGGTGTTTGTCACGGCGATTCCCTATAAGTTTAAGATCGATAAACTGTATCATCTGGTGGATAAAGGGATCAAAGTGATCGTCAGCGGCAATGTAGGCGCTGATTTCAGAAAAGTGTCATCGATAGAAAATAACCATATAGAAGCCATGCATATCGCAATGCAGTACCTGTATGACCTGGGACACCGGGATATTGCCTACCTGAGCGGATTGGGGAGAAACCTTCCCTATGACTTGAGAAGCATCGGATACCGGGAGATGGTGGAAAAGTTAAACCTTCCCTGCAAAGACAGCCTGCTGTTTGACGGTAAATTTCCATACTCCACCGATATGATGGACGGTTTCCACTATGCCAATGAACTGTTGGATTCCGGCAGAAAATTCACGGCGGTCATCTGTGTCAATGACCTGATGGCGTTGGGGGCTATGAAGGCGCTGAAGGCGAGAGGACTTCGGATTCCGGAGGATGTATCGGTGATGGGATTCGACGGGATTTCCTATGGACAGTATTGGGAGCCGACGCTTACCTCCATGTCCATGGATAAGATTCAGTTTGGGAAAAAAGCCTTCGAGCTGCTCTATACGAATATGAGCCGGGGCAGCACAGGATATTTCCAGAACGATTTGGAACTGGTGGAAGGACAATCAACTGCAAAATGCAGATGATATAAAAAAGAAACGGGTGGCAAATATACGGTAAGGAGGCGAAACTGTACGCACTGTATCATGGGACCGGTGGAACGATTACCAAGAAAGTCAGTGAAAGAAAAGATGCGATATGCCCGTAAGAGAAAAGGAGAAGAAAAATGAGAAAAAGAAACCGAAGCTTAGCTTTATTGTTAGTGGGGGCTATGACCGTATCGGCCATGCTGGCAGGCTGTGGAAATAAAAGTGAAACGCCGGACGCCGGCGCGCCGAAGGAAACAGCGGATACGGCGGAACAGACCGGGACGCCGGCGCAGGATTCCGACGCGGCCTGGGATACCACAAAGGAAGATACCATTGTCTTGAGCGTTATCAACAACTACTATACGGCAGGCCAGAAGAAACTGGCGGAAGAATATATGGAACTTCACCCGGAGACGAAAGTGGTGGTGGACGTAGTATCGGATAACGACGCCTATATGACCAAGATGCAGACGGCATTTAGCGCAGATCAAAATGACGCGCCGGACATCGTGCATGGGAATTTTGTAGTAAACGCACTGACCGCCAGCAGCTGGAACGTGGCGTTTGAAAAAGGATATTTGACGGATCTGGCTCCGATGCTGGATGAAGTGAATCCTTATAACGACGGGAAACTGGTCCGGGACGTTTTTGATCCCAACGACCTGGCCATCGCACTGAATAAAACAGGCGGATCGAAAATGGGAATCCTGCCTTTTGATAAGATCGGCGTAGCGTTCTTCTATAATAAAGATATATTCGAGAAGGAAGGCGTGGCGGTGCCCCAGACCTTTGAGGATCTGATCGCAGCCTGCGAGACATTTAAGGACAAAGGATACCAAAACCCGATCGCAGCCGGTCTGGAATCCAGCTGGTTCTTAAATTCCATCGCGGATTCCGGTTATCGGACCATAGAAGACCAGTTCCTGACAAAGCCCGGGGATGCGGTGTGGGATGAAGCGACCATGAAAGCCAACGAAGGATTTAAATGGGATCCCAGCAATTTAAAATGTGATAAAGACATCGTCAATAACGATGAGAGAGTCGCGATGTACCGGAAAGAAAACAGTGTCAATACGGAACTCAATAAGACGATCTGGGATACCTTCAGCAAGGTGGCAAAATTCTTCCCGGAAAACTGGGTAGGAGTGGACAGCAGCCAGATGATCACCGACTTCGAGATGGGGAACTCCCCCATGCTGCTGCAGGGCAGTTTCAATGCAGGGAAGATCCTGGACGACATCAACCAGCTTCCGGCGGATAAGCAGTTCCAGTGGTCGACCTTCCAGTTCCCGTCCTTCAAAGACGCGCCTCAGGGATTGGAAAATACCTTGAGAGGACTCTTCGTACTGGGGAACGAGATGGCGATCGTTCAAAAAGACAGCGAGGACCACATGGCCAGAGTCAAGGATTTCTACAAATTCTGGTATTCTCCGAAGCAGGCCCAGACCACCTATGAAGAAACACTGGCAAGCGGTAACTTTATCCAGGGCCCCAGTGTAATTGCGGGAGTCACCTTAAGCGCGGAGCTGCAGGAGAAATTAGACGGATTCGTACCGGAGGGAACCGCGAGAGACTGGGACGGCCTGACCGGATTCACCAGAGTCACCCAGGCGGATATGCCCAAATTTTATGATCTTGTGAATTCCCTGAGCAGAGGCAAAATCGATGCGGGCGAATTCCTGGAGCAGTTAAAACCCTATTACGACAAATATTCGGATGAGGGCATCGCAAGCGCCGGATTTGATCTGGACCCTACGACCCTGGATGCTGCGAAATAGAATTAAAAATAGCTCCTGCCTTTCGCGGGCAGGAGCTATAAAAAACTGCTCTCACAAAGTATTGGGACCGGTGGAACGATTACCCATAAGAGAACAGCATGTTTATTATAGCAAATACGATGAAAAGAAGCAACTGCAAAACGGCAATATCGCGAAAGGGTAATGCCGGATGCAGATAGGCCGCAGGGACTGCGGCAGCTGGAGGAATTTATGAAAAAAACATTTTGTGCAAAGATGATCCCTTATCTGTTTATAGCGCCTACGGTGATTCTGCTGGCCGTATTCTCATACTATGCCATAGGGAACGCCGTATTTACCTCCTTTACGGATAAAAGCTCAAACTTTATCGGAATCCGCAATTATGTGGATGCGTTTCATGATGAGATGTTTCTGACATCCTTTAAAAATCAGGTCGTGATTACGGTGGCGGCCGTATTTTTCAGCGTGTTCTTCCCGCTTTTGGCTTCGGAACTGCTGTTTTTTATCAAACATAAGAAAATATCAGGATTTATAAGGACCGCGTTTGTGATCCCGATGCTGGTTCCCTCTATCGTAGTAATTCTGATCTGGAAATACCTGTATAACCCGAATTTTGGATTTAATACTATTTTGCAGAAAATCGGTGCAAACGGATGGATACATAATTGGCTTAACGATGAAAAAACGGCGCTGTTCGCCATCGTACTGATCGGGTTCCCCTTTGTGTCCGGCATGTATTTCCTGATATTTCACTCGGGACTCAATATGATCGGAGAGGAACTCTATGAGGCGGCCATCGTAGATGGCGCGACGAACTGGAATGTGGTAAAGGACATTCATTTGCCCAATGTCAAGCCTTACACAAAAATCGTAGTGACCCTTTCCCTGATCAACAGTCTGTCGGGCTTTGGTCTGGTGGCAGCCACGACCAATGGGGGACCGGGCTTTGCGACCATGATACCCGCCCTTCAGATGTACAAGGTAGCGTTCGGGGACGGAAACTTCGGATACGCTTCCGCTCTGGGAGTGGTCCTGTTCCTTGTAATCATACTGCTTACCATGGTTTCCAGAAAATTGTTAAAGGATGGTGAATGACATGGGAGTGAAAAGAAAAATAACGCCGGGCTACGTAGTGTCCAGGCTTGTTGTCATATTGCTTTTAATTACTACGGCATTTCCGTTTCTAATGCTGATCAATATGTCCTTAAAGCCCAATGTCATGATTACCAATGATTTTCTGGGACTTCCGAATCCTGTGTACTGGATGAATTTCTCAAAAGCCTTGAAATTCATCTTCAAGCCGGTATTGAATTCGATCTATGTCTGCGGGATTTCCCTGTTTTTTATTATTATCATCGTGGCGCTTTCCGGCTACGCGTTCGGGCGGATGGAATTCAAAGGCAGAAAAGTGCTGTATTCCCTTATCCTGGCGGTCATGATGATCCCCTATACCCTGTTGATTATTCCGAATTTTCATATTGTGAAAGGGCTGCACATTGTGGATACGTTCTGGGCTTTGATCATCCCTTACGTGGCCGGGCAGCAGGTGATGGGTATCATTTTGGCGGAATCCTTTTTCCGGGAACTGCCCGGCGATATCTTTGAGGCGGCCAGGATCGACGGAGCGGGAGAGTTCGGCATGTTTGCCAGAATCGCCATGCCGCTGTCCAAACCGATTCTGATTACCGTGGGAATCACCTCGGTAGTCGCCATGTACAACGACTATATCTGGCCCACCATCGCCATTACCGGCGGCGATAACGTGAAAACCTTCTGCCAGATCGTGTTTAACAACGCAGCCGGGAAAGGGACCAATGATATGGGATTGATTGCCGCGGCTTTTATCATCGGCACCATCCCTCTGCTGATTGCAACGGCCAGCTGTCTGAAATATTATGTTCAGGGAATGATGGTAGGGGCCGTAAAGGGTTAAAATATGAAAAGTGAGCGTCAGAAGGATGCGGGGTCATTCCGCCCGGAACAGAGACGGTTTCTCTCTTCTCAGGTAATGGCATCCGTATATAACAGCCTGGTTTCCGGGGTGCTGATGACAGGGTTTTTGCTGTATCTGGGCGTGGCGCCTTCAAAAGTAGGCGTCGTGCTGTCCATCCCCCTGCTGGCAAATATCTTCCAGTTAATGCTGGAACGGATCTGGTCGAGGCTTCCGGATTCCGGCAAGACCATTAACCGGATGGTCTTCGCAGGGAGGATGCTGATCTTGAGCATTATCATGATCCCTGTGTTCCTTCCGGGGAGAGATGTGCGGATAGCGGGCATGTTCAGCGCCCGGACCGCGATGGCGGTAGTGATCCTTACCTTTGCCTACACGATCGCCGCCAGTTCCGGTATCCGGTTGAATTACTGGATGGTAAATACGGTGGATACCCATATGCAGGGAACCTTTTTTGCCAGACGGGACCGGATCGTGGTTGCCATTACCACCGTGCTGTCTTTCGTGGGCGGGATTCTGATTGATGAATTAAGAGCGAATGATAGGGAATATATCGGATTTGCGGCGGTGTTCTTTGCGGCAGCGGTGATTGCCGCGGCGGACTATGGAATCCTTCGTAAGATTCCCTATGTGGAACTGCGCCCGGCGCAGGAAAAGCAGTCTGTTCAAAAGTACGCGGACTGCCTTCGGTCGGACCGGCAGTTCGGGAGATTCCTTTTTTATATGTTCTGGTTAAACCTGGCCATTAATATGGCAAATCCATATTATAATGCGTATATGCTGGATAAGCTGCATTTATCATTTACCCATGTAATGCTTTTGACGTCGCTGCAGGTGTTGGTGCAGATGCTGGTCGCACCCATATGGGGAAGAATCGCCAACCGGATCTGCTGGAACCGGATTCTGCTGGTTACCACGGCAGCGCTGGGTATCCAGTTTTTTATATGGCCCCTTGTGACGTCACAATCGATAGGGCTGATCCTGGTAATCTTTCTTACCAGCGGACTGATCTCCACCGGACTGGTTACCTCACAGTTTATGATTCCTTACGATTATATAAAACCGGAACAGGCTATGGCCTATCTGGGACTTGCCACTGCGGTGACCGCCTGCGGAGGGTTTATCGGGAGCTTTGCCGGTTCCGGGCTGATTTCCCGGATGGAGCGGGTGAAGCTTGTGGTCGGAGAGATGGTCTTTGGCTCTATGCAGTTTAATATGATTATTTCCGGGATTCTGATTCTGGGCTCCGTATACTATGCCCATCGGATGTTGAAGTGGAAATAAGGCGCAGTGAATGCGCCACTGGAGGAAATTTAAGTATGAAGATGAATAATGACGGTCAAAGTTTTTTTGACATGTATGGAAATAATACCCGGCCGGCCGCCGAGCAGGATGTGAGAAAACGCGTCTATCTGTGCCCCCGGAAAATATTGTGGCAGACAGAAGGGGAGGGCGCGCAGGTGGAAAACAGCAGCGCGCTGCTGCTGGACCGTTCTGTTCAGATATCTTTGGAGGCCAAGAATCCCTGCATTCTAAGAAATAACGGGAAAAGGGCCGGCGTGCTACTGGACTTTGGGATGGAAATCCATGGGGGAATTATCATATCCGCGTGGAAAGAGAGTAATGGAACGGGGACAAAAGTCAGGATCCGTTTTGGTGAATCCGCGATGGAAGCCATGAGCGATATCGGGGATGACAAGAATGCCACCAATGATCATGCCAACCGGGATATAGTCACGAATATCAGCAGTATGAGCATGACGCCGGTGGGGGAGACGGGATTCCGTTTTGTACGGCTGGACCTGCTGGAAGAACAGGCGGAGCTGGTCTTAAAAACCGTAAAAGCGGTACTGGTTATCAAGGATGTACCGTACAGAGGGAGCTTTCAATGCAGCGATGAGCTGCTGAACCGTATCTGGTATACAGGAGCGTATACGGTACATCTGAATATGCAGGACTACATCTGGGACGGGATTAAAAGGGACCGGCTTGTGTGGGTCGGGGACATGCATCCCGAGATCACTACGATACAGGCGGTATTTGGTTCTGATAAAAGCATCACCAGAAGCCTGGAGTTCGTCAAAGCGGAGACACCGCTGCCGGGATGGATGAACGGTTACCCAGCCTATTCCATGTGGTGGATTCTCATTCTCCATGATTATTTCCTGCACACCAACGACCTGGAATACTTAAAGTCCAACCGTGATTATCTGCTGGGCCTTTGCGATCAGCTCTCGGCTTCCATCGATGAAAACGGTAAAGATACCACCCCCCAGATCCGTTTCCTGGACTGGCCTTCCCATGCGGACACTGTGGTGGTGGATGCGGGGCTCCAGGCGCTGCATACGATCGCCACGAAAAAGCTTAAGCGGATCTTTCAGATCCTGGGAGAAAAAGAGTATGAACTGCGCTGCGGGGAAGACCTGGTGAAGCTTAGAAAATATCCGGCGGATTATAAAGATTCCAAACAAGCCGCCGCTCTTTTGGTCATGGCGGGACTCCTGGACGCGGATACCGCAAATGAGAAACTGCTGAAGGCGGGCGGGGCAAAGGGAATGTCTACTTTTATGGGATATTATATTTTGACCGCACGGGCAATGGCGGGGGATCTCGAGGGTTGTCTGGACTGTGTCCGGGAATACTGGGGCGGGATGCTCAATCTGGGAGCCACCACATTCTGGGAGGATTTTGATGTGGAATGGATGGAACATGCGGCTCCCATCGACAGCCTGATCAAAAATCCGGAGGAGGTAGACATTCACGGAACCTTCGGCAGATACTGTTACAAAGGGTACCGGCACAGCCTCTGCCACGGATGGGCGTCGGGCGTCACTCCCTGGCTGACAGAGAATGTTCTGGGCTTAAAAGTACTGGAGCCAGGATGCAGGCTGATTGAAGCGGAACCCAAACTGGGAGGGCTTAAATGGGTGAGAGGAAGCTTTCCCACGCCCTACGGCGAGGTCCGTCTTTCGGCGAGACAGGAAGAGGACGGTACGATACATGCCGGTGTGACCGCGCCGGATGAGGTTAAGATCCGTAAAATGCCGGGAATCTGCTGGGAATAGGAGATCATATGGACAGAATAGATCAAATGGACAGAATGGATCAAGAGTTCCGGAATCCCGGAAAGGAATATTATGCCAGGCCGTTCTGGGCCTGGAACGGAAAACTGGAGGAACAGGAGCTGTTAAGACAGATCGGCATCATGGGGGAAATGGGCTTTGGAGGCTTCTTCATGCATTCCCGCACGGGACTGGAGACAGAATACCTGGGCCGGGAATGGTTTTCCCTGATTAACCGCTGCTCGGACGCGGGAGAAAAAGACGGGCTGGAGGCCTGGCTGTATGATGAGGACCGCTGGCCCTCGGGAACCGCGGGAGGGCTGCTGACACAGGATGAGCATTACCGGGCGGGGCGGATTGAGATGAAGTTCTATCCGCCGGGTTCGGACCCGGACCGCATAAGGACGGCGGATACGGTTGCGATATTTGGCTGTGTCCTGAATCAGTATGAGTATCAGAGCGGCCGGCTGCTGCATCCAAAGGAGAAACCGGAGCAGGGAGAAACAACGGTAGCTTTTGAGATCACGGAATTCGAATGTAAAGATGTCTATAATGGCGGCACATATCTGGATACCATGAATCCGGACGCGGTGAAGGCATTCATTCGGAGCACCCACGACAAATACGGGGAATACTGCGGCAGCAGGCTGGGTAGCTCTATCCGGGGGATCTTTACGGATGAGCCTCACCGGGGACCATTGTTCACCGGATTCTCTGACGGAAAGGAATGGGCGCTGCCCTATACGCCCGGCCTGTTCGAACGTTTTTTGGAGACGTATGGCTATGACTTAAGATCCCGGCTGCCGGAGCTGTTCCTGAAGATCAAAGATGAACCGCTGTCCAAAGTAAAATGGGATTACATGGAGCTATGCCAGGAGTTATTTTTGGAAAGCTACGCGGTCCAGATCCACAGCTGGTGCCGGGAGAGAAAACTGTTGTTCACCGGGCACGTGCTGCATGAAGACTGCCTAAGCGCCCAGACCGTGATGCAGGGGTCTGTGATGCGTTTTTATGAACATATGGATGTGCCCGGTATCGATATCCTGACGGAATCCAACGAATGCTGGTGGGTGGTCAAACAGGTAGTATCGGTGGCCAGACAGATGGGTCAAAAATGGGTGCTCTCGGAACTTTACGGCGGAACCGGCTGGCAGATGAGTTTTGAAGACTACAAAAACGTCGGAGCCTGGCAGGCGCTGTTCGGAGTGAATGTCCGCTGTCCCCATCTTTCCTGGTACACCATGAAGGGGGAGGCGAAGCGTGATTACCCGGCCAGTATCCTGCATCAGTCAGGCTGGTATCGGAGTTATGCCGGTGTGGAGGATTATTTTGCCAGGCTTCACGTACTGCTGGCACAGGGAACTGCGGACTGTGAGCTGCTTGTCTTAAGCCCGGTGGAGAGCGTCTGGGCCAGGGCTTATAGTTTTGCCTTTGACGGACTCACGGCACGGGATGAGGGAATCAGGGAGCTGGAAGAAAAATATCAGTGGATCTGCGAGACACTGGTTTCGAACCGGATTGACTTTGACTACGGGGATGAGGGGCTGATGGCGGAACATGGTTCCTGCCAAAACGGGAGACTGCAGATCAATGCCGCGTCCTACCGGAAGGTGCTGGTGGCAGGACTGGATACGATCCGGAGCACGACGATGGAGCTTTTGGAGGAGTTCCGGGCGCAGGGCGGAACGGTTATTTTTGCCGGAGAGGTTCCGGGATATGTGGATGTCAGGAAATCAGACCGGGCCAGACGGCTGGCGGACCAGTCGCTTTGCCTTGCGTTTAGTGAAGACAACCTTGCGGCCGCTCTTCGGACAGAAAATCATGTGGATATCCGGGGGGAGGCCTCGGGAGATATTTTTGGCCAGGTGCGGATACTCCCGGAAGGCCGTGTAGTTGTATTGATGAACCGGAACCGGAAAAAAGATTACCGCAGGGTGCAGGTTTGCCTTGGGAGCGGGGATTACGTACAGAGCCTGGAGGCGGAGACGGGGAAGATTTTAGAGACTGAATTTACGGCTGATAAAGGAAAGCTTTACGTAACAACGGATTTTATGCGGGGAGAACTTAAAAATTATTTTATTTTTCATAGGCCGAAGACTCAGGATGAGAGTGGAAAAGGGACGCCGGAAGGTAAAAGAAGGCGGCAGGAAGAAACAGGGCCTCTGGAAGAGGTTAAGCTGCCGGAGTCATTTTCCTATGAGCTGACCGAGGAGAATATCTGCGTACTGGACAGGGTAGACATTCAGGCCGCGGAGAATCTGAGGATCTTTGACCAGGAAGTTTTAAAAGCAGACAGATGGCTTCGGGATCTGTTTCAGATGCCTTATCGGGGCGGAGAAATGATTCAGCCCTGGTTTCAGGAGAAAAACGGATCAGCATCCGGCCGCGCGGTTCACCCGGTTGTCCTTCGGTACGCGGTGGATTGCGAGAAAGTGCCGGCGGATCTGACGCTGGTTGTGGAAGAACTGGATCAAATAAAAGAAATCCGGTTCAATGATACGGTCCTGGACCTGAACAGCCGCGGGAAATGGATCGACATCTGTTTTGAAAAAATAGCCGTCCCTGCGCATGCGGTGAGAATAGGACGGAATATTATCCGGATCGATCGGTACTACGGAGCAGGCTCCGGCATCGAAGCCGTATATCTGCTGGGCGCGTTCGGCGTCTATTTAAGAGAGGGTACACCAGTGGTGCTGGGTGAACTCCCACAAGAGCTGAAACCCGGGGACATAGTTACCCAGGGGCTGCCTTTTTATTCCGGTGGGGTGCTCTATCGGATTCCAAATCTTATCGGGGAGCGCGTCAGGATAGACGGCCCGGTATTTGAAGGGGCCTGCCTCGTGTATGAGGGAAAAGAGACGCAGCTTGCGGCCTGGCCTCCATATGACAGAACGGTAGAGGATTTGACCGGGATACGGGTGGAATTGACGAGGCGGAATACATTCGGACCCCTGCATCGGCTGCCCGGCAGAGCGTATGCCTACGGCCCGGAAACATTTTTGACGGAGGGCCGGGAGTGGCAGGACGGCTACGTGCTGCTGCCGCAGGGATTGATGGAAATACCGCGCGTATGGCGTATAGCACGGCAGGATACGGACAAATTTACGAATAGACCAGGTAGAGTAAAGGATGGATCAGACAGAGTAAAGGGTGGATCAGACAGAGTAAAGGGTGGATCAGACAGAGTAAAGGGTGGATCAGACAGAACAGGTGTATCAAATAAAACAAAGGATGAACAGGCGGTGAAGCAGATGCAGCAAACAATGATGGAAAAGATAGCGTCCGGTCTGACTGAAAAAGAGCGCGTGCGGATTGAGGAGCTGATGGAAAACGGCCTGGCGGTAAATGAGGAAACAAAACTTCCATATTATACAGGCTATAAAAACACTACGTTATATGACTGGGATCAGTATTTTGAAGGAATCGTACAGCTGTATATGGGGAAAGATACGGTGCGCATGAGAAATGCGGTCCTGGTCTATTTAGCCTTCCAGCAGAAGGATGGATTCACTAAGAGGGCGATACAAAACGGTTATTCCGGGGAAGAGGATTTTGAAATGGTGAAACCGTTCCTGTCCCAGATTACGCTGTTATGTCTGCGCCAAGACGGACATTTGGACTGGCTGGAGGAAGTGAATTTCAGGAAACTGCAAAGATCTCTGGATTATTGGCTGTATGCCAGGGACCCGGATAAAAACAATCTCTCCTACTGGAGAAGTTCTGTGGAAACCGGTATGGACGATCAGCACGAGCGGGCCGGTATATGGCGGTCTGATTACTGTGAAGGGGTGGATCTGAACTGCTACCTCTACAGGGAATGTCTGGCATTCGCAAAAATCTGCGTATTTTATGGGGATCAAGATACAGCTGAGAAATACCGGACGGCAGCGAATAGCAGAAAAACAGCGGTGCTTTCGCTGTGGGATAAAGAAGACGGCTACTTTTATGACCGGGATATGCGGTCGGGCGAAGCGATCCGGGTCAAATCCATATCCGGGCTGCTGCCATTGTGGGCCGGGATCGCGGACAAAGAGCAGGCGGGCCGGCTGGTTACGGAACATATTCTGAACACGGAAGAATTCTGGCGGCCTTATCCGCTGCCGGCCTTAGCGGCCTCTGAGCCTGGCTATAGTCCGGTTCACCTGGACGGGGATATCGGCTGCAACTGGCGGGCAGATACCTGGGTGCCGACAAACTACATGGTTATGCACGGCCTGATGACATATGGGTACCCGGATATCGCGTTGACGCTTGCAGAGCGGACGCGGGAATTAATAGAAAGATCCGGCGACCGGGAATACTATATAACCGAGACCGGCGAAGGAACGGGACTGGACCCATTCTGGGGATGGTCTTTGCTGGGATATTTTATGACGGAAGAATGTAGGAACGGGTATGATCCGACGGAAATCTGAATGTCGGGGATCATATAAAAGAAACGAAGAAAAGAGAGATTCTGACGGTGGTAAGCAGTCAGAATCTCTCTTTTGTAGACAAGATATTTACGCCGGATAGTTGCGGCTATGGATTGGTTCTTTCAAACATTGCCCCAGCGTCCGGTACAGTTCTTCCACATCGATTGGCTTTGCCACATGGGCGTCCATGCCCGCGGCTAACGCCGCATCCACATCCTCCCGAAAAGCGTTGGCGGTCATGGCGATAATAGGGATACTGCGGGCATTGGAACAGGCGCTGTGGCGGATTGTCTTGGACGCATGGTAGCCGTCCATCTCCGGCATCTGGATATCCATCAGGATCGCGTCGCAGGTTCTGCCGTCAGGGCCAAGAAACCAATCGACCGCCTCCCTGCCGGTATGGGCAGAGTACACCTGCGCGCCTGCCATGTTCAGTATCTCCACGGCTATTTCAAGATTCAGGTCATTGTCCTCGGCAACAAGGATTTTTCTCCCGGCCAGCGCATTCGTTTTCGTCAGGGTATGAGGTTTGGGAAGCGGCGTCCCGATCTCGGTCGCGGTCATCAAAGCGTTATAAAGGGATGACGCGAACAAAGGCTTCGAAAGGAAGAAATTGGCGCCGGCCTCCCGGGCGGACGTTTCGATTTCACTGTAATCATAAGCCGTAAGAATAATGATGAGAGTATCCGATCCGACGATCTTCCTAATCCGGCGGGTGGTCTCCACGCCGTCCATCCCCGGCATCTGCCAGTCAATGAAGCAGATATCATAGCTTTCCCCGGCGTCATAAGTCTGCCGGATCTCCGCCACCGCTGCCTGACCGCTTTGCACCCATTTGGGCTTGATGCCGAATTTGTCCAGCAGCAAAGCGGCGTAGGTACCGTCATCGGGATCGTTATCGCTGACCAGAACCCGCAGGGTACCCATGGCGGGGTAAGTCGGAGGCTGCTGTCTTTGGGATAAAGCAAAGGGCAGCTCCACCGTAAAGGTGGTACCTGTACCCAGCACACTTTTCACAGAGATGGTGCCGCCCAGCAGGCCGACCAGGTTTTTCGTGATCGGCATCCCAAGGCCTGTGCCGCCGATGGTGTTCTCCTGTTCAAACGGCTGATAGAGGCGCTCTAAAAATTCTTCGCTCATGCCCCGGCCCGTGTCGCTGACGATAAAGGCCAGCTTGATACCGCGGTCGTGCCTTTCCAGCTTTTTCACCTCCAGCTGTACTTTTCCTTGTTCCGGCGTAAATTTCACCGCGTTGGACAGAAGATTGATCAGGATCTGGTTGATCCGCATGGAATCACCCAGCAGTTCTTCCTCCGCCATATCCTGCACAGACACTTTGAAGTCTAGTCCCCCGGCAGCGGCCTGTGGGTAGATGATCGTGGAGACGGAATCCAGCACCTGTTTCAGATAAAAAGGAGCCTGATTGACGGTCAGCTTGCCGTCCTCGATCTTAGACATATCCAAAATATCGTTGATAAGAGCCAGCAGATGCTTGGAAGAGAAACTGATCTTCTCCAGGCAGTCCTCCATGCGGGCGCGGTCATCCAGATGCGCCGCGGCAATGGTCGTCATGCCGATGATGGCGTTCATCGGCGTGCGGATCTCGTGGGACATCCGGGACAGAAAATCCCGTTTGGCGGCGTTGGCTTTCTGCGCACTGGTCAGGGCATCCTGGAGCTGCTGTTTCTGCTCCTCCAGTTTATCCTGCATCTGGCGCAGTTCCGTTAAATCCGTCACGTCAATATAGGTCAGCAGATAGACCGGAGCCCCGTCGATCCAGTCCACACAGTCGCCGTTGGCCTGCATAAAGAGAGCCTTTCCGTCCCGGTTTTCAAGCCTTGCCAGAAACCGGACATGCTCCCCCTTTTTTATCTGTTCTATCTGTGGAATGATCGAATCCTTATTGGCCTCCACATTCATACGAAAGAGGGGATCATCCGAATGCCTGGGCTGCGTATAGCCAAAAAAATCGGTAAACTGCTTGTTCGCTTCCAGAAGCTCTATGTGGAGGTAATCCCGGAACAGGTATTTCGCAACAAAGCCGGGGATATTGTTATAAGTAATGGACTGGGCCTGCTGCATCTTAACGGTGCTATCGATGTTAACCAATACGGAATAGGCGATCGGATAACCGTTGTAGATATTCTTGGTGATCACACCGAGCAGCTGCACCCACACATGGCCGCCGCCCTTAACCGGCATCCGGGTAGTCAGGCTGTATTCCGTTTTGCCCTTGTCAATGGCATCCAGAACGACTTCCTGGATTTTGTGCAGCTCCTCCTCGTAATGATGATACGGATAATAGAGGTCGGGACGGTTTTGAAACAACGCCTCATACTCCTCTTTCGGATAGCGGATAAGCTCATAGTAAAAGGGATTACTCCAGATTGCGGTGAAATGTTCATCCAAAATATGCTTGCTGACGCTCACCTGCATAGTGTTCATCAGCAGCTCATAATCCTCAGAAACATCACCGCCGGTAAGTTCCACTCCATATTTGTTCTCTAACGGTTGCGCCATATGCGGCCTCCTTTTTTGAAATCTCCCCAAGGCCTCATGCCAGCGACATAGGCAAAAGCTTTTAAAAGGAAATCGATATTTTCCACTCCTTACTCACATACCAATAAAGTATATCATAAAGTATAGCAAAACAGGATACAAATAGCAACTGTTTCGAGCCTCTGAACCTGGCTTTCCGATTCCACTTAGCGGGTGCCAGCGCAAGCCCTCGCGCTCCCCGGGAGACACAAAAGTCCCCGTCCGCCGGGAGCGTCCCCGAATACCGCAGCAGCAGCCGGCCCAAAGCAGAGCGCATACCAAACCCGTGGAAGATCCTCCTTCCCACCTACAAAAAAGTAGTTGGGTATGGTATAATTTCCTTGATTTTTAAATATAGGGAGGGATTATATTGTCAAATGGGAGGGAGTTGCAGCAAATTATATATGAGCTGTTGAAGACGCAGATCGAGTTCGGGATGCACCGCTGCGGGGATTCTCTTCCTACGATCAAGGAAGCGAGCCTCTATTTCTTAGCTTCGGTCGATACCGTGCGTCTTGCATACCTGCGGCTGAAAGAAGAAGGATATATAACGCTGAGAACCTGCGTGGGAGCCACGGTAAAGATACGGTTCACGGATGAGGAAATCAGGGAGAATTATAGACATTACTTTTCCAGCCGCAGGGAATCTATGCTGGTATTTTCGCAGTCGGCAGGGATGCTGGCAAATTTTGTGCAGTGGTTTGCGTTAAAGACCGCCACCGGGGAGAACCTGGACGAGCTGGAATGGCTTGCCATACATAAAGAAATATCACCAATTTACAGAATGTCCAGGCAGATACAGCTGCTTTACAGTCCTCTGGGCAACGATTTGATTCTGCGGCTTTTCTGGCAGATGTTTCTGTTCTTTCAAGCGCCTCTGGTCAGCATCCGTCAGAATTTGCAGCAAATAAACACTTCCGACAGCCCTCTTCTTGATATGATCCGGGACGTTCGGGAAAAAGATTTCGATGCGCTCTGGGATGACGGACTTATGACCGCTAAGAGTTATTCGGACGGCCTGCTCAAATTTTATGAGGAAAATATTCCTGAAGATAACGGCTGTAAGCAAATTGGTTTTAGCTGGAGTATTTATAAAAAAGCTTCCCAGATCTGTTATTCGCTTTGTATGGAAATATTGATGGCGATCCAGGCCGGGGTATATCCTGTCGGAAGCTACCTGCCCCCGCCCCAGACCTTTGCCCGGGAAAAACAGATCAGCCTCAATACCGTCCGCCGCGCTATAGCGCTGCTCAATAAGTTCGGCGCCACCCAGTCCGTAAACGGAGTGGGAACCAGGGTGCTGCCGCCTTTGGACGGCGCTGTGAATTGCGACTTCACGGACCCTATGATTCAAAAGCGGCTGCTGGAGTTCCTGCAAAGCCTTCATATTTTAGCTTTCACCTGCCGTGACTGCGCCCGAACCACCATAGATTCCCTCAGCGTAAGCTTACGGGAGCAGTGGCTCCAAAAGATGGAGAGGGTACGACAATCCGATCTCTATGACGCGGTCATCTATATCAGTAATGAAATGATATGCCTGCACGCTCCTTATCCGGTGATCCGCACGGTGTATGCCGAGCTGAACCGCCAGCTTTTCTGGGGATTTCCGCTGCGGAATCTGCATGGGGACAGAGAGCAGACCAACCTCTATTTTCTTCCTAATCTGGAGTTGTTAATTGACGCGCTGGCACGTGCAGACGCAGTCGGCTTCTCCGCCTGCCTGGAAGAATTACTGATTGCAGAGACCGGTTTTGTGGCGCGATTTTTAAGCGGCCTTGGTATAAAAGAAGCGGCAGAACTTGTCCTTCCATCCAGAGTTGGTTCTTTCTAGAATAATAATTTTGCCGTATCCTCCTCCTGGCTGACATCAATGCTTTGGCAACTAGGGTACTTTTGCTTAAAGAGATTCCGAACGGTAATCAGACGGGCTTTTGCCAACACTCAATTTGAATACACGGCTGAAGTAGAACGGGTCTTCATAACCGATGGCATCGGAAATGTCTTTCAGAGTAACCGGAGGTTGAATAAGCAAAAGCTCTTTTGCCTTCTCAATTCTAAGCTGTGTCAGATACGTGCTGGGCGGCATACCGATCTGTTTCTTGAACGTATTGCTCAGCTGGGATGAGACCATACCGAACTGTTCCGCCAACTGCTGGATAGAGATCTGTTTGGCATAGTTTTTTTTCAGATAACGTTCCACGTCCTGGATGGTGGAAAATAAAGGTTCCTCGTTATGGCGTATCTCTTTTTGGGAGTGAAACAGATCTGAGAAAAGGAGCTCCACTCCCTCGTAAAGGACATCATAATCGGAAGTGTTGCTGATCAGCTCGTCCAGCTCCAGATATTTCTCCTGTATACGGCCCTGAAGTTTCTCTGAGGAGACCTGGGATACAAGATGGATGATGTTTTTCAGGAGCCTTTCCAGATCCAACTGGGTAGTTGACTTTTCTTTGCACTCATCCAGTAAACATCTTATTTCCTTCAGAAATCTCTGAAGCTGATGATTTCGGGCATACAGGGACAGGCTGTTTTCATAAGGCGTCAGGGAGATGCATCCGGTTTCCAGATGAGCGCCGGTTTGCCCCGTATCGTACTGGACCTGAGAAACGCCATATATGATATGCTGCCTTAAGTATAATCTGGACAGCGGCAGCAGGCAGACCAGGTCATTGATATTATCGGTACAGCGTCCATAGATTGTAGTGATCGTTTCACCATGCCCGGAAAGGTCACGGTGCAGCCGGACCGCCAGCTCATCCATCTGATCTGCGGTGAGTTCCGGCGAAGCGATCACCAGCACCTTCTCAGACCCCTCCGCCCCATCCAGCATCCAGTGAGAGAGGACAGAGGGCAGCAGAGTGTTTAAACGGGACTCAAAGCTGCCGGTGAGCCAGAATTTTTTAGATTGTGTGATCCAGTTTGTCGGAAAAATACAGTAGGAGCCGGCACAGAACAGAAAATAGGAGTATTTCATTTTAACAAAGTGTCTGGATAGGTCAGTCTTGGCCAGATTCGGTGTATCCCCACGTGTGACGATGACCCTTTGCAAAAGTTCTGTCTGCTGCCGGTGCTCTTTGTCATTCCATTTTTCATAGAGATTAGTGAGAAGTTCCTCCAGAATCTCATAGGAAAGAGGCTTCAACAGATATTCGAAGGTCCCAAGCCGGATGGCCTTTTTTGCATACTCGAATTCTTCATATCCGCTTAGAATGACCGTGATCGGATCCAGCCCCCGTTTTTTTAACTCCCCTATCAGCGTCAGACCATCCATAAAGGGCATACGGATATCGGTAAATAAAATATCCGGCCGAAGTTCTTCAATCAGAGATAGGGCATCCCTTCCGTTTAATGCCTCACCGACTACTGAAAAACCCGGATGTGAATTTACAATCATCTGTTTGATAGTGCGCAGCAGAAACGGTTCATCCTCCACCACAAATACCTTTAACATATCTTTCCCTCCCCACAAGGATCCACAGATCCTCCAATGATCACCACCGCTCCGCCTTGGGTGCTGTTACTGACATCAAATATAGCATTATGCTGATCATACATTTTCAGGCGTATATAGATATTAAGAAGTCCAAGGCCCCCCATTTCCAACTGCATAGGAACATCACCTGCTATGATATTGTCGCGGTAGTGATGAAGTTCTTCTTTCAGATGGTCCATATAATTTTGTGCGAACCCGGAGCCGTTGTCCGACACGGTGATTTTCCAGCATCCGTGTTCGATCCGGCCCACCACCGATACCTTCCAGGGGGGTTCCGTATCCTGAAATCCATGATTGATACTATTCTCGATGATGGGTTGCAGGATTAGTTTCGGTACGGAGATCTCAAGCATATCTGAAGCAATGTCAAAATAAAATTCCAGCAAATCCTGGTAGCGCCATTTCGTCAAATTGAGATAATTCTGCGCGTGTTTTAACTCATCTTTCAGAGTTATGTGCGTATTCTTGTAGGAAGCAGTGTACCGGAGCATGTCGGACAACTGGGCGCACATGGTTACAATCTGCCGGTTGTCGATCTCCACGCCAACGGAACTGATCGCCATCAGGGAATTGAATAAAAAATGGGGGTTCATCTGTGCCTGCAGAGCCAGAAGCTGTGCATGGCTTTCGCTGATACGGGCCTGCAACGTCTGTTTGACAGACTCATTTAACCGTTCCAGGGTATCGTGAAATGCCTGGTTTAACAGGATGATTTCATTGTTCTCCCCCCGGTTATCGATATCCAGGGAAAAATTGTCTATCGAGACTTTGCTGAGTGAATTGCGCAGCTCACGGATCGGCATCGTGAGCGATTTGGTAATCGCTGAGGTTAACAGCAGAGTAATGAGAATAAGCAGCCCCCCGGCGATACAGATCAGACGCTGAAACGTATAGACAGGTTTCATAAAATCGGCCCTGGGCAGCGCTGTTACCACGGTCCATCCGGTGTATGAGGAAGAAGTAAAGTTTACCAGTTCATCTATATCCGTAACCGGGTTTCGTACGATACTTCCCGGAACCATCTCACTATCCCGGACCAGGTTTTTAAAATGCAAAATCTCTTCTGCATTTGCATCGATAGGATAAATCAGGTCGTTGTTTTGATTCAGTACGATCACTTTAAAATTTGTTATATCATCTACCCCGCAGATGTCCTCGATTTTACGATAAGACTGCTGCACCTCCACCACACCCAAGGTTTCCCCCGTCTGGTAAGAACGTAGGGCTGATTCTCCCGAATCCGACGGAAAGGATGACATGGTGGCGTTAATAGTCCTGGCCACTGAGATCACCATGCCGGAATCTGTTTCTTTGAGCCACTCATCCATGTGGGGTGTCCGTATCAGGCATTTTCCGTCCAACTGTAACACCTCATGGATCCATTCCCCCTTAAGCCCTTCCTGAATAGAGGTTGAATTCTCCACCACGGATCCCACGGAGAGAAAGTTGCAGCCATTGTTAAAGACGGATACCCTTCGGCTGATGTCTTTGGGGCTGTTGATCGACATGAGAGTTTCCTGAACACGGAACTTTGACGGCCGGTTCTCATCAAAATAATTGCCCTCAGTGCTTTTATACTGCAGGGCATCGTACATAATATCCTGAATCTGCTTGCTGAAGACTACCTGGGCGGTCACCTGATCTAATTCCTTTACAGTACTGTCCAGCTGAGAAGTGATATTTGCCATCCGCTGCTGCATATTCGTGTCTTCCTTCTCCTTGAGCATCCTGCTGACATACACAAAAGAAAATACCATTATCAGTATGATTACAAGAATAATCAGTATGGAATAATAGACGAACATCTTTTTTTGAAAACTGTTCCTGCGTGACATCTGGGTTACCCTGCCCTCTCTTAATCTCCTGCGTAATAATATAAAAAATCCATACAAATTGCATGTACATAAAAAGAATATAAAAAAATTGTATGTCCCGGGATAGGATCTTGTCAAGTATCTTTGCAGTTAAAAAAATCCATGGCCGGAAAAAAATCAGTCCATTCCATACGAACAGCAGAATGGATATAATCAGTATATTAAATATACTGGTACACACAAATGACCAGAATTGAGAAGGAGTGATAGGATTCAACCATTTACAAAAAACAGAACAGCAGGAGGATATGTAAATTGGAAAAATTGAAACAAACAAAACCGGCAAGAATCGGAATCTATACGATGGGATTAAAACATTATTGGGACCAGTTTCCGGGGCTTCGGGAACGAGTGGTCGAATATGCGGAATTTATCGCTGATAAGGTCCGCGAAATCAACGGTACCCGGGTTTTCTTCTACGGTCTGGTGGATTGTGCTAAGCGGGGAGTGGAGGCAGGAGAATACTTTAATACACATAACGTAGATCTTATATTTGCTCATGCCGGCACCTATATAGATAGCGCTTCCATTCTGCCGGTTCATCAGATTTGCAAAGCTGCGGTCGTCATTTTGAACCTGCAGCCCACCGCTAAAATCAACTATGCCAGAACAACTACCGGCGAGTGGCTGGCCCACTGTGGGGCATGTCCGGTACCGGAGATATCGAATGCCTTCAATCGCTCTGGTATCGACTGCCACATTATCAATGGGCTGTTGGGCCTTAATTATACTCCTGAGATCTCCCTGACCGATGAGAACACGGCTTCACGCCCGGAAGCAGTCAGGGCCTTCAAACAGATCGAGGAGTGGGTGCTTGCCGCCAGTGTGAAAAGTGGACTTGCCAATGCAAGGTTTGGTTTCCTGGGAAATACGTACAATGGGATGCTGGACATGTACAGTGATTTCACCATGTTTCAGGGACAGACAGGAGCTCACCTGGAAGTATTGGAGATGTGTGATCTGAACCGTATGCTGGAAACCGTAACCGATCAGGAAGTGGAAGCCAAGAAAGAGGAAATCGCCGAATTTTTCATCATCAGCGAAGATTCTCCCTCAGATCCTTTGGCTAAAAAACCTACACCAGAACAGCTGGAATGGACAGCGAAGGTGGCTGCAGCTCAGGAAAAGCTGGTGAAAGAATACGACCTGGACGCTCTGACCTACTACTATCATGGAACGCGCGGCGGATACTATGAAAAAATACAGGGCGGTTTTATCGTAGGCCACTCTCTGCTCACCGCAAAAGGAATTCCCTGTGCCGGGGAAGGAGACTTAAAGACCTGTCTGGCCATGAAAATCTGTGATATTGTAAACAGGGGCGGCAGTTTCTGCGAGATCGTCGTCACCGATTATGAGGACGGTACAAATACTATTGGGTCATGACGGTCCTTTCCATCTGGCCATCGCCAACGGCAAGCCCATTCTGCGGGGCATGGGTCTGTACCATGGCAAACAGGGAACCGGAGTTTCCGTCGAGGCGAAAGTAAAGGCCGGAGATATTACCAATCTGGGCTGTACCCAGACCATAGATGGAAAGCTTAAGTTTATCATTACGGAAGCAGAGGCCACCAACGGTAGCATCATGACGATAGGGAATACCCAGACTCCGGTAAGATTCCACAAAGATCCGGATGCGTATATGGACGAATGGTTCGCCCAGGCGCCGACTCATCACTTCGCCATGAGTGTGGGCCATAACGCCTCTCTTTTCGAAAAAATCGCGGTATTGTTAGAAATTCCGGCTGTAGTACTGGACCGGTAAATGAGTAAAAATAATCCATGTCCTCAAAAAAATCAGTCCATTCCATACGGATGACAGATCGAATATAATCAGTATAACAAATTCACTGGCAAACACACAGACGGCCAGAATTGAGAAGGAGGAATATTTTCATGAAAACAAAGAAACATTTACGCATGGTATCGCTGCTGATGACGCTCGTGCTCACTATGGCACTGGTTCTGACCGGATGCGGCTCCAAGACTGAAGAACAACCAGCCGCAGCGCCTGAAGGCGATACAGAGCAGACGGTTGCCCCGGCCGAAACGGCAGCTTCCCAGGGCAAGAGTGATTCCCCGGTGACCCTGACATTCTCCACATTCAACCAGTGGTACAATGACGGGCTCAAAGCCAGCATCGCAAAATACGAAGAGATCTCCGGAAACAAAGTGGAAGTCCAGGTCTACCCGGATGACCAGTTCACGAACCTGATCATGACCAAGATGGCAACCGGCGATGTGCCGGATATTATCGGGATACATCCCAATACCACCATGTGGCCGGCCCTGATCGACAAGGTAGAGCCTCTGGAAGGGGAGTGGGCCGACAAACTGTTACCCTCCACCAAGGCCAATGTAGTTCGGGAGAGTGACGGCAAAGTGGTATCCGCGCCTTACGGCGCCTGCTCAAGCCTGGGGGCGACCTACAACAAGAAAGTATTTGAAGATGCAGGGATCCAGCTGCCGCTCAAGAGCTATGATGAACTTCTGGATGCCTGCGAAAAGTTAAAGCAAAACGGAGTTACCCCTATTTATATGCCCAATAAAGATAACTGGACTGCTCAGATTTTCATGCTTTGCAGCTTGAACTCCGTATTCGAGAAGGACAGCACTTTGGGCGAAAAGATTATGGCCAATGAGATCAAACCTTCTCAGGTGCCTGAAATCGTAGATTTATGCAAACGCCTGGTAGAACTCAAGGATAAGGGTTACATGAATGACGATCTGAATTCTGCAACCTTTGACATGGGTATTGCAGCCGTGGCTAACGGTGAAGCCGGCATGTTCCTGGATGGTGACTGGGGGTATGCGGACTATGAGAAAGACTATGCAGATCAGCTATCTAACATTGGTTTCATGCCGATCACGCTGGCTGACGACTACATCTTTGCGGACATCGGCTCCTCTGGCTACGGTCTGTGGGTTCCTACCGACGCGGCTCACAAGGAGGCGGCGCTGGAATTCGTCGACATCTTCATGAGCGAAGAAGTTCTGCAGGTGATGTATGAGAAGATTCCCGGTATCTGTCCCATTGAAGGATATGATGTCAACATGAGTTCCTGGAATGAAGAAATGTTAAAATATGCCGAGACACTCCCTACACAGGACGACTTCAAGGGAAGTTACCTGCCCGGATTTAATGTGGGTAACTTCAGTAACTATATTCAGGCCATGCTGGCCGGCCAATCGGTAGAGCAGGCACTTGATGACTGGTATAACGATTACGCACAGTTAAATAAAGCCAGTAAAACGCCGGGTTTTGAATAATTGTTGTATTGACGGAATGGGGCTGTCGCCCTTACGCGACAGCCCTGTTTTTGAAAGGAGATCTCATATAAATGAGTAGAAAAAAGATCTATTCAAAATGGTTTGCCGCTCCGGCCCTGATTTTCTTTTCCCTGTTTTTTATCCTGCCGAACCTGTTTGGGTTAGTGTTTGCGTTTACGGACTGGTCCATCTTCTATGTGGGATTCGATCAGGTGAATTTTATTGGACTGGACAATTTTAAGCAGCTTTTTAGCGAGAGGCTGTTACTGAAAGCAGCAGGGAATACCTTTTATTTTGCTATCGTAACGGTAGTGTTCAAGAATGTGATTGGTCTGGCCCTGGCTTTGCTGGTAAACAGGCCGTTCAAGACTAAGAATTATCTGCGCAGTGTATTCTTTCTGCCTTCCATCCTGAGTACTATGGTGGTCGCGATTGTATTCTCCGCCATCTATAATCCACAGTCCGGGATCTTAAATGGGTTCCTGAATAACGTGGGGCTGGGCTTTTTGGCTCAGGAGTGGCTTACTAATCCAAAGATCGCCATGACATCGATCTGCGCGATGGAAATCTGGCAGGGAACAGGGCTTACGATGCTTATCTATCTGGCGGGACTTCAGACGGTTCCCAAGGAGTATTATGAATCTGCAGATCTGGATGGGACTACCGGATTCCAGAAGTTTCGCTATATCACAGTCCCTCTGATCCTCCCCACCTTCACGGTAAATATAACACTGACGCTTATAAACGGCTTGAAAGTATTTGGCCAGGTCTATGCCCTTACCTCCGGCGGACCGGCGGATGCCACACAGGTATTTCAGACCTTTGTATACAAATATTTCAGCCAGGGGCTTCTGGGTTATTCCTCAGCAGCGGGCTTGGTGTTCACGGTGGTCATCATGGTGGTTAGCCTGACGCTGACCTCAGTTATGAGAAAGAAGGAGGTGTCATACTGATGAGTCCCAAGAAAAGATTCCAAAAGCTTCTGCTGGAAATCGGGGCCGTCGTCCTCAGCCTGATCTATATTATCCCGGCCTGGATGGTGCTGGTGAACTCCTTCAAAGAAAAGAAGGAAGCGAATAAGTTCGACCTGGGGCTGCCAAAAGAGTTCCATTTTGAAAATTACTTGAGAGTGTTTCAAGAAGGGAATATCATGCGGTCGCTCTTCAACGGTTTGCTGATCGCTACGGTTGGCGTGGTAGCGGTGATTCTCATTTCCTCACTGGCCGCTTTTTATATCGCCCGGGCGAAAAACAGAATGGCTAATGGATTTTATATGTATTTTATATCAGGCATGCTTATACCCGTGGCTATGATACCCACCTATATTATCCTGCTGCTATTGAAACTGAACAATACATATATCGGCCTGATTTTTATGTTTATCACCTACTGTATTCCGGTGAGCATCTTTTTGTACACTGGGTTTATGAAGAGCATTCCGGAGGAGATCGATGAAGCGGCTATTATGGATGGGTGCCGGGGTCCTCAGCTGTTTTTTCGCGTGATTTTTCCGCTGTTAAAGTCGGTAACGGTGACGGTTTTCGTTATCAATTTTATGGGAATCTGGAACGATGTGAATACCCAGCTCTTCTTTGCATCCGGTGATAAATGGACCATGCCCATGACAGTATATCGGTTCTATGGGATCTACTTATCTGACTGGAACCTGGTGTTTGCTGATGTGGTTGTCACGGTGCTGCCTGTCTTTATCGTGTATATGTTTGCCCAGAACCAGATGGTGGAAGGAATGACAGCCGGCGCAGTAAAAGGGTGAGTAATAATTTAAAACGGCAAGGATTAGTAAATCAGAAGAAAAAGGAGTACGTATCAATGAATAAATATTATAACATAGGTGCCTATTATTTCCCGGGCTTCCATCCCAATCAGTATAACGAACAGTGGCATGGAAAGGGATGGACGGAGTGGGAACTGCTAAAGGCAGCAAGTCAGCGGTTTGAGGGCCACCAGCAGCCCAAAGTCCCGCTCTGGGGGTACGAAGATGAGTCCGATCCCGTAGTGATGGAGAAAAAGATCGCGGCTGCGGCCGATCATAACATCGATGCTTTTATCTTTGACTGGTACTGGTATGAGAACGGCCCGATGCACGAACGATGTTTGGAGGAGGGGTATCTGCATGCAAAAAATAACAACAGATGTAAATTTGCTATTATGTGGGCTAATCATGGCTGGGCGGCAATGCAGCCCCAGGGCAGGGGTCGGCCACATTATTATCAAACCAACAGTATGCTGAGCTATGAAGCATTTTTAAAAGCAACCGATCACATCATTGAGCATTATTTTAAACACCCCTCGTATTGGCGCCCGGATGGGAAGCTATACTTCTCGTTTTATGAGATGAAGGAACTTGTGGAGATGTTCGGGAATATGGAGAAGGCCAGGAAGGCATTAGACGAATTCCGCTGCCGCGTGCGCGGTGCAGGTCTGGGTGAACTGAATCTGAATATTATACACCAGGATTATCCAATCCTTCCGGGAGAGCGGCAATTCGAAGCGGGAGACAGCCAGAATCAGTACTATAAGGAACTTGGATTTGACAGTGTGACCAGCTATATCTGGATCCATCACTATATGGACACGATGGAATTTCCGGCGACTCCTTACTGCCGTCTGCGGGAGCAGATGAAGGCGGATTATATAAAATTTAGTGAACAGTTGGATCTTCCTTATTATCCAAATATCACTATGGGATGGGACCCCAGTCCACGTACGGTCCAATCGGATGTGTATGAGAATGTGGGCTATCCGTTTACCCCTACCATATCCGATAACACCCCCGATGAGTTCAGATTAGCCCTGGTACAGGCAAAAGAATTTGTGGACAGCCATCCCAAGTGCAGGGACATTATCACGGTGAATGCATGGAATGAGTGGACCGAATCCAGCTATCTGGAGCCGGATATTATAAACGGCTATGGCTATCTGCAGGCATTTAAGGAGATATTCCCGGCGAAACCGGATCGACAGGAGACAGGAGAATAATTTGAGGAGGGATTCAATTTGCTGTACTCAAAATGTGAAAAGCCGCTGACCGAGGAACTCTTCCGTAATCCTACAAAAGAATATCGGGGGGCACCTTTCTGGTCCTGGAACTGCAGGCTGGATCAGGAAGAACTGCTAAGACAGATCGATATCCTTCACGAGATGGGATTCGGAGGTTTTCATATTCATGTGCGTGTAGGACTTGACACTCCATATCTTGGGAAAGAGTATATGGATCTGATCGCTGTCTGTGCGGAAAAGGCCCGGAAGCTTGGAATGACCCTGTGGCTGTATGATGAGGACCGCTGGCCATCTGGTACGGCAGGAGGAACCGTGACAAAGAATCCTGAAAATCGGGTGCGCCATCTTTTGGTGACGAGAACACCCTATGGGCAGGGAAAAGTCTTAGAAAGGCTAGCCGAATCCAAGGCAACCTCGCTCAGAACAGAGAACGGCAGGCTGTTGGCCTGTTATGATATCCGTCTGAATTCAGACGGTAGGCTGGACGGTTATAAAAAAGTGGAGGAAGAGGAGCCGGTGGAAGGATTCCGGCTCTATGCTTATGAAGAAACTGCTGAGCCAAATCCATGGTTTAATAATCAGACCTATGCGGATACCTTGAATCCGGGGACAGTGGCGGAGTTCCTTCACAGGACTCATGAACGCTATTATGAGAAATTTGGGAAAGAATTCGGCGGCCTGATTCCGGCTATTTTTACCGATGAACCGCAGTTTGAGCATAAAACTACTTTGGATTTTGCATGGGAGGATCGGGATGTGATTTTGCCGTGGACTTCTACACTGCCTGAGAGTTTCCAGAAGGCCTATGATGGTGAAGATCTGTTAGCCCACATTCCGGAACTGCTCTGGGAGCCGGCAGACGGGATATCCCGCACCCGGTACTTATATCACGACCATATTGCCGAACGATTTGCCGCGGCATTTGCCGACCAATGCGGGGCCTGGTGTGAAAAGCATGGATTGCTCCTGACCGGACACATGATGGAAGAACCCACCCTGGAAAAGCAGACTACAGCGCTGGGAGAGACGATGCGTTCCTACCGGAGTTTTCAACTACCCGGAATCGATATGGTATGCAACTGGCATGAATATACCACGGCAAAGCAGGCTCAGTCGGTTAGCCGACAAAAGTGGGCACCCGGTGTGATGAGTGAGATCTATGGGGTCACTAACTGGGACTATGATTTCCGGGGATATAAGCTTCAGGGAGACTGGCAGGCCGCACTGGGGGTAACCGTGCGGGTACCCCATCTGAGTTGGGTGAGTATGAACGGAGAATCCAAACGGGACTATCCGGGTACGTTTAACTATCAGGCGCCGTGGTACGATCAGTTTCCACTGATCGAGGATCATTTTGCCAGAATTAATACGGCTATGACTCGGGGGAATCCGGTGGTTCACATCGGAGTGATCCACCCGGTGGAGAGTTATTGGCTGCATTTTGGAGTCCGGGAGAATACTTGGGCTTCCCGAAACAGGCTGGAAAAACAATTCCTGAATTTGACAAAATGGCTGCTTGAGGGATTGCAGGATTTTGATTTCATCGCTGAGTCGCTTTTACCGGAACAGTGCGTACCGGAGCAGATAGACGGACGGATATTTCCTGTGGGAGAGATGCATTATGATGTAGTGATTGTCCCGGGCTGCGAAACTCTTCGCTCCACCACCCTGGATCTTCTGGAACGTTTCCGTGATCTGGGCGGAAGGGTGATATTCCTCGGGGCGCCGCCGAAGTTCCAGGACGCCATCCCCACAGAACGGGGACGAAATCTGAGCAAGCGGTGTGAACGGGGAGAATTCGAGTCTACTGATCTGATGGATTTGCTGGAGGGGGTCAGAGAGTTGGATATCCGTACCGGAACAGGAGAGAGGACACAGAATCTCATTTACCAGCTTCGGGAAGAGAAGGATAACCGCTGGTTGTTCATCGCCCATAGCAAGGATCCGGATAATAAGGACCTGGTCTGCGGAGACGTACTGCGTATCCGGATCCGGGGAGAGTGGTATTGTACCAAATATGATACACAGTCCGGTGAGATTGAACCTTTCTACAGTTTATGGCAGGAGGGGTGGACACAGATCCATGTACCTTTCTATGATCACGATAGTTTAATGTTAAAACTTACAAAGGAACAGACGGGGACTCCAAGAGAATACTTCCAGACAGCGATTGCGACACCGGTTCAGACAACCTGTATCCCGAAAAGCAGTATAAGCGCGAATTCCGGAACACGGGTCAAACGCTGGCTTTACAGTGTTCCGGTTACATTGGAAGAACCAAATGTGCTGCTTCTTGACATGGCGGAGTATCGTCTGGATGAGGAAGAGTATCGCCCTATGGAGGAGATACTGCGCCTTGATAATATCCTGCGCAGGGAGATCGGATGGCCGCTTCGGATGGAGGCATTTGCCCAGCCATACGTGGAAAAAGATGCGTCTACACCACACGTCGTGGGACTCCGGTTTACCTTCCACAGCAGAGTCATAGTTAAAAATACAAGACTTGCGCTGGAACGTGAGGATCTGGCGGAGATACGGTTGAACAATGAACTGCTGGAGGTGGAGACGGACGGGTGGTATGTGGACAGATGTATCCGGACAGTTCCAATGCCCGACATTTTTCCGGGAAAGAATGTGCTGGAAATAAGCTGGCGCTACGGATGTAAGGTAGATCTGGAAGCAGTCTATCTTCTGGGGGATTTCGGGGTGGAAGTGGCAGGATGCTGCTGTACGCTTACGGAACCGGTGAAGAAATTGGCATTTGGGGATATTACACGGCAGGGCCTGCCGTTTTACGGGGGAAACCTGGTGTATCACCTGGAAACGAACGTGCAGGAAGATTGCGCCGAGATGGCTGTTACCAGCTATCGAGGACAACTGCTGCATCTTTCGGTGAACGGTGAGCCAAAAGGGCATATGATATATTCTCCCTACCGGCTGCCGTTAAACGGGCTGAGACCCGGCATACAGAAGATTGATATACGTTTATTCGGGAACCGGGTGAATACATTCGGACAGCTGCATTGCAATAATAGAGACCGCGGACTTTGGTGGGGGCCAAATTCCTGGCGGACTGATGCGGAGGAGTGGACATATGAATACCGGTTCCGCAGACAGGGGATTCTGAAATCTCCGGAGTTATTTCTTTCTGGCACGGAATAAGAAGCTTATGAAAGGATCATAGAGCGATAGGTTTAGAAACTAAGAGGAGGTAGAGTAAACGTGGGAAAAAGGCAGTATTTAAAGAGGAAGTTATCAACAGGTCTGAGCATAGTGATATGCCTGGTGATGGTCATGGGAGTGATACCGCCGATTCAGGCAGAGGCTTTTAACAGACTATCTTTTCAGATTGACGCGGCATCCCAAAAGGAGGGAGCCTCCACATATCGCCATGTGGATAATCTGATTTGTCTGTCCAATGCGCATTCGAATGAGAGCGGGGAGAAAGTGATTGACGGAAAGCTTAAGTGGGCAGAAAATCCTGCGCCAGATTTCGGTAAAGGCTGGGCGCAGGAACGGTATGACAGTGTGTTTCAATATGGACTGTATAACTGGGCGGTGACTTCGAATATCAACCGTCCTGACGGCGGCTACTCAGAAGTTGACGGTGTTGTCACCTATACGGACTGGAATGGGCTGGCAGATCAATGCCAAAAGTATGTGGACGGTGGTCTGAAACCCCTGCTTATGTTCCAGGGAGTCCCGGAGCCAATATCTGCCGGCGGTTTTCGGGCAGGTGAATACAGTTATAATGAAAGACAGCCGTCCGATTATGATAAATGGTTCCAATATCTGCAGGCAGTGATGGATTATTTGGTCGATCATTTTGGTGCGGATGAAGTTTCCACCTGGGCATTCTGCCTGTGGTCAGAATCATTTCTCCAGTTTTCCGCATATGAACCGGAGACAGGCAGCAATGAAAGTGAATTTATCAAAATGTATGATTACTGGTCGGAGGCGTTACAGTCTTCCGTGGGAAAGGGAGAACTGTATACCGGTATTTATTTTGACCGCATGACAAATAGCGGTTTGATTCCTTTTATAAAACACTGCGCATCCGGAACCAACTATTATACCGGTGAGACAGGTTCGCATTTGGGCTGGGTGGGATTTTCCAACTGGACATCGGCCGGTACAATTATGGCAGGAAACAACTTCTCCGAGTATTATTATTATTTGGAAAATGAGCTGAACAAATACCCCAGTCTGGATTACACGGATATCATAACAATGGAGAGCGGTTATCTGGTATGGGGCAATAATGGGGTGATTTCCGATGTAACCTATGCGGAAAATTATGGAGCTTCCTATTATGCATGGAGGATTGCACAGTATACGGATATGCCAAGGCTGAAAAGCTGCGTCTCCTTTTACAACACCACAACAGGGGATGATGTATATGAATCGGGAAATGGAGTGAAAAACAACTGGGACGACAATATGCTGACACCTTCCTTTCAGGTATGGAAAATGTCCAAGATGATGGAGAATGAGCGTCTGCTCTGCGTAAACAAAACCGATGACACCGCTTCCGGTGCGAACCTGGTTGGATGTGTCGCCACTGCGGACGATACTGCGGGAAATAAGTATAAGATGATGGTATATAATACGACTCCCCATATCGATGACAACTCTGAAGAGGCGGTGGAACTAAAGTTAAAAGGCATACCCGGTACCAGTGCAACAGTTACGAGATATATGATCGACAGTACCAACAATAACTGGTGGAGCGAGTGGACACAGTACAGGGAAGAAAACAACATCCCTTATGAAGTCAGAGGACATGGCGCCGGTTTAAGCCAGGCGAATGCTAAAGTACATAAAACAGTCTGGGAAACAACCAACGACGCGGGCTATCAGGAATGGCTTTCTAAAATACCGGAATATAAAGAAAAAGAGGATCTTTCAGTAACGAGCCGCACTGAAGTAGCGGTAAAAGATGGAACAGCGACCTGGACCGAAATCCTGCCCGGACACAGTGTGCTGTATATTGAAGTAACCTATGATGAAAAAACACCGGAATATGGATCAAATCTGGATTTTGAACAGGGAGATTTGTCGGACTGGTCGGTCTCTGGTGAAGCGCAGATTGACGGAGGTGAGAAAAAAATCGGAAACTATTCGGCTAAACTTTACGCTTCTGATAACGAAGATGCCGTTATAACCAAAACGATTTCAGGACTTACCCCGGGTTTTTATTATACGCTGTCGGGATTCGGAAAACCGGATGGGAACAGCATCAGATACCGGTTGTTCGCCCATCAGCCGGGAGAGCAGAAAAATAATATTGAGAACTACTGTGCCGGTTTGACATCTGCATTCGGCAACTGGAATAATATGGCTGTTACAAAACAAGCGGATGCAGACGGGAAACTGGTGGTAGGATGCTGGGTGGTAGCTGGTCCTGGCCAGCGGTCCGTGAATTTTGATGATCTGAAAGTTCAGCAGTCCGGTACCGGAATATCCGAAACGGAGCCGGAAGAGAATGTCGCTTTGAATAAGACGGTCACAGCTTCCTCAGCAAAAGCCGGAGGGGAAGCGGCCAATGCGGTAGACGGTGACTTAGCAACCGCATGGACAGCAGGATCTGCAAAATATCCTCAGTCCCTTATTGTGGACCTGGGAAGTACTTATAAAATTGACAGGTTAAAATATACATTTGACGAGGAACAGACAAATACCTATAAATATAAAATAGAGGGCTCTGTGGATAAGGAGAGATGGACTGCACTTGTAGACCGCACCGATGTGGGAGTCCTGGCGGATGGTAAGATACAAAACCGGATCAATGGAAAGTTTTATCAGTATCTGAGGTTGACCATCACGGATGTATCAGGTTCCTGTCCGGCCTCCTGCCGGGAATTCGAAGTGTATGGGAAACCCACCGAGGATATCGCAGTTAACAAGCCGGTGACAGCTTCATCCAACATGCCTGATAATCCGCCGGAAGGGGCGGTAAGTGGGAACGGAATGATAGGTGGATGGGTAGCAGGCAGCGGCAGCTTTCCCCAATATCTCCAGGTGGACCTGTGCGGGGTCTATGAGCTGACTTCAATCAAGCAGACGTTCGCCGATATCGATAATAGTACATTCAAGTATAAAATAGAAGGTTCCCTGGATGCGAAAGACTGGACGATACTTGCAGACAGGACCGGAGACGGTGTAACAACCAAGACTACGATTACCGAGGATGTAACAGGTGCGTATCGATATGTCAAAATGACAGTAACGGGAATCAATAATAATCATTACGCCAACAGCCGTGCGTTCCAAATCTTTGGCCATCCGGTAGACGGCTCCGTACTGCAGCAGATGATAGAGGAAGCAGAAGCGCTGGACGAAAAGGATTATAGTATTTTAGCATGGAGTGAGCTGCAAAAGATGCTGACACAGGCGAAGAAACTGTTAGAACAAAGCTATACACCGTCTCAGATAACCGATATGCTCCTACGGCTTACAGAAGCTATGGAGCAAAAAGGCGTCTCTATTGCCATTCAGTCGGTTCGCGCGACTACTGAGAAAAATGGGAATGACGCGCAAAAAGCCATAGATGGTTCGGACACGACTGCCTGGATTGCCGGTGATGAATTATTGCCGCAGGAACTTCTGTTTGATCTGGGAAGTACATGCCGACTTGGCGGATTCATGTTTCAATTTGACGATTCCCAAGAGAGTACCTATCGATATAAAATTGAAGGTGCTATGTGTGTTGATAAAGAATCAGAAGATCAGGAATTGTGGAACACGATTGTGGATCGTACAGCGGATGGCGTTACGGTAGATGGTATTATCAGGGAAAAAGCCAATGAGGAATTATATCGCTATTTAAAGCTGACGATTACTGATATTGAGGGTTCCGATCCGGCCTCCTGCCAGGAATTTGAAGTGTTTGGCAGTAAAATAGACGACCTTGCTATGGGCAAACCGGTAGAGGCATCTTCCGCAACTGCAGACAACCCTCCGTCAGGAGCAGTTAACGGGAAAGGAATAGCGACCAATGGCGGCTGGGTAGCAGGAAATGGTAATTTTCCTCAAGTGCTTCTGGTGGATTTGTGTGATATTTATGAGCTGTCCTCAATCAGACAAACCTTTGCAGACAAGGACAATAGTATCTTCCGGTATAAGATAGAGGGCTCCCTGGATAAAGAACAGTGGGAGATCCTTGCAGACAGGACGGAACAGGGGATTACAACCAGTGATACCATCATGGAAGAAGTTAACGGCGGCTACCGGTATGTAAAGATGACCATAACGGGAATTAATAACGGACACTGGGCAAACAGCCGTGCATTTGAAGTGTTTGGACATACTCAGGATTATTCCGGACTTCAACAAAGAGTGGAAGAAGCCGAGGAGATTGAACAAGGGAGTTTTAGCGACACCACCTGGAACACATTCCGGGAAGTACTCGGCAAAGCGAAAGAGATACTGGACCAGAGAGTTCCCCAGTCTGTTTTGGATGACATGCTAAAAGATTTGGAAGAAGCAATCGAAAGATTGGCACCTCCGGTTATTGTTGAATCGGTGGCGCTGGATATCACAGACAGGCGTATAAAAGTCGGGAACAGCTTCCAGATAAAGGCCACAGTTATGCCCGACGATGCGGAGGATAAGACGGTAACATGGCGCAGTAGGAATCCCCAGGTGGCCACAGTCGAAAACGGAAATGTAAACGGTGTGGCGGCGGGCGCCACGGTCATAACCGCTATGTCGGGAGAAAAGAGTGCGGACTGTATGGTTACCGTGGTGGGGGAAACCTATGAAATTCGTACACCCGAGGTGGAAGGTGCCTCCATAGCTGTGACAGGAGCAAAGATGGAGGCAGCCGCCGGTGAGGCTATGGCTTTCCGGGTGGAGGCAGCCGATTCGAATAAGTGCATTGAAAGCGTGAATGTTGTAGCAGATCATGGAGAAGCTGTTAACTTGTACGGGGATAATGGAAATTACAGTTTTATCATGCCTGCATCGGCTGTGACTGTAAATGTGACAGTGAAGGATAAACCATCAGCCCACATCACGGTGGATGAAACAAATGGTGCCACAGTAGATTTGCCTTCTGATATAAAAGTGGGGGATGAGGTAGTATTCCAGGTATCTCTGGATGACCCTGAAAACACGGAACTGGATGTGCTGGAAGTGTCGGTGGGAGACACTGTTCTGACACTACTGAATATGGGGGGAGACAGCTATCGATTCCTTGCACCGGATGGAGATGTGGTTATCCGGGCTGCTGCAAAAACAAAACCGGTAGCGCCTGCCGCACATAATATCCATGTAGAAGCCTCACAGGGGGCCTATATCACGGTGGAAGACGACATGACACAGGAAATTGAAGATGAAATAGTCGGATTTACAGTAAACGTGATTGACCAAACCAAAGAGATAGAGAGTGTTGCGGTAGTCGGAGCATCCGGAGCACGACCGCTGACCGACCAGGGAGAAGGTATTTACAGATTCCGTATGCCTGGAGAAGAGATTACGATTAAAGTGACTCTGAAAGACATAAGTCAGCCGGCCAGATATCCGCTCGGTGTTCTGGAAAATGAGAAAGCTTCGATTGTAATGTCTGATGAGATAACAGACGCATCGGCCGGGGAGAAAGTGAACTTCGGGATTGTAATATCCGATAATAACCTGGAATTAGATCAGATCATGGTTACCGGTGCAGATGGTACTCCTGTGGATGTAATAAGCACGGACGGAAAATATTCCTTCCAAATGCCGGGACAGGCTGTATTCTTTACGATCATACTGCGGGAAAAAGCCTATGCGATTGCCATAGATCCAGCCCCGGGCGCTGAAGTGACGATCCATGGGGGAATCCGTACAGCGTTGGCTGGTGAACAGGTAGAGTTCGCTGTTCAGGTAACTGATCGTTTGATGAAGATCGATACCGTTTCTGTAACGGCTTCTGATGGTACCCAGGTGGCTGTTAATGGGGATAATGGAAAATACAGTTTTGAAATGCCGAAATCTGATGTCACAGTTACCGTATTACTCAGTCAAAAAATTCACGCGATAACGGTCGACCCGGTATACGGCGCAGTTGTGAAGCTAAAAGATGATGTCTCTGAGGCAGAGGAAGGTGATGCGGTAGAATTTATGGTTGAAGTGACTGATCAAATGAAGGAAATTGATCAGGTAATTGTGACAAGTTCCGCCCAACAGCAAGTGGAAGTTACCGGTGAGAATGGTAACTACAGATTTGTTATGCCGCAGGATTCGATTGTAATCACAGTAACATTAAAAAATAAGCCGGGCGGTGACAATAAGCCAGGAGGGGATGACAATAAGCCAAGTGAAGGTGATGAGAAGCCGGCTGAAGATAATAATAAGCCGGGTGAGGATGGAAATAAGCCAGGCGGTAGTGAATCCAATGGGAATCATATAAGAGGTTCTGATCAAAGCATGGACCAGACACCCGAGACAGGAGACACTAATAATTTGGTTTTACCTATCATCGTATTAATATTGACTGGGTGTTTTTTAGGGATTACGGGTGGAATTCAAGTCTATAGACGTCTCAGAAACCGATTATAAAAGACAATAAATAAAAGAAAATTAATGAAAAAAGGGGCTGGTGCAAAATGTGATATGATATGCTCCCTTCTAGGCAGACAATTGAAATAACATTGTCACCTGGGAGGGAGTATATTTTATGTGTTGTTCACATAACAACGAAACCCCTGATAAATCAAGGGTTTCGCTAAAAAAAGGGGAGGATAAGTATTAATTTGTCTTTCGTATTTCCCGCTGCCTAAGGGGGGGATGCGGCAGCGGTAAAGAGCATACGCAATTGTTAATCTACAAACAACCTGACTTCGCTGCCAAATCATCTGTGAGATTAATCATATTATAGGAAGATTTTTTGACTTTTATACAAAAGTTGTAAAAAAAGTTTAAAAATTTATTTTTTCCCGCGTTGACAGCATAAATAGAAAGAAATAAGATAAGATCATCTCAGATCATATTCCTCGGTTCAGGATCATTGCATCCTGAGTCAACCAGACAGAAACGGAGCGGGTAACCATGAAAACGGTAGGAATCATTGCAGAGTACAATCCTTTCCACAACGGCCATCTATACCAGCTGCAGACAGCCAAAGAAAAAACCGGGGCCGACTATGTGATCGTCATCATGAGCGGAAACTTTCTTCAGCGCGGAGTCCCTGCGCTTATCGATAAATATGCCCGCAGCAGGATGGCGCTGTTAAACGGCGCGGATCTGGTGATCGAGTTGCCGGTCTGTTACGCTACCGGCAGCGCCGAATATTTTGCCGCCGGCGCCGTTGCCCTTTTGGACAAACTTCACGTGGTGGACTACCTGTGCTTTGGGTGCGAGACAGAGGATACGGCTCTGCTTGGCAAAGTGGCCGCAGTCTTGGCGGATGAACCGGAAGAAGTCTCGGAACTGATCAAAGCTGCGCTAAGGGAGGGAATGACTTATCCGGCGGCGAGAAGCCGTGCGCTTACCGCATATCTGGAAGATCCAATGCTTACCGGCATATTGGAACAGCCGAACAATATTCTGGCCCTGGAATACCGGAAAGCGCTATATAATAGAAAGAGCCCGATCATTCCCGTGCCGGTCAGGCGCATCGGAGCCGGATACCACGACAAGTCGATCGGCCGGCCCATCTGTTCCGCCACCGCTATCCGTGAGGCGCTGCACAGGGGCGGTACCCCTGAAGATATTCGGGGACAGGTGCCGGAGTCTGTATTTGAAATCCTGGAACAGGAATTCAAGAACACATGTCCGGTCTGCGAGGACGACTTCTCCTCCATGTTAATATATAAGCTGCTTATGAGAAAACAGGCTCCCTTAAGTGAGTACCAGGATATTTCCGGTGATCTGTCCTCCCGCATCCAAAATGAACGGAACCGTTACAAAAGTTTCAGTTCCTTTGCGGATCACATCAAAACCAGACAGCTGACCTATACCCGCGTCTGCCGCTCGCTTCTTCATATCCTGCTGGAGATTCGAAAAGACGACGTGGCTGACTGGGTGCAGAACGGCTGGATTGGCTACGCCAAAGTCCTGGGCCTGCGCCGCTCCGCCCGGGAACTGCTGTCGGCCATCAAGGAAAATAGCGGGATTCCCATGGTCACCAAACTGTCCGGCGCCAGGAACCAGATGGACGAAATATTTTACCGGATGCTGGAGCAGGACATCTGGGCGTCCGATGTCTACTACACCGCAGTCACGGATAAATATGGGAAAGATTTCAGAGGCGAGCTGAACCGTGAAATATCTTTTGAAAAATAGAGTAAAATGGTATATACTATAACCGTTAATCAAAATTTAATCTTATGACTGCCGTTTGGCAGCCGTAGGAGACACGAAGGAGTAAGAAATATGGGATTATTAGATCAGTGGAGAGACAAGGCATACGATCAGAATGCCGACAAAGCGAAATTGCAGAACTTCTGGACCGAGTACTTCCAGATTGAAAAAGGAATCTATGAGCAGCTTCTGAACGACCCGGACACCGCGGTAACCGGAACCGTCAAAGAACTGGCAGAAAAATACGAGATCGACGTAATGACCATGGTAGGGTTCCTGGATGGAATCAACGACAGCTTAAAGAATCCGAACCCGATCGAGGAGATGGATGAGGACACCCAGGTAAGCCTGGAGTTTGACAAAGAAAAGCTCTACAAAAATATGGTAGACGCCAAAGCGGACTGGCTCTATGAGCTGCCCCAGTGGAATGAGATCTTTACCGAGGAGCAGTTAAAGCAATACTATAAAGAGCAGAAGGCAGCCCAGACCTATCGGCGCGAAGGACCGAAAGTCGGCCGCAACGACCCCTGCCCCTGCGGAAGCGGTAAAAAATATAAGAAATGCTGCGGGAGATAAGATGGGACTTTTCTTTCTCCTATCCGGCATAGTGTTCCTTCTATATTATATTACCATAATTATATACGCCGGCCTGCGGGCATCTTTTGCCTGGCTCTGGCTGGCCGGCGGTATTATTTTCATCGGCATATACGCGCTGCTGGAATATAAAAAACACCATGGCCTGTCCATGAAGCTTCCAAACTGGGCGGCCATAAGCCTTATAACCTTCATCGTTGCCGTTCTCCTGATCTTCGGCGTGATTGAAGGTTTTATCATTGGAGGAATGAGCCAGGAGACGACAAATACCGTGGACTATACCGTAGTGCTGGGAGCCCAGGTGAGGGGAAGCGTCCCCAGCAAAGCTCTGCGCCGCCGCCTGGATACCGCCTACGACTACTACCTGGAGCATCCGGACACGATCCTGATCCTCTCCGGAGGACAGGGGACAGGGGAAGACATCTCCGAGGCTCAGGCTATGTACGATTATCTCTGCAAAAAAGGCATTCCGGCGTCCCGTATGGTGCAGGAAAACCGGTCCACCAATACCGCAGAAAACCTGAAATTCAGCATGGCGTACATGGAAGGCGAACATCCATCCGTAGGCATCGTAACCAACAACTTCCATATCTACCGCGCCGTCAGCATCGGCCGGAAACAGGGCCTGACCCGGATCAGCGGTATCCCCGCACCCGGAGACCCGATCCTGCAGATCAACTACATGGTCCGCGAGTGCTTCGGAGTCATCAAAGACAAACTGGCGGGCAACATGTAACCGGTCAGCTATAGAACCAATACAGAAGAAAAGGTGTGTCAAACGCACCCATGGAGGTACAAAATGAAAAGCAGAGTAAACGAAGCCGTCCGCCTGTTTAAGGAAGGCTACAACTGTTCCCAGTCTGTCTTCGCCACCTACGCAGACCTTTTCGGCATAGACCGGGAGACCGCTCTTAAGATATCCTGCGGCTTCGGAGGCGGCTTTGGCCGCATGAGGGAAGTCTGCGGCACCGTCTCCGGCATGACCTTATTAGCCGGCATGGCGAATGGCAATCCCGACAATAAAAACCAGCAGGCCAAGAAAGAAAACTACGACCTGGTCCGTCATATGGCGGAAGAATTCAAAAAACAAAACGGTTCCATCGTCTGTCACGAGCTCCTGGGTCTGACCAAGCCGGAGACCAGCTCCACCCCGGAAGCCCGCACCCCCCAATACTACAAAAAGCGCCCCTGTGCGGATCTGGTCGCCATGGCTGCCCAGATCGTAGAGGACACCCTTTTCAAAGATCAGATCGAATAGTACAATAACCCAGCCGTCCGGTGCCACAGCGCCGGGCGGTTTTTATAAGTCCTTTTATAATCGTTTTATAAGTCATGGAAACGAATGATTTTACTGCCTTTGCTCTCATAATAGCGCAGCATTTCATCAATTTTTCTTTTATCATAACTGGTAATACAATCGGCCAGGACATGAACCCCATAATTTGCTTTGCATAAGTTATAACAGGTTGATTTCACGCAGGCAACTGCATCCGCCCCTGCTATATAAAAATCACATATTTCATTTTTCAAAATAAAATCCGCAAATTCTTCACTGGTTAAAGCGTTTCCTTTATATTTTGTAAATATATTTTTTGACACGATCTTTAAATCTGAAACGAATTCGGCTCCCGGCGTATTGGGCTTAAAAGTTCTCGTACCGGCTGATAAATTCTCATGCCTAATATAAACAACATGAATCCCATGCCCAACAGCCCAATCAACAGCCCTATTGATATTACCGATAACCTCTTTATAATTCTTAGTAATATCATTTTGGATATCTATTACCACCAAAGCTTTTTTCTGCATAACTATTCCTCCTGCCAGTCAGTTTCATTTCATCAATTCATTATAACCCGCAATCATTGACAACTATATGGCAACAATCTTAAAATAAAAAAAGAATTTCGAAAGGCGGTTACCACATGAAAATAGACAGGCTTGTCAGCATTATAATGATACTCCTTGATAAGCAGCGCATTGGCGCACAGGAGTTAGCAGATAAATTTGAAGTATCCCCCCGCACAATCTACCGGGATATAGACGCGATCAGCATGGCGGGCATTCCCGTTCGCGGAACATCGGGAGTAGGCGGCGGCTTTGAAATCATGCCGGAATACAAGCTAGACAAAAAAGTTTTCTCGACTGCCGACCTGACCGCCCTCTTAATAGGTCTTACCAGTATATCCGGCATGATACGAGGAGAAGAACTGATACACGCCCTTTCAAAAGTCCAAAGCTTCATCCCCGCCGACAAAGCCAAAGACATTGAACTAAAAGCAAACCAAATCAGCATAGACATAAGTCCATGGATGGGCAACATAGACATACAGCCCTATCTAGAAATAATAAAAGCCGCTCTACAGGAAAACCGGCTGCTTTCGTTCACCTATATAGCCCATCACGGAATCAAAAGCCAACGGACAGTCGAGCCATATCAGCTTGTATTAAAAAGCAGCCATTGGTATCTGCAAGGATACTGCCACAAAAGAAAGGATTACCGCCTATTCAGACTATCCCGCATATCCGGCCTGCAAATACTGGAAAAAACATTTACGCCACGAGAGTACCAAAAACCAATATTAAACTTCGCCGAAATGGCAGAAACCCTGCAATCAAGAATCAAAATCCGCATTCACAAATCGATCATAGACCGCATACTTGATTTTTGCTCCTATAACGATATTACACCAGAGGATGACGAGCACTACCTAGTCAACTTCCCATTCATAGAAAACGAATACCACTATGATATTCTTCTAAGCTTTGGAGACAAATGCGAGTGTATAGAACCGTTACATATCCGCGCGGAAATGAAGCGCAGAATCCATAATCTAGCAAACCTATACAAAAACTGAAACACAAACTAAAACAAAAGGCCAAACGGGTTTTTAGAAAAATGCGAAACATCTGCATCTATTACCCGGCCGGTAAGACCCAAGGGAAGAGAGAGCAGCGGCAGCGGACCGGCTGGGAGGGGCTAATCCCGCGGGGGCAAATCGCTTGAGGCCGGGTCTTAGAACGGGTTACGCAGATGACGGGAGAACCTCGCAGGGCCCGGAACACTGTCCGAGCCGTCCTTTGGCGAGTTTGTTCCGGGCCCTGCCAATAAGAGGTTCTCCCGCCATCGCAGTTACCCGTTCTTAGGCCCGGCCGAAGCGATATGCCCCCGCGGGATTAGCCCCTCCCAGCCGGTCCGCTGCCGCTGCTCTCTCTTCCCGCCCCCCTACAGCAGCAAAGGTAAAATCCCACAGCGTACTGCGAAAAATACAAGGTTTTGCCTTTACGTTCTATTTTAAAAGGGGTATAATATTGATAACTGTGAGAAAAGGAGCCCTGTAAAGGGTTCAAAGGAAAGGAGCCATATATAATTATGGGATTTATTGACACGATTAAAGAGCGGGCAAAGGCGGACAAAAAGACGATCGTTTTGCCGGAGACAGAGGACCGGCGTACTTACGAAGCTGCTGCTCAGATTTTAAAAGAGGGGATTGCAGACCTGATTCTGGTTGGCAGCGAAAAAGCGGTTGCAGAGATGGGACAAGGCCTGGACCTGACCGGAGCTACGATTGTTGATCCGGCCACGTCGGATAAGACGCCCGCATATATTGACAAGCTGGTTGAACTAAGACAGGCCAAGGGCATGACCAGAGAAGAGGCTGAAAAATTATTATTGAATAATTACTTATATTATGGAGTTATGATGGTTAAAATGGGAGATGCGGACGGAATGGTTTCCGGCGCCTGCCATTCAACCGCAGACACCCTGCGTCCCAGCCTTCAGATCTTAAAGACGAAACCGGGAACCAAACTGGTCAGCGCCTTCTTCCTGATGGTAGTTCCCAACTGCGAATATGGCGCGGACGGTACGTTTATTTTTGCGGACAGCGGCCTGGAGCAAAATCCGGACCCTGAGAAGCTGGCGGCTATCGCTGCTTCCTCCGCAGAATCTTTTGAACTGCTGGTACAAAAAGAGGCTATCGTGGCCATGCTTTCTCATTCCAGCAAGGGAAGCGCGAAACATGCGGATGTGGATAAGGTGGTGGAGGCGACCAGGATCGCCAAAGAAACCCATCCTGAATTGAAACTGGACGGAGAACTTCAGTTAGACGCGGCCATCGTACCCAGTGTTGGGGCTTCCAAGGCGCCCGGCAGCGAGGTGGCGGGAAAAGCAAATGTACTGGTGTTCCCTGATCTGGATGCCGGAAATATCGGATACAAGCTGGTGCAGCGGCTGGCGAAAGCGGAGGCTTACGGCCCGGTAACCCAGGGAATCGCAAAACCGGTCAATGATTTGTCCAGGGGCTGTTCCGCGGAGGATATCGTAGGAGTTGTGGCGATTACGTCCGTACAGGCACAGGTATAATTAAGAACCCGTACAGCACAGAGCAGGCCTCCTTACAAATAGAGGCAGGAGACCAAAATTAAGAAAACAGGATCTGAATTCCAGGAGGAAGATAGAATGAAAATATTAGTAATCAATTGCGGAAGCTCTTCTTTAAAATATCAGTTGATCGATATGGACACCGAGGGCGTAATTGCCAAAGGTCTCTGTGAGAGAATCGGAATCGACGGCAGCCGGATCGTTTATCAGCCGGCGGGCGGCGAGAAGACTGTGACGGAATCCCCGATGCCGACCCATACCCAGGCGATTAAGATGGTAATCGAGGCGCTTACGAACCCTGAGACCGGCGTTGTGAAAAACATGGACGAGATCGGAGCGGTAGGACACCGTCTGGTACATGGCGGCGAGAAGTTCGCCTGCTCCACCATCATTGATGACGAAGTGATCAAAGCGGTGGAAGAGTGCAACGAGCTGGCTCCTTTACACAATCCTGCGAACCTGATCGGTATCGCGGCCTGCCAGGAGATCATGCCCAATACCCCCATGGTCGGCGTATTTGATACCGCTTTCCATCAGACGATGCCGGAGGAAGCTTACCTGTACGGACTTCCCTATGAATATTACAAAAAATATAAAGTAAGAAGATACGGTTTCCACGGAACCTCCCACAGCTATGTGTCCAAACGGGCGGCAGAAGTTCTGGGACAGCCTTATGACAGCTTAAAGACCATCGTTTGCCACCTGGGCAACGGAGCGTCCGTATCCGCAGTAAAGAACGGCAAATCCGTCGATACCTCCATGGGCCTGACCCCTCTTGAAGGCCTGATCATGGGAACCCGTTCCGGAGATATCGACCCGGCTATCATGGAATTTATCATGAAAAAGGAAAACCTGGATATCGATGAGATGATGAACGTATTAAACAAGAAATCCGGTGTGCTGGGCGTATCTGAGATGACCAGTGACTTCCGGGATCTGGAGGATGCATATCTGGCGGGAAATCAGGATGCGATCCGCGCTATGAAGGTATTCGCTTACCGTGTGGCGAAATACATCGGCGCTTATACGGCAGCTATGAACGGAGTAGACGCCATCTGCTTTACCGCAGGACTGGGCGAGAATAACCGCTATGTCCGCAACGATATCTGCGCATATCTGGGATATCTGGGCATCGAGCTGGATCAGGAACAGAACGCGAAGAGAGGCGAGGACCTGGTGATCTCCACTCCCGAATCCAAAGTGAAGGTTATGGTCATCCCCACCAATGAAGAACTTGCCATCGCGCGGGAAACTCTGGCCCTGGTACAGAAATAAGATCGGAAAATTATGTTGACAAACGAAGCAGGGCTATGTATAATTGTTTAGGTGTGTAGGAGATAACCATGTTATTTGACTTGACAGAAGTACTATCCGGTGAAAATAAAGTCATTCAGAGAGAAATCCCGTTAGAGCTGAACGCAATTACGTATCAGCAGGAGGAATTTCCGATTGTTGCGAAGACCCCTGTCTCGCTGACGGTGACCCACGTCGGCAAGAAGGAAGTTCTGATTGAAGCAGAGGCAAAGGTAACGGTTCGTATTCCATGTGACCGTTGTCTGGCGGATGTGGGTAAGGTATTTCATCTGAACATCAGCAGAGGATTTGATCTGCAGGTGGAAGGAGAAACCCGCCGCAGGGAATTGGATGAATGCAGTTTTCTGGATGGATTTCAGTTGGATGTGGATCTCATGATTTTCAACGAGATCATTCTGAACTGGCCGATGAAGGTTCTGTGCAGGGAGGATTGCAGGGGAATCTGCCGCAAATGCGGAAAGAATTTAAACGAAGGCGCCTGTGATTGCGACATGACGGAGTTGGATCCCAGGATGGCCAAAATACTTGATATTTTCAATAATTCACGATAGAATCGCGATGATGAGGAGGTGTAACCTATGTCAATCTGTCCGAAGAATAAATCTTCCAAAGCTAGAAGAGATAAAAGAAGAGCTAACTGGAAAATGAGCGCTCCCAATCTGGTAAAATGCAGCAGATGTGGAGAACTGATGATGCCTCACAGAGTATGCAAAAGCTGTGGTTCTTACAACAAGAAAGAGATCATTGCTCAGGATTAATTAAAAAAACTGGAAAAATCAAGCGTTCAATGAAAATTGAATACTTGATTTTTCTATTTTTATAACCATTTATTTCATATTAAGCGTTTTCTTATCTACAGTTCCGCCTAACTTTCCAGCGTTTCTTTATAATGCATTCCCCAGGCCACCATGGAATCCAGAATCGGTTTTAAGCTAAGCCCGGTTTCCGTCAGGGAGTATTCCACCCTGGGCGGTACCTCCGCAAAAACCTTTCGATTCACAAGCCCCGCCTTTTCCATAGCCCGCAGATGACTGGTCAGAACTTTCTGGGAGATCCCTGTTACAGAGCGCATCAGCTCATTGAACCGTTTCGTACCCTCCATCAGGTCGCGGATAATCAGAACCTTCCACTTATCACCGATCAATTGCAGTGTCATTTCCACCGGACACTGGGGCATCTTTTTTTCATTCTCCATCGTAATCCTCCTTAGTATAAGAACGAATGTATCGGCCAATATAGTTGTTAGAAAAAATTATATACTTACGGGAAGAATTTTGCAATAGTACCCGACGGCAACTATTCAAATCCATCTTCGATCCATCTCCCTCAGAGCGAAAGCCGGAGTATCCTTAGGATTGGCAAATTACATATTGATTTATAGAAACAGATATAGTATATTTTACAATAGATATGCAAGGAGGAAGACAAATGCAGGAATTCATCAAGGTGGCAGTAGATGCCATGGGTGGTGACAATGCGCCGGACGAGATCGTCAAAGGCGCTGTGGATGCTGTCAATACCAGGAAAGATATACAGGTGTTACTGGTAGGGCAGGAAGAGGTAGTGAATGGCCAGCTTGCACAATATACGTATGAGAAAGAGCAGGTAGTGGTCGTTCCTGCGTCAGAGGTCATCGATACGGCGGAACCGCCGGTTATGGCCATTCGTAAGAAAAAGGATTCCTCTATCGTCGTTGGCATGAATCTGGTGAAAAAGGGGGAGGCGGATGCCTTTGTATCGGCAGGCAGTTCCGGCGCCGTTTTGGTGGGCGGACAGCTGCTTGTGGGTAGAATCAAAGGAGTGGAACGCCCGCCTCTGGCGCCGTTGATCCCCACAGAGAACGGGGTATCCCTGTTAGTCGACTGCGGTGCCAATGTGGACGCCAGAGCGTCCCATCTGGTGCAGTTTGCCAAAATGGGCTCGGTATACATGGAACATGTGATGGGCATTCAGAACCCCCGGGTTGCGATCGTCAACATTGGCGCGGAAGAGGAAAAAGGAAATGCGCTGGTAAAAGAGACATTTCCGTTGCTGAAAGAATGCGATGATATTAACTTTATCGGAAGCATCGAGGCAAGAGAAATTCCCCACGGAGGCGCGGACGTCATCGTCTGCGAGGCTTTTGTCGGGAATGTGATACTGAAGCTCTACGAAGGGGTGGGAGCCACGCTGATCAGCAAGATCAAAGGCGCCATGCTGTCCTCATTAAGAGGCAAGATCGGTGCTCTCCTGGTGAAGCCTTCCCTAAAAAAGGTATTGAAATCTTTTGACGCTTCAGAATACGGCGGCGCGCCGCTGCTTGGATTAAACGGCCTGGTTGTCAAGACACACGGCAGCTCCAAGGCAAAAGAAGTAACGAATTCTATCATCCAGTGTGTCGTATTTAAAGAACAGAAAATCAACGAAAAAATCAAAGAAAAAATCGTGTTGAGGGAAAATAAGGAGGAGTAACAACAATGGAATTTGAAAAATTACAGCATATTATCGCGGAAGTATTAAATGTGGATACAGATGAGATCACACTAGATACCACATTCGTAGATGATTTGGGTGCAGATTCCCTGGATGTTTTCCAGATCATCATGGGTATCGAAGAGGAATTCGACATCGAAATCGCCAGCGAGGATGCGGAAAAGATCGTTACAGTTGGCGATGCGGTCGAGCAGATTAAGAACGCGCTGAATTAGATTCTTACTTAGGGCCGGGGCGGGCTGAGGCAATGGCGGGCCCTGGATGAAGGGGGCGCAAGGGCACGGGAGCGGATTCGCCGGAATACGGCTCAGGCAGTGCCACGGCGCTTCTTCGCCGGTTTCGGGTATGCCCGCTGCTTGCGGCAGGGTTTTGGACAGCGGGCGGTATCCGGGCATGCTCCCGGCGGCCGGGTTCTTTTGTGTCTTGCCGGGAGCGCGGAGGGCTTGCGCTGGTCTCCGCTAAGTGGAATCGAAAAGACGGGTTCAGGAACCGAGCCTATTCACCGGGAACACATGATGTGTTCCCGGTTCAGAGGCTCTTGCCCGTCGGACGTGAAGTCCGCCGTGCATCCTGAACCCGTCTTTCCAATTTCACTAAGCGGAGACACAGCCGCCCTATGCACTCCCGGCAAGACACAAAAGAACCCGGCCGCCGGGAGCATACCCGGATACCGCCCGCTGTCCAAAACCCTGCCGCAAGCAGCGGGCATACCCAAAACCGGCGAAGAACCACCCCGTGGCACAGCCTGAGCCGTATTCCGTCAAATCCGCTCCCGTGCCCTTGCGCCCCTTTCATCCAGGGCCCGCCATTGCCCCAGCCCGCCCCTACTCTGGTAATGCCTGATCCACGTGTAAAAGGTAAATGGCATTCCAACCACAGCCAGAACCAACAATTACAGCCGGAACATGTAAATCAGCTTGTGATAAAGCAGGGCTGAGAGGGGGCGGACGGCCTTGGGGGCGCGGACGGGAAACCTGCCGGGGACGAATCGCTTGAGGCCGGGCCTTAGAGCGGGTTGCGCAGATGGAGGGAGAACCTCGCAAGGCCCGGAACACTGTCCGAGCCGCTTTTTGGCGAGTTTGTTCCCGGCCCTGCCAATAAGAGGTTCTCCCTCCATCGGAGCTAGCCGTTCTTAGGTCCGGCCGAAGCGATTCGTCCCCGGCAGGTTTCCCGTCCGCGCCCCCAAGGCCGTCCGCCCCCTCTCAGCCCGGCCCCCATATTCACATATAATCAAAACGCTAAAAAGGAGGTAACTATGAATCAGGAAGATTTTAAGGAATTGGAAGATAGGATCGGTTATTGTTTTCAGGATGCTGCGCTGCTGCGGCAGGCTATGACCCATAGCTCGTATTCTAATGAGCACCGCTTAAACCGTTTGACGAATAATGAACGGCTGGAGTTTTTGGGTGACGCGGTTTTGGAGATTATTACCAGTGAATTTTTGTATCGGAAGTATGATACGCTGCCGGAAGGGGATCTGACGAAGATGCGCGCCAGTATCGTCTGTGAGCAGACGCTGGCTTTTTGCACCAGGGAGATCGAGCTGGGGAAGTATCTGCTGTTGGGCAAAGGGGAAGATATGACCGGCGGACGGGAGAGAAGCTCCATCGTTTCCGACGCTATGGAAGCGCTGATCGGGGCGATATATCTGGATGGTGGTTTTGCTAATGCGAAAGAGTTTATCCATCGTTTTATTTTGACGGATATCGAACATAAACAGCTCTTTTTTGATAGCAAGACTATCCTGCAGGAGATTGTACAGAGCAATTATACCCAGAGTCTCTCCTATGATCTGGTCGCGGAAGAGGGGCCGGATCATAATAAGAAGTTTGTAGTGCGGGCAAAGATCGGCGATGAGGTGATCAGCGAGGGATCGGGCCGCACGAAAAAAGCCGCCGAACAGGAAGCAGCTTATCTGGCAATCGTAAAACTAAAGGGAAATAAGTAGGTGACTTATGTATTTAAAGAGTATTGAAGTACAGGGGTTTAAGTCCTTTGTCCATAAAACCGTGTTTGAATTCCACAACGGCATCACCGGTATCGTGGGGCCTAACGGAAGCGGTAAGAGCAACGTGGCCGACGCGGTCCGCTGGGTTCTGGGTGAACAGCGGGCGAAGCAGCTGCGGGGCTCCAATATGCAGGATGTTATTTTTGCAGGGACTGAGAACCGTAAGCCGCTGGGGTTCGCCTCCGTGGCGATTACACTGGACAACGCCGATCATCAGCTGCCCATCGAGTATGAGGAAGTGACGGTTACCAGACGGGTGTACCGTTCGGGGGAGAGCGAATACCTGATTAACGGTTCCGGCTGCCGCCTGAAAGACGTCTATGAGCTGTTCTATGATACCGGTATCGGAAAAGAGGGGTACTCGATCATCGGGCAGGGCCAGATCGACCGGATTTTGAGCGGAAAGCCGGAGGAGAGGCGGGAGCTGTTCGATGAGGCCGCGGGGATCGTCAAATTCAAAAGGAGAAAGGCTACGGCCCAGAAGAAGCTGGAGGATGAGAAACAGAATCTGGTCCGCGTAAACGACATTCTGTCTGAGCTTGAGAAGCAGCTGGGGCCGTTGGAGAAACAGTCCGAGACCGCCAGGGCCTATCTGAAGAAAAAAGAAGAGTTAAAAATATACGATGTGAATATGTTCCTGATGGAATCTGAGCGGATCCGGGGGGAGCTTTCAAAAATAGAAGAGAATCTGAAGAACGCCCAGACGAATCTGGAACAGTCCAGAAGCCGGTATGAGGGCAGCAAACAGGAGTATGAGAGGATCGAAACCAAGATCGAGCAGATCGCCGGTGAGGTCGAGACCTTAAAAGAACAGGCCGGAACGGCCCATCTGGAAAAACAGCAGATGGAGGGGCAGATCGGCGTTTTGAAAGAGCAGATCAACACGGACCGGATGAATGACGAGCATCTGCAAAACCGGATAGGAGCCATAGAGAAGGAGATCGGGGAGCGGGAAGCCTCCCGGTCTGAATTCGCCGGGGACAAGAGCCGGATGGACGAGCAGCTGCAGGAGGCCGGACGGGTGCGCACGGAAGCGGAGGCGGCTCTTTTGGAAGTCCAGGAGCAGATCGCCCGGCTGACGGCATTGATCGAAGCGGGCAAAAGCGAAGTAATTGAGCTTTTGAATCAGCGGGCCTCCACGAAGGGGAAACTGCAGCGGTATGATACCATGACGGAGCAGATTCAGATCCGAAGAGCTGAGTTAAACCAGAGATTACTGCGCAACCGGAGCCATAACACGGAGCAGGACAGTCTGATACATAGTTACCAGGAGGAGCTTAATCAGGTCACCGGTGTGATCGAACAGTTAAACGCAAGGCGCCAGGAAGCGGAAGAACAGATCGAACAGCTCCAGGAGCAGTTGACCAGGCAGAACGAGCGGCAGGTTGTTGGGCAGAGCGCCTATCACCGGGAAATGTCCAGGCTGGAAGCGTTACGCAACCTTACGGAGCGCTATGACGGGTACGGCAACAGTATCCGCCGTGTCATGGAGCAAAAAGACAAGGAAAAGGGAATCCGCGGCGTTGTGGCTGATCTGATCAAAGTGGAGAAAACCTATGAGACGGCCATCGAGACCGCGTTGGGCGGCAGCATCCAAAACATCGTAACCGATGATGAAGAGACCGCTAAGCGGATGATCGAATACCTGAAACAGAATAAATACGGAAGGGCCACCTTCCTGCCGCTGACCAGCATAAAGCGGCGGGAGCAGTTCCAGAACGAGAGAGCGCTGCAGGAGCCGGGGGTAATCGGACTGGCCAGCGATCTGGTCCATACGCAGGACAGATACCGGGAACTGGCGGGATACCTGCTGGGCCGTACCATTGTCACGGACCATATCGACCATGCGATCGCGCTGGCCAGAAAATACCACTATTCCCTGCGGATCGTCACCGTGGAAGGAGAGTCCTTAAGCCCGGGAGGCTCCATGACCGGAGGCGCTTTTAAAAACAGCAGTAATCTGTTGGGAAGACGCCGGGAGATCGAGGAGCTGGAGGCCAACGTCAAGCTGTTAAAAGCGGATCTGGAGAATGCAGGCCGGGAGATCGAAGAGGCAAAAAAGATCCGGACCTCTTTGTATGCGCAGATCGATGAGATCAAAGGGCAGATCCAGGAACAGTATATCCTGCGCAATACGGCGGGACTGAATAAGAGCCAGGCGGAGACCAGAAAGGAAGAACTCCAGAATAAATACCTGTCTCTCAAATCCGAGGGTGAGCAGATCGAAGTACAATTGCAGGAAATCCAGAAAAATAAATTGGAAATCCAGAAAGAGATCGCGGAATCCGAAGCCAGGGAAAAAGAGCTGGAGGCCCAGACTCTGGCCGGCCAGGCCCGTCTGGAGGCATTCCGTGAGCAGGAGGCAGAGCGCAGCAGGAAAGCGGAAGCGGTTCGCCTGGAGTACGTAAGTTTAAAGCAGAAGGATGAATTTATCACCCAGAATATGAGCCGTATCGACGCGGAAATGAAAAAACTGCTGGGTGAGAAAACCGAGCTCTCACAAAGTGTGGGCGAGACAGCGGACGGAATCCGGGAAAAGGAAGAGCAGATCCGGCAGTTGCAGCAGAAGATCATACAGACGGAAGGCTCCTTTAACGAATACGATAAGAAAATCGAAGAGCTGACCCGGGAAAAAGAACAGCAGAATGAGCAGCACAAAGCATTGTTTGTGAAGCGGGAGGAACTAAGTGAGCAGATCAGCCTGTTAGATAAGGAAACATACAGACTTGGCAGCCAGAAAGAGAAGCTGGAGGATTTATCCCTTCAGCAATCGGACTACATGTGGCAGGAATACGAGCTGACCTACGGCATGGCGGCGCCCATGCGCGATGAGGAGCTTAAGTCGGCCGCGGAGATTAAGCGGGGTATTAACCGGTTAAAGGAAGAGATCCGTAAGCTTGGGGATGTCAATGTAAACGCCATCGAAGATTTTAAAAATCTGTCGGAGCGCTATGAGTTCCTGAAAACCCAGCACGATGATCTGGTGAAAGCGGAGGAATCCCTGATGGGGATCATCGCCGAGCTGGACGAGGGAATGCGCAGGCAGTTTACGGAGAAATTTGAACAGATCCGGCTGGAATTCGACAAAGCTTTTAAGGAACTGTTCGGAGGCGGCAAGGCGTCGCTGGCGCTGACGGAGGATGAGGATATTCTGGAGGCCGGAATACGCATTATCGCGCAGCCGCCCGGGAAAAAGCTTCAGAGCATGGTTCTGCTCTCCGGAGGGGAAAAGGCGTTAACTGCCATCGCCCTTTTGTTCGCGATCCAGAATCTGAAACCTTCGCCGTTCTGTCTGCTGGATGAGATCGAGGCTGCGCTGGATGATTCCAACGTCGGCAGGTTTGCCCATTATCTGCACAAGTTGACAAAGAACACGCAATTTATTATTATTACACATAGGCGTGGTACTATGGCGGCCGCCGACCGGCTGTACGGGATCACGATGCAGGAAAAGGGAGTATCCACTCTGGTTTCCGTAGATTTGATCGAAGGAAACCTGGACAAATAGAAGAAGTACCGGCGGTTACAGGAGGGAGAATGATATGGCAGAAGAAAAAAAAGGATTTTTTAAGCGTCTGGTAAATGGACTTTCCAAGACCAGAGATAATATTGTAGCGGGAATTGATAATATTTTCAGTGGATTTTCGGCGATTGACGAGGACTTCTATGAGGAAATAGAGGAGATTCTCGTAATGGGGGATCTGGGGATCAACGCGACCACCTCCATCATTGAAAACCTGAAGGAGAAGGTGAAGGAACTTAAGATCAAGGAGCCGGCCGAGTGCAAACAGCTGCTGATCAACAGTATTAAAGAGCAGATGGACGTGGGGGACACCGCCTACGAGTTTGAAAACCGCAGATCCGTGGTGCTGGTCATCGGAGTCAACGGCGTGGGGAAAACCACCTCTGTCGGTAAACTGGCCGGCAAATTAAAGGATCAGGGGAAGAAAGTCGTACTGGCGGCGGCGGACACCTTCCGGGCCGCGGCGGGAGAGCAGTTAAAAGAGTGGGCTTTCCGGGCCGGAGTGGATATCGTAAGCGCCGGGGAAGGGGCGGACCCCGCAGCGGTTGTGTATGACGCCATCGCTGCGGCCAAGGCCCGTAACGCGGACGTGCTGCTGTGTGATACGGCGGGCCGCCTGCACAATAAGAAGAATCTCATGGAAGAGCTGCGCAAGATCGACCGGATCATAGACAAGGAATTCCCGGACGCCTACCGGGAGACATTGGTCGTGCTGGATGGTACCACAGGGCAAAACGCTCTCTCCCAGGCACGTCAGTTTAAGGACGTGGCAAATATTACCGGTATTATTCTGACGAAATTGGACGGAACGGCGAAAGGCGGAATCGCGGTGGCGATCCAGTCTGAGCTGGGAATACCGGTGAAATACATCGGCGTTGGAGAGAGCATCGACGATTTACAGAAATTTAACCCGGATGAATTTGTAAACGCGTTATTCCATGTGGAAACGCAGGAAGGATAAGCTATGTTAACATTAGAAAGTTTTGAGGAAGCATCAGAGGTCGTCAAGAAGGTTACAACCGCCACGGAATTGGTATACAGCGACTATTTCAGCGCCAGAACCGGGAACCGGGTTTATTTTAAACCGGAAAATATGCAGGTGACAGGAGCCTATAAGATCCGCGGCGCCTATTACAAGATCAGCACGCTTACGGAAGAGGAAAGAAGCAAGGGGCTGATTACCGCTTCCGCAGGCAATCACGCCCAGGGTGTTGCGTATGCGGCAAAAGAGTTCGGCTGTAAGGCGGTCATCGTGATGCCTACTACCACGCCACTTATGAAGGTGAACCGTACGAAGAGCTACGGGGCTGAAGTGGTGCTGGCGGGAGACGTCTATGATGAGGCATGCGCCAAGGCCTACGAGCTGGCGGAAGAATACGGCTATACCTTTATCCATCCCTTCGACGATCTGGCAGTGGCGACCGGTCAGGGAACCATCGCGATGGAGATCGTCAAAGAACTTCCGCTGGTGGATTATATTCTGGTACCTATCGGCGGCGGCGGCCTTGCAACCGGGGTATCCACACTGGCCAAGCTCCTGAATCCGAAGATCCAGGTGATCGGCGTGGAGCCTGCCGGAGCCAACTGTCTGCAGGAATCCATCAAAGCGGGCAAAGTGGTCAGCCTCCCCGCCGTGAACACCATCGCGGACGGCACCGCGGTCAAAACCCCCGGCAGCAACATTTTTCCCTTTATCCAGCAGAATCTGGATGACATTATCACCGTGGAGGACGACGAACTGGTCGTATCCTTCCTGGATATGGTAGAAAACCACAAGATGATCGTGGAGAATTCCGGCCTGCTGACTGTGGCCGCCTTAAAACATCTGCCTTCCAAAAATAAAAAAGTCGTATCCATCCTAAGCGGCGGCAATATGGACGTAATCACCATGGCCTCTGTGGTGCAGCACGGCCTGATCCAGAGAGACCGGATCTTCACCGTATCGGTACTCCTGCCCGACAAGCCCGGCGAGCTGGTCCAGGTGGCCGGCATTATCGCCAAAGAGCAGGGCAACGTTATCAAGCTGGATCACAACCAGTTCGTGGCTGTGAACCGGAACGCGGCGGTGGAATTAAAGATAACCATGGAGGCCTTCGGCACCGATCACAAGAACCAGATCGTCAAGGCCCTGGAGAAGAACGGTTACCGGCCGAAGATCATCCGGCCCAACCTGTAAGCGTTTGGATTATCAAAAGAGGCTGTGAAAAAACAGTCTGAATACGAAGAGGGCTTTCGTCTTTGCGTTGCTGAGACGGTAAGCCCTCTTCGTGTTTTTTAAAATTAAGAAAAATATTTGTGAAACAGCGCGTCGACGCTGCTCTGGGCTTCGGCCATAAAAGCATTGTAGCGTTCCAGCATTTCTTCGGCTTCAGGCGTCAGATGAGACCCTCCGCCCTGGCTGCCGCCAATGGTACCTTCCAGGAGTGAAAATCCCAGATCCTGCTCCGCGCGGCCGATTATTTTCCAGCCTTTGCTGTAGGACATATTAATGGATGCGCAGGCCTGGCGCAGGGAATGGGTTTCTTTTACCAGGGAAAGTATGGTGGCTACTCCCGGCCCGAAGTCGGGCTGTTCGTTAAAAACCTGGATTTTTAATTTGTATTTCCGGGGATACGGTATAGATGCCATAATGTACCTCGTCTTTCGTGCGGTTCCGCTATAACATTCCGGTTTTATAGGTTAGCTGCGCTGCTATTTTATAATCTATCCTCTAGTTTAATTCACTTGTTGATGCTTGTCAAATCAACGGGGAAAATATCTCCATTTTATAATAGACCGCCCGATGTGAGACAAGAATAAAATGACATCCCATAGAGTATAGTAATATATTCCATAGAGTTGACAACCCTAAAATATGGGTATATAATTTCATTAAAAATGGTGAAGAAGAAAAGGTTCTGGTAATGTGGAGAGATTATGGTTAAAATTGCAGTTTACGATCAACGAACCGATGTGGTAAACCGGATTCTATGCACTTTGAGATTGCGGTATGGATACCGGGTTGCAGCCAGGGGATTCACGGATCTGGAGTCCTTCCGGGAAGGACTTCTCTTGCAATGGCCGCCGGATATTGCGGTTTTGAATATAGCCGTTGATATGGATGCTTGTATCGGTACAGCGAAAAAGATTCAGGAGGCATATGGGAGGATTCCGTTTATTTTTCTCATGGATTCTTATTGTGAACTGGCGAAAGTCTTTCAGGTGAATACCGCAGCCTGCCTGAAACTGCCGTTGCAGCCGGTGAAAATGACGGCGGCGGTGGATCATTTGATGAACGAAAAGAAGGAAAGGGACAGGGAAGTCCTGCTGGTTAAAAATCAGTCCGGAATGGAACTCATCCCGTGTGAGGAGATATGGAGTATTGGCAGCTGCAGACATACGGTCACTGTTTATGGACAGAAGAATATCTGGAAGTGTTACGGAAAATTGGATGAGATGATGGAACGTCTCCCCTGGTATTTTCTGCGTTGTCATCAGAGCTGGATTGTCAATATGGAAAAATTAAAAGAAGTGCAGAACTCTTATATCGAGATGGATAGTGCAAAGAGAATCCCGGTGAGCAGAAACCGGTGTAAGACCGTCAGAAAATTTACGGAAGAGAATTTTGAAAACATGTTGGAAAACCAGGAAGATAAAAGAATCCGAATATGTGTATCTGAGTCTGAAAAAGCGGCGCATGAATAACCGTATATAATAAGAAAGAATTTATTTTATCCGGGATCTTTTGTTTATGATATCATAGGGACAAAATTCAGGAATTGCTAGGATGATTTCATCCTTATTGCATTGATAAACTCTGTCAATATGCGTATCGCTGATTCCCGGGATGCGTCGTCAAGAGAATTCAATAATTCAAGTATCATGTCATTTTGATATCCGGCGTGGTTGCCAAAGATTAAGTAATCGGCGGATATATTGCATCCGGAACATATTTTAAAAATAGTTTTTGAAGTGATGCTTTTTTTACCGCTCTCCACCGCAGCCAGAAAACTTTCGGAAATATCACATATTTCACAGAACTGTTCTCTTGACATTTGAAGAGCTTCCCGGACTTCCCGGATCCGGAGTCCGACTAATAGGTTAAAATCTTTGTTTATCTCCACGTGATCGCTCCTTACTTGTTCCTGTCATCATATATAGTGTAACAAAAAAAGGTAATTAAAAAATATTCTATAGAGCATGATAAAATACCCTATAGAATAATAATGGAACTTTCACGAATTGTGTTTTTCTGTATGGTGTGAATCTTCAATCGCAGGATTGCTGATAATATTTCCCTTGTAATCGAGCCGGGTTCCGTGACATGGGCAATCCCAGGACTTTTCATCGGGATTCCAGCTGAGGGTGCAGCCAAGATGCGGACATCGCAGATGGACCAGCGATACATTGCCGTTCTCATCCCGGTAGGCTCCCAGCAGTTCGCCGTCCTTTTCCACCACACCCCCCTGTCCATTTTTCAGATCTTCGATCTTAACTGCGTTCTTTCGGGCTTTTCGCCCGATCAGGCTGCGTACCGCATGTCCGATCTCATTGGCATAATTCCCAAACTCAGAGAGTTCATCAAAGCGCTTCGGCAAAAACACGTCCTGGCAGGCATTCGGCTGCCCGGTCAGGATATCCGTCAGAAGCTTGGCCGCGACCATGGAAGTAGTCATTCCCCATTCCTGAAAGCCTGTGGCCAGATAAAGATTGGGGGTGAACAGAGAATATCTTCCTATATAAGGCAGGCCGTCCAGAGTAACGCAATCCTGAGCAGACCAGTGATATTCCTCCCTGGCGTTCGGATAGAGCTGCCTTGCTTTTGCACGCAGCCTGTCGTAGAAGCCGCCCTGAATATTTTCTCCCGTGCGGTGGTTCCCGCCGCCGATGATCAGATAATCTCCGTAAGAACGGAACGTGCAGCCATCTTTGGAGGCGTTCACGTACATTCCCGATAAGGCGGGCACGCCGGATAAGGCCAGCGTGTAGGAACGCTCCTGGTGCATCCTGGTAAAATAAAGTCCGGGCATATTGATAAAAGGATAGTGTGTAGTGATGATGATATGCCTGGCATGTACCTGATATCCTGCCTGCGTATATACCGTATTTTTTTTGACCTTTACGGCCATAGTATGTTCATAGATGTTCAGGTGTGCTGCCAGTTGCCATAGAAACTTAAGCGGATGAAACTGCGCCTGGTCCTCATATCGGACTGCCCCGGTTACGGGAAAGGGCAGTTCCGTTCCGGTTACCATAGACACGGGGAGACCAAAAGACGCGGCAGCTTTATATTCCGCCTCAAGGGCAGTGGTATCCCCGGTTGCATAGAGATAGCAGGGCAGTATCTCAAATCCGCAGTCTATCTGTTCGGTTTCGATCAGATCCCGGTAGGCAAAGACCGCTTTTTGATTTGCAATCGCATAACTGCCGGCCGATTTTTTTCCAATTTGTCGTAGCAGCCGGTCGTAGATCAAACCGTGGCATGCGGTGATCTTGGCAGTTGTGTGGGAAGTGATACCGCTGCCGACGGTGTTCCCTTCCAGCACCGCTACCTTGACGCCCTGTTTCATCAGGTGATAGGCGGTTAAGATCCCGGCCATACCGGCGCCGATGACTACCGCTTCCGTATCCAGATCCTGATCCAGAACGGGAAAATCTTTTTTATATTTCCCGGAATTTTTAATCCATAGAGAGTCCATGTAAGTCACCTCGCTTAGAGTATGACACAATGCCAATATTTTCATACGAAAAACCCGAAAATTCTTTATAAATGTGTTGATTTTGAATAAACAAGTGGTAGAATAAGCTTAAAGTCAAAACAAAACAACACAAACAAACATATTAAGGAGGATTTATTTCATGGCTAACGAGTATGAAATTAAAAAACAAATCTGTGATATCGGTAAGAGAATCTACAACCGGAACATGGTTGCGGCAAACGACGGTAATATTTCCGTAAAGCTGAATGATCATGAGTTCCTGTGTACCCCTACCGGTGTATCCAAAGGTTTCATGACCCCTGAGTATATCTGTAAAGTAGACGAAAACGGTAACTGCCTGCAGGCAAACGGAAACTTCCGTCCTTCTTCTGAAATCAAGATGCATATGAGAGTGTACAAATTAAGACCTGACGTAGGTTCCGTAGTACATGCTCATCCTACTTTCGCAACTTCCTTCGCTATCGCCGGTATTCCTTTGACCCAGCCGATCATGCCGGAAGCTGTTATCGCTCTTGGCTGCGTACCGATCGCTGAGTACGGCACCCCTTCTACCGATGAGATCCCGGATGCTGTTGAAAAATACCTGCCTTACTATGATGCAGTATTACTTGAGAACCACGGCGCACTGAGCTATGCAGGAGATCTGTTAAGCGCATATTTAAAGATGGAATCCGTAGAATTCTATGCGGAATTATTGTACAAGTCCAGAATGCTTGGCGGACCGAAGGAATTCGATAAAGATCAGATCGCGAAACTGTACGAGATCAGAAGAAAAATGGGTCTGCCCGGAAAACATCCCGCGAACCTGTGTGCGGAATTAGGCGGCAAATGTGACGGCGGATGCCATGGCGCATGCAGCTGCGGCGCAGATAAGAAAGAGGATGCCGCGGATGTGGAAAAGATCGTTGCAGAAGTAACCAAAAAAATCCTCGAGCAGATGAGATAAAAGATGTATAAATAAAAAATAAAGGAGGTGTTCCCGTGGCTGTAAGTGAACAGGAGATTCAAAATATTGTACGCGGCGTACTGCGCAACATGTCCGGAGCAGCAGAAACTGTAAATCCGGCGCCGGTACATAACACACAGCCCAAACAGCTCATGGGTATCTTCGAGAACGTAGAAGATGCTATCGCAGCGGCGAAGAAAGCACAGAAAGAAATTCAGCCGATGCCTTTAGAGTTTCGGGAAAAGATCATTGCCAATATCCGTAAGAAAACGCTTGAGAACGCGAAGCTATTTGCAGAATTGGGCGTAGAAGAGACCGGTATGGGTAATGTGGGACATAAAATATTGAAACACCAGCTGGTAGCGGAGAAAACACCGGGAACCGAAGACCTGAGTACGGTCGCATGGTCCGGAGACAGAGGCCTGACTCTGATCGAGCAGGGTCCCTGGGGAGTCATCGGAGCGGTTACCCCCTCCACGAACCCGACAGAAACCGTTATCTGTAATTCCATCGGAATGCTGGCAGCCGGAAACGCGGTTGTATTCGCACCCCACCCGGCAGCAAAGAAGGTCTCCAACCTGGCCATCGATATGGTGAACAGAGCCAGCGTGGAAGTCGGCGGACCTGAGAATCTGGCTACGGCGGTTTACGAGCCTTCGATGGAAGTAAGCCAGGTGATCTTCAAACACAAAGACATTCAGCTTCTGGTAGCCACCGGCGGTCCCGGCGTGGTAACCACCGTTCTTTCCTCCGGAAAGAGAGCTTTGGGAGCGGGAGCCGGAAACCCTCCGGTTCTGGTAGATGAAACTGCTAATGTGCAGAAAGCAGCCGAAGATATCGTAAACGGATGTACCTTTGATAACAATCTGCCCTGTATCGCGGAGAAAGAAGTAGTGGCCGTGGATCTGATCGCGGACGAACTGATTTACCATATGGAGCAGGCCGGATGCTACAAAGCAAGTCCGGAAGAAGTACAGAAGTTAATCGAAACCGTATTCATAGAGAAAAACGGAAGAAGGATTCTGAACAGAAAATGTGTTGGCCGAAGCGCGAAGGTACTGCTGGAGAAGATCGGTGTTACGGTGGGCGATGAGATCCGCTGCATCATCTTCGAAGGGGAAAAGACCAATCCGCTGATCTGGGAAGAACTGATGATGCCGATCCTTGGAATCGTTCGTGTCAAGAACGTGGACGAAGGAATCGCCACCTCAGTGGAACTGGAGCACGGCAACCGTCATTCCGCGCATATGCATTCCACCAGTGTCGTGAACCTGACCAAATACGGTAAAGCGATCGACACCGCGATCTTCGTAAAGAACGGCCCTTCCTACGCGGCCTTAGGCTTCGGGGGAGAAGGATATCCGACCTTCACGATCGCCAGCAGAACCGGTGAGGGATTGACATCCGCCAAGACCTTTACCAAAATGAGACGCTGTGTTATGTGCGATGCATTGTGCATACGATAGGAGGCAGAAAGACAGATATGGAACAGGTAAATATAGAAGAAATCGTAAAACAGGTATTATCTGAGATGAAAGGAAGCACCGGCAGCCAGGCAGCCGCTCCCGCAAAGAGTGCAGCACCTGCTGGCGCTATACCGAAAACATCCAGAGTAGCGATGCTGACCGGCCTCGAACACTACGACATCAAGGAATATCCGATCCCGGAACTGGGCGACGACGATATCCTGGTCAAAGTGGAAGGCTGCGGCGTATGCGGTACCGACGCCCATGAATTCAAGAGAGATCCCTTCGGTTTGATCCCGGTTGTCTTAGGACACGAGGGTACCGGCGAGATCGTGAAGATGGGTAAAAATGTGAAAGTGGACAGCGCCGGAAAACCTCTGGCATTGGGTGACAAGGTTGTTACCTGTATGATCTTCAAAGACAACCCGGACATCACCATGTTCGACCTGAACAAACAGAATGTGGGCGGAGCCGATGTATATGGCTTGCTTCCCGATGACGATATCCATCTGAACGGATGGTTTGCCGACTACCTGGTAGTCAGAGGCGGGTCCAGTATCTTCAATGTAAGCGATCTGGATCTGGATTCCAGAATTCTGATCGAGCCCTGCGCTGTTTTGATTCACGCAGTAGAGCGTGCGAAAACCACAGGCATCTTAAGATTCAACAGCAGAGTAGCCGTACAGGGCTGCGGACCTATCGGTCTGATCTGCATCGCGATCTTAAAGACGATGGGAATCCAGAATATCGTAGCTATCGACGGGGAACAGAAACGTCTGGACTTCGCAAAAGAACTGGGAGCTTCCGCAAGTGTCAACTTCAAGGATCACAAGGGAATTGAAGAGCTGACCGAGGCTGTGAAGGATGCTTTCGGCGGATACCTGGCAGATTTCGCATTCCAGTGTACCGGATCTCCGGTTGCTCATGCGAACATCTACAAATTCATCCGCAACGGCGGCGGACTCTGTGAGCTTGGCTTCTTCATCAACGGCGGAGACGCAACCATCAATCCTCACTTTGATATCTGCTCCAAAGAGATTACGACGGTTGGTTCCTGGGTATACACCCTGAGAGATTACGCGACCACCTTTGATTTCTTAAAGAGCGCGAAACAGATTGGCCTTCCGATCAACAAATTGATCACCCACAAGTTCCCGTTGGATCAGATCAATGAGGCGCATCACACGAACCTGAGGATGGAAGGACTTAAGATCGCCATCATCAACGAATAAAGGTGGAATGAGCAATGGCAGGTCAGGCAGTTGGATTGTTAGAAGTATTTGGCTGTGTAGCGGCTTTTGTAGCGGCAGATGCAGCGGCAAAGGCGGGCAATGTCTCGATTGAATCACTGGATAAGAACAAACCGGCCAATGCAGACGCACTACCCGTACCGCTGATCATGTGCCTGAAAATCCGCGGTCCGGTTGCAGATGTGAGAGCTGCCATGGAGGCGGCCAAAGCAGCAGCCAGCAGCATCACCGGGGTAGTTACCGAATATATTATTCCGGCTCCGGATGAGAATACGGAGAAGATGTTGAAAATCAGTGCAATATAAGATATGATGTTGAAATAGAATGTATAGTAAATGAAAAGCAAACGCCCTTAAGGAGGATTTTTAATTATGACACAGGAAGCATTAGGAATGGTAGAAACCAGAGGTTTAGTAGCAGCGATTGAGGCATCTGACGCAATGGTAAAGGCTGCTGACGTTACTCTGATCGGAACTGAGAAAATCGGAAGCGGACTGGTAACCGTTATGGTTCGCGGAGATGTAGGCGCGGTAAAAGCTGCAACAGAAGTTGGTGGAGAAGCTGCTGCAAGACTTGGAGAATTAGTAGCTGTACACGTAATCCCGAGACCTCATACGGACGTTGAGAAAATTTTACCGATCATTAAATAATAAAAGCAGGGAATGCGTATGAAATCTTTAGGTTTGGTAGAATTACCGAATTGTACGGACGCAATCGTCGTGTTAGACCAGATGCTGAAAACGGCGAATGTGAAGTTTCTTACATGGGAAAAGAAACTGGGCGGCCGGTTAGTGACCATTTTCGTCCAGGGGGAAGTATCCGCCGTCACCGAAGCCGTAGAACGGGCTAAGAACTGCGGTACAGGCCGGGTCGTTGCTTCCGCGGTAATCGCAAACCCTCATGAAGAAACAATGAAGCTGGTAGAAACTAGCCGCAGGAAATACAAATTCAAATTTGATTAAATGCAAAGATGAAATTTCCGGGCGGTTCACGAGGAAACGAAATGGCACAGACTAAGACGAGACAAGAAAAACAAATCGAAATTAAGGAGGAAAAAAGAATGGATCTTCAGGCATTAGGAATGGTAGAAACCAGAGGTTTAGTTGCATCGATCGAAGCAGCCGATGCAATGTTAAAAGCTGCAAACGTAGTATTAGTTGGTACCGAGAAAATCGGTAGCGGACTGGTAAGCGTTATGGTCCGTGGCGACGTAGGCGCTGTTAAAGCTGCTGTAGAAGCAGGTTCCGCCAACGCTGCAAAATTAGGTGAAGTGATTGCTGTACATGTAATCCCGAGACCTCATTCGGATGTGGAGAAAATTCTTCCCCAGATCAAATAATCTATAAGACAATTGTTACGAAACAGAGAAGAAGGAGAGCTCCTTCTTCTCTGTGGATTGTAACCAAACCCTAAGAAGGGTTAAAAAGGATGAACGGAACGTTCATCCATACCTGGATGTGCAAAACAACGCACGCATGGAGGAACGGCTGAACAAAATGTTCATCCATACCTAGATGTGCAAAAAAAATGCACGCATGGAGGAAATGATGCAAGAACAATTAATACAGGAAATTACCCAGAACGTATTAAAACAGCTTCATAATGTTGACGTGTATAATGAGGAAAACAAAGTTCCCATCGGCGTATCCGCAAGACATGTGCATCTTTGCAGGGAACATATCGATATATTATTTGGCAAGGATTATCAGCTGACAAAGAAAAAAGATCTGATGGGCGGCCAGTTCGCTTCCAACGAGTGTGTAACCTTGGTGGGAACAAAGCTGCGCGCCATTGAGAATGTCCGTATTCTCGGGCCGGAACGAAAGGCTTCCCAGGTGGAAGTTTCCAAGACCGATGCGATCCGCTTAGGATTGAATCCTCCGGTCAGGGAGTCCGGTAAGATCGAGGGAAGCGCACCGGTATCCCTGGTGGGACCCAAAGGCGTGGTTTACCTCAATGAAGGCTGTATCGTAGCCATGCGTCACATCCATATGTCTCCGGACGACGCTAAAAAGTTCGGTGTGGAAAACGGACAGATCGTTAAAGTACGTTTCGGCAGCGAGCGCGGCGGTATTTTTGAAGATGTTTTAATCCGGGTGCACCCGACCTTTACTCTGGAAATGCATATTGATACCGATGAGGCAAACGGACTGGGCATCGGAAAGCAGATGGGTATTCTGATAAAATAAGATTTTAAATGGAAGAGTGCCGGGGAGGCGCAGATGACATGATAATAGGTAAGGTTGTAGGTACGGTTATTTGTACCAGAAAAAATGATCATCTGGTTGGGAATAAGTTCCTCATAATAGATCCCATGGAGAAAATGGCATCTGAGATGGAATCCAGAATAGTGGCAGTGGACAATGTGGGAGCCGGTATCGGTGAAATCGTGTTGGTAGCCAGAGGCAGTGCGGCGCGTGTCGGCTGTGGGGATGAGAACTCTCCCGTAGATGCCTGCGTCGTAGGTATCGTAGATGATCCGCAGAAAATCGTTATTGTAGAATAGGTTGGAGTGAATAACATGGAATTGGTACAGATGAAGGAAGCGCTATATGAAGGCGGTGTCGTAGGAGCAGGCGGGGCAGGCTTCCCGACCTACGCGAAATTGTCGGACAAAGCACAAACCGTAATCCTGAACTGTGCGGAATGCGAACCGTTGATCAAGGTTGACCGGCAGCTGATCATGGCCCATGCAGAAGAGATTCTATCCGGTATGCAGATGCTGGTGGACACCATGGGAGCGGAAGAAGGCATTCTGGCAGTTAAGAAGTCTTATACGGCGGCGATCGAGGCAGTGCAAAGCCGCATCGGCGGATATCCGAAATTGCGGTTACATATACTGCCCGATATCTATCCGGCCGGGGACGAGGTGGTTCTGATCTATGAGACCACAGGCAAGATTGTTCCGCAGGGTAAAATACCTATCTTGGTAGGCTGCGTTGTCGTCAATGTGGAGACAGTGCTGAATCTATATAATAAGGTAACAAGTGACAAAGATGTTACATCCAAGTTTGTCACGGTAGCCGGTCTGGTAAACAATCCCCTGACCGTAGAGGTTCCGGTAGGCATCACCGTACAGGAACTGATCGATCTGGCCGGCGGAGTGTCAACACAGGACTACGCCATCTTAATGGGCGGTCCTATGACGGGACGGATCTGTTCCGCCCACGATATCGTGACCAAGACTACAAAAGCAATTCTTATATTGCCTCCTGACTGCCCTCCGATCGCCAAGAGACGTCGTGAGAGCCGTCTGGATATCCGCAATGCGATGTCCGTATGTTCCCAGTGTTCCATGTGCACAAGCCTGTGCCCGAGAAATCTGCTGGGACAGTCCATCAAGCCCCATGAATTTATGCGCTCCATCGCAAACGGCCTGACGGACAATGTAGAACCGTATCTGAATACATTCTTCTGCTGCTCCTGCGGCCTGTGTGAGATGTATTCCTGCCACCAGGACTTGTCCCCCAGAAGACTGATGGATGAGTACAAAGGCAAGATGCGCGCCAAGGGAATCAAGATTCCGGACAAAGCAGGAAAAGGTGTGGCAAGCCCGCTTCGGGAAGAGAGAAGAGTCCCCGAGCATCGTCTGGTTCACCGTCTGGGATTACACCAGTTTGATGTTCCGGCGCCACTGGTAAAATGCGAGAAGGAATTCAAAGAGGTGAAACTGATGCTCCGTCAGAACATCGGCGCTCCTTGTGTTCCGGAGGTCAAGGTGGGAGATTCCGTAACGGAAGGACAGACCGTCGCAAGACCACCGAAGGAAGCATTAGGTACCTGCCTGCATGCAAGTATCGGCGGTAAGGTTACGGCAGTTACGGATCAATTTATAACCATTAAGGCATAGTGTGGAGATGAAAGCGATGAATAGAGCAATAGGAATGGTAGAATACAAAACGGTTTCTTCCGGTATACAGGCGGCGGATTTGATCGTGAAGACATCGGATGTGACGCTGATTGAGGCCCAGACCGTATGTCCCGGTAAGTTCATTATCTTATTTTCCGGTGATATCAGTGCGGTCCGCGTGGCTGTGGATGCAGCAGAACGTCAGTTCCCGGAAAGCATGATAGACAAATTCGTGTTGGGTAATCCTCATGATTCCATCTTTAAGGCACTGTCCTGCACAGCGGAGATCGACGATGTAAATGCCCTGGGCATTGTGGAAACCTTCACGGGCGCTTCTGCAATCGTAGCGGCCGATCACGCGGCCAAGACGGCGGAAGTGGATATCTTCGAGATCCGGATCGCCAGAGGTATGTGCGGAAAATCCTATGTACTGCTGACCGGATCGGTAGCGGCAGTGACGGAAGCGGTGGAATCCAGCGTTTCCATGATAAAAGAGGAAGGTCTGGTACTGGATTACGCAGTAATACCAAGCCCTTCCAAAGAGTTTGTACGTACTTTAATCTAGGTTTGTTTGTGTTTGTGCATAGAGGGACCGGCCGGCCCGACAGGATAACTGTTTGGTTGGCCGGTTTTTTATTCCATAGGAAAGTGCGCCTATGGAATAAAAAGCCCTCCGGGGGATCGCACTGCGGCGGAAATGAAGTTGCCGCTTACGCGGCCCGCCGCAGGCGGAGAGTTTCGCTGGCGAAACTCTTTTTTAGTCATGTCAATAAAAGAGAAAGAATTGGATATACTGAATAATAGTTTGATTCAATCGGGACAGGAGGAAGCAATGAAAGAATTTGTATATACAATAAAGGATGAATTAGGTATTCATGCCAGACCCGCGGGGATGCTGGCGAAGCTGGCAGCCGGATATAAAAGCCGGATATTGATCTGCTGTAACGACCGGGAAGTGGATGTAAAAAGGATTATGGGCGTGATGGGTTTAGGCGTAAAACAGGGACAAAAGATCATGCTTAAGGCAGAGGGCGAGGATGAGGAGGAAGCCGGGGAGGCTCTGCGCAAATTTATGGATGAGAATCTGTAATCGTTCAGATGGAGTAAGTTTGACGCAATGGAATTTTAAATGGGGCAGTGCATTCAGATTGACCAATCAGAGGCACTGCTTCATTATTACTCGTAAAGTTAACTGCACACAAAAAAGGTTGACAATCAGCAGACAAATCTATATAATAAAATCAACCTAGAAAAAAGAAGGTTAACAATTGACCGACCAAAAAGATACATAAAACGGAGGAATTATTTATGAAGCAGAAAATATCAACCAGATCTATCGTTGCCGTGGGAGTATTTGCCGCTGTGATAGCCGTACTTTCGCAGATATCGGTTCCCATGCCGTCCCAGGTGCCGATCACACTTCAGACATTTGCAATCGCGCTGGCCGGATATGTGCTGGGATGGAAGCGGGGACTGGGTGCTGTTGGTGTATATGTACTGCTGGGGGCAGTGGGGGTTCCGGTCTTTGCAAATTTAACGGCAGGTTTTCAGATCCTGGTGGGACCTACCGGCGGCTTTATCTTTGGATTCCTGGGCATGGTTATACTGTGCGGACTTGGTGGAAAACAGAAAAATAAGCCCCTCGCAAGTTTATTAAGCCTGGGCGGACTGGCTGTCTGCCATTTGGCAGGAGCTTTGCAATTTTCTCTCGTCACTTCTACATCCATAGGACAGGCCTTATTAATCGCATCTGTCCCCTATCTGATCAAGGACGTGGTTTCCCTTGCACTTGCTTACGTTGTGGGAGCGATACTCAGGAAGAGGCTGGCTTCAGCCGGTATTCTGATCTATGTATAATAGAAACTCCATGGCAACAGCATAAAAATGAAACGATTCAGCGGATATTTTCTAAGGAATTAGGAAATATCCGTTTTTGATTGTGCGCCATAAATTACCCGCCATAAATTGTAATCCGGCTATTCTTGCGAAAAGAAATAGATTGTAGTATGATAGCAGTAATTATAAGACCGCATAAAAGAATGAGGAGAAGTCTGCGTATGGACCTGGATAAAAAAAATTCCCGAAAGATATTTGGATTTATTGCATTTGGTATCATCCTTTTTGTTGCGATGGAAAACCTGGGCGCCGTAGCCGGGGCTGCAGGCCGGATTCTGGGCCTGTTTTGGCCGTTCCTGCTGGGGCTTTGCATTGCTTTTATTTTAAATATTCCCATGCGTCTTCTGGAAGAAAGAGTATTCGCAGGCCTGAAAGGGAAGAAGGTTTGGAATAAAATCTGCCGTCCGGTCTGCATGGTTTTATCCATAGTCATTATCGTGGCGATTGTATTCTTTGTCATGTTTCTGGTACTGCCGGAGTTAGTCCGGACCTTCACCATACTGAGCAGAAGCATCCCGGTCTTTGTGACCGATGTTCAAAACTGGCTGATTAAACTGGCGGAAGATTTTGACATATCCGCAGATACCATTCGAAATGTCTCTATTGACTGGGATAAAATGATCAGCACGGCGGTAACGTTCCTGCAGGATGGAGCCACCACCGTACTGAATACAACCATAGGAGTGACCACCTCCATCGTAAACGGAGTCGTCAATTTCTTCCTGGCGGTCATCTTTGCCATCTATATTCTGGCGGCAAAAGAAAAACTGGGCGGACAGATCCGCAAATTCCTCCGGGCCTTCATCGATCCGAAAAAAGCGGATCAATTCCTCTATGTATGCAGCCTGTCCAGCCGGATCTTCGGCAACTTTGTCAGCGGACAGTGTACGGAGGCGGTCATTCTGGGGACACTGTGCTGGCTTGGCATGCTGCTTCTGCGGCTGCCTTACCCGCTGGTTATCGGAGCCCTGGTCGGCCTTACCGCCCTGATCCCGATTTTCGGCGCTTTCGTTGGCTGTGCGGTGGGCGCGTTCCTGATCCTGATCGTAAGCCCGGTCAAAGCCCTGATCTTCATCATATTCTTCCTGGTGCTCCAGCAGATCGAAGGAAACCTGATCTATCCGAAAGTAGTAGGCACCTCCGTCGGACTGCCCGGAATCTGGGTGCTTTTGGCGGTGACGATCGGCGGCAGCATGTTCGGCGTTATCGGCATGTTAATTTTCGTTCCGCTCTGTTCGGTCCTCTACTGCCTGTTCCGGGAAGCGGTTCATCACAGGCTCCGCGACAAGGAACAGCCAACGGCCGGCAAGGCGGCTCCGGCAAAAGACCCTGCAGCGAAGAAATAAGCTATATAAATTAAGAGGGAGGTTATAACAATGGCAATCATCATCAAAAACGGTACCGTAGTATCACCAACACAGAGCATCATGCAGGATATCCGTATTGAAGGGGAAAAAATCGCGCAGGTAGGGGAGAGCCTGCCGGTAACCGCGGAGGACACCGTCTACGATGCCCGGGGAAACCTTATATTCCCAGGATTTATCGACGCCCACACCCATATGGACATGGATAACGGTAAAATCGTAACCGCAGACGATTTCGCTTCCGGCGGCCGGGCGGCCATCGCGGGAGGTACGACCCTGTTAATCGATTTTGCCACCCAGGAAAAGGGCCATCTGATGGGAGAGGCCTTCTATCAGTGGATGGCAAAGGCAGAACAGAAATGTTCCTGTGACTATGCCTTCCACATGGCCATCATAGACTGGAATGAGGAAACCAGGCAGGAACTGGCCAACATGTTCCGGATCGGGGTATCCTCCTTTAAAGTATATCTGGCCTACGACAACCTGCGGATCAACGACCGGGAGCTCTACGAGCTGCTGTGTGACATGAAAAAACTGGGTGGAATCGTCGGCGTCCACTGTGAAAACGGCGATCTGGTCAACGAGCTGGTAGCCGAACAGCTGGCGGCAGGCAACACAAGCCCCGCCGCTCATCCGGTCTCCAGACCTGCAGAAGTGGAAGCCGAAGCCATATCACGCCTCCTGTACATAGCCAAACTCGCCGACTGTCCTGTCCACATCGTCCACTTAAGCACGAAACTTGGGTTAGAAGAAATCCGAAAAGCCCGGTCAAACGGCCAAACCGTCTACGTAGAAACCTGTCCCCAATACCTGCTCATGGACGACCATGTATACAGCCAGCCGGACTTCGAGGGAGCCAAATACGTCTGCTCCCCGCCGATCCGCAAAAAAGAAGACCAGGAAGCCCTCTGGGAGGGCATCATAAACGGAGAAATCCAAACTGTAGCCACGGATCACTGCAGCTACAACTTCCACGGCCAAAAAGACCTGGGAATCGACGACTTCTCCAAGATCCCCAACGGCCTGCCCGGCATCGAGCACCGTCCGGAGCTGATCTACACCTACGGAGTCAAAACCGGCCGTATCACCCAAGAAAAAATGTGTGAAATCCTGGCCTCCAACAACGCCAAAATATTCGGCTGCTACCCTCAAAAAGGGGTCATCGCACCCGGCAGCGACGCAGACATCGTCATCTGGCAGGACTGCCGGGAACCCATCACCGCCGCGGCCCAGCACCAAAACGTAGACTACACTCCCTACGAAGGAATCGAGATCCTGGGCAAACCCAAACACGTCTTCCTCCGCGGCCAGGAAGTCTTCCGGGACGGCAAGCTCCTGCAGCCTGAGCTCGGCATCTACATCAACCGCGAACCAGGCGGACTATAAAATCAATAACAAAAACTATAACTTCAAACCGCTTCATGAAACCAGCCCCCAAAGCTATCATCATGAAGCGGTTTTCCTTTCATCCATGGGAAAGATTTCATAGAAAGTGCCTCTATGAAATCTTTCCCATGGATGAAAATCCCTCGCGGCTCCACGGCCACGGAAAGTATAACCGCTTACATCCCGCCGTAGGCAGAGTTTCGCACGCGAAACTCTATATAAAACCCGAACAAAAAACACACCTTCAGAACATAGAAAATCCGCTAGAAGCAACCAAGGGAGGGGAGGGAAACGGCTGGGGCTTGTGGGGATGGGCGGAAATTCTCGCGGGGGCCAATCGCTTGAGGCCGGGCCTTAGAACAGGTTACGCAGATGACGGGAGAACCTCGCAGGGCCTGGAACACTGTCCGAGCCGCCTTTTGGCGAGTTTGTTCCAGGCCCTGCCAATAAGAGGTTCTCCCGCCATCGTAGTTACCTGTTCTTAGGCCCGGCCGAAGCGATTGGCCCCCGCGAGAATTTCCGCCCATCCCCACAAGCCCCAGCCGTTTCCCTCCCCTCCCGCCCCTTCCAACCACTTGTCAAATTTTTCACAATTCCCTCTCAGAATCGCTTGACTTTTAAACCGTGAAATGAGATAATAGACCCAAATTGCGAATCTTATCGCAGTTGCAAAATCCGGCCGTTAAGGGTGAAAAGATGCCGGATACATAGAACTAAAGGAGGACAAGATATGTCGACAAAAGCGTTTTATCCCAGAAACGAAATCGGCGCTGGCAAGCCTGGTTTTGCGAAAACCAGATCCATCATCGAAGCGGCTTTCTACGGGAACAATGTGGTTAAGGTTAACACCTTAAAAGAGGCTTATAATCTGGCCAAGAATTCTCCCGGAACGGTTGTTACCGACATGCCGGTTTACAGAGGCGAAGAATTTGGTCTTGAGCCCGACGCGAAAGTTTTGTTATTTAATGACGGTTCCATCACCGGACGTTACGCTGCAGCAAGAAGAATTGCCGGTGAACCCAATGTGAACTGTGATGAATTAGATAAAATGACCATGGATGCCGTATATGATACCAGATGGAAAAAAATGTATCATGCAGAGGCATATGTAGGACTGGATCCTGAGTTCATGGTAAAAGCCCACCTTCTGATTCCGGAAGGCGAAGAGAATATCATGTATTCCTGGCTGTTGAATTTCCAGTATATGAGCGACTATTATGTAAAGATGTACAAGGAATCCGTGCCGGTAGGCAATGGAAACGAGCCTGACATCTATATCTTCTCTAATCCGCAGTGGCCCGGCACCGACAAGCCCGGATATGATCCGAAATGCCTGTGCTATTTCAATACAGATCAGAACTGTGCCGCTATTCTTGGTATGAGATACTTCGGTGAACATAAAAAAGGAACCCTGACCATGGCCTGGGCGATCGCTAACCGTAACGGTTATGCTTCCTGCCACGGCGGACAGAAGGAATACACTCTGGCCGACGGCTCCAAATATGTTGCTTCCGTATTCGGGCTGTCCGGATCCGGAAAATCTACTCTTACCCATGCAAAACACGGTGGAAAATATGAGATTCAGGTGCTTCATGACGACGCGTTCATTATCAACACCGATACCTGCGCATCGGTTGCTCTGGAGCCCACTTACTTTGATAAAACTCAGGATTATCCGACCGACTGTGAGGATAACAAATATCTGTTAACGGTTATGAACAACTCCGCGACTCTGGATGAGGACGGAAAGGTTGTTATCGTAACAGAGGATATCCGCAATGGCAACGGCCGTGCGATCAAGTCCAAACTTTGGTCCCCGAACCGCGTTGACAAGATCGACGCCCCGGTTAACTCCATTATCTGGATTATGAAAGACCCGACCATTCCTCCGGTCGTGAAATTAAAAGGCGCGTCCTTAGCCTCCGTTATGGGAGCGACACTTGCCACCAAGAGATCCTCTGCGGAGAGACTGGCGGAGGGCGTAGATCCAAACGCGCTGGTTGTGGTTCCTTACGCAAACCCGTTCCGGACCTATCCTTTGTCCCACGACTTTGATAAATTCAAAAAATTAGTTGCTGAGAAGAATGTAGACTGCTATATCGTCAACACCGGCGACTTCATGGGCAAGAAGGTAAAACCTGCCGATACGCTTGGTATCCTGGAAGCGATTGTAGAAGGCAAAGCGGACTTCAAACCTTGGGGGCCTTTCTCCGATATTGAGATCTTTGACTGGGAAGGCTTCGTACCGGATATGAATGATGCGGATTATGTTGCCCAGTTAAAAGCCAGAATGAACGATAGATTAGAGTTTGTAAAATCCAGAGACACCTTCAAAGACGGCTACGATAAACTTCCTGCGGATGCTTTAGCGGCAATCCAGAAGGTAGTAGACGAATTAAACTAATTAGAACTAACAGAGGGCTGTTCTGATGAGAGGACAGCCCTCTCATAAGATGACTACGGTAGGCTATCCGCTATGAAAATGGCGGATTGGATATAAATTTTAGAATAATATGGAGGGTGAAACATGAGTAACAATGCAACAAACGCGGCAAGACAGAGAATTGACGCTCTTCTGGACGCAAACAGTTTTGTTGAAATCGGTGGATATGTTACGGCAAGAAACACAGATTTTAACTTAGCGGCAAAAGAAACACCCGCAGATGGGGTCGTAACAGGTTACGGTGTGATTGATGGAAATCTGGTGTATGTGTACAGCCAGGATGCCTCTGTAATGAACGGTTCCATTGGCGAAATGCATGCAAAGAAGATCGCAGGTTTGTACGATTACGCTATGAAAATGGGAGCTCCGGTGATCGGTCTGGTAGACTGCGCCGGTTTGCGGCTTCAGGAAGCTACCGATGCCTTAAACGGTTTTGGTGAGATCTATCTGAAACAGTCCCTGGCTTCCGGCGTGATTCCTCAGATCACAGCTATTTTCGGAACCTGCGGCGGCGGGCTGGCGCTGGTACCCGGATTGACAGATTTTACCTTTATGGAGGAAAAAGACGCGAAGCTGTTTGTAAACAGCCCCAATGCGATTGACGGAAACAACGTCTCCAAGTGTGACAGCGCTTCCGCGAAATTCCAGAGTGAAGAAGCAGGTCTTGTTGACGTAGTGGCAGACGCTGCTTCCATATTAGAACAAATCAGACAGTTAGTGTGTATGCTTCCTGCCAACAATGAGGATGATATGTCCTATGAAGAATGCACGGATGATCTGAACCGGACTTGTGCGGATCTGGCAAACGCAGCTGGCGATACGGCGATCGCGCTTTCCAATATTTCCGATGACGGCGTGTTCTTCGAGGTAAAGAGAGCTTACGGACAGAATATGGTGGCCGGATTCATCAAATTAAACGGCGTGACGGTAGGCGCTTTGGCGAACCGTACCGAGATGTATGATGAAAACGGAGAAAAGACTGCGGACTTTGACAACGTTCTGTCTGTCAAAGGATGCAGAAAAGCGGCGGAGTTTGTGAACTTCTGCGACGCTTTCGATATCCCGGTGCTGACCCTGACCAACGTAAAAGGCTTCAAAGCCAGCATGTGCGCAGAAAAGAATATTGCCAGAGAGGCGGCGAAGATGACCTGCGCGTTCGCTAACGCCACGGTACCGAAAGTAAATGTGATCATTGGCGAAGCCTACGGCAGCGCTTATGTGGCTATGAACAGCAAATCCATAGGAGCGGATCTGGTATTCGCATGGCCTCAGGCACAGATCGGTATGATGGACGCCGGCTTAGCGGCTAAAATTATGTATGACGGCGAAAGCGCGGATGTCATCAATGAGAAAACAGCGGAATACGCGGCTCTCCAGTCAAGTGCGCTGGCGGCGGCTAAGAGAGGATATGTAGACAACATTATCGATGCGCAGGATACGAGAAAATATGTAATCGGTGCGTTTGAAATGCTGTTTACGAAAAGAGAGGATCGTCCGAGTAAAAAACATGGCACGGTCTAGGAGAGGTGGAAAGATATGAAAAAATTCCTTGTAGCTTTATGTATCATGACCTGTCTCTTTTCCTTGACCGCCTGTGGTAAGCAAGTAGAAAGCCCTTTTGACGACTATAAGGATGAAGATTTCCGGGCGAATTCCGAAGGCTTTATCCAGGGACTCAGCCAGTCGGATGACAATTATTTACAGACACTGATTGCCCAGGAAGACGGCGTGATCTCAGCCGCTGCTGAAAACTGGCTGGATGTCAAAGAAGAGCTTGGCGCTTATAAAGAGGCAAAGGACTTTGAAGTGAAACGGGAAGGAAAGCAGTTAAGCGCTGTCCTGACCGCTCAGTTTGAGAATAGAGACGGAACATTAACCATTACTTACAATGAGGATCTGCAGCCAACTTCGATCACTGTGGATGTGAATTACAGCATGGGAGAGAGAATGGGCAAAGCGGCCTTGAATACCCTGATGGGTATGGGGACGGTGTTTGTGGTTCTGATCCTGATCAGTCTGCTGATTTCCTTATTCAAGTATATCAATAAACTGGAAGCAAAAGTAAACAAAAAACCGGCAGTTTCGGAAGCACCGGCTCCGTCAGCTCCGGTCATTGCAGAACCGGCAGAGGAACTTACGGATGACTATGAACTGGTAGCGGTCATCAGCGCGGCGATCGCTGCGTCGGAAGGCACGTCTGCGGACGGCTTTGTGGTAAGATCAATCAAAAAAAGAACAAAATGGCAAAAGGCCTAATTGAAGATAGGAGGATTTATCCATGAAAAATTATACCATTACCGTAAATGGCAACGTATATGATGTAACCGTAGAAGAAGGCGCAGGTGCTCCCGCAGCGGCAAGCGCTCCCAAGGCTGCCCCGAAGGCTGCTCCCAAAGCGGCTCCGGCTCCCAGCGCAGCAAAACCGGCTGCAGGCGCAGGCAGTGTGCAGGTAAAAGCAAGCGTACCCGGCAAGGTTTATGCGATCGAAGCGAAAGTAGGACAGGCAGTGAAGTCCGGTGATAATCTGGTTATTCTGGAAGCGATGAAAATGGAAATCCCGGTTGTGGCACCTCAGGATGGAACAGTGGCCAGCATCGATGTGGCAGTAGGCGACGCCATTGAGTCCGGAGACGTTTTAGCAACACTCAACTAGGATTCATACGCGTAAAGACAATACCCTTCCGGGCATTTTGTAATACATGCCCTTTGGGCGGGTGTGCAGCTGCGCTGCTCAATTAAAGTATGAATTCCCAATCAAAAATATGGGAGGTTAGATCATGAGTTATGTATTAGAGACTATGGAAAACCTCATACACCAGACTGCGTTTTTTAATTTGACAATCGGAAACGTGGTGATGATTCTGGTTGCGTGTGGTTTCCTGTATCTGGCAATACGAAAAGGATATGAACCGCTGCTGCTGGTTCCGATTTCCTTTGGTATGTTGCTGGTTAATATTTATCCGGACATTATGCTGGCCATTGAAGATTCCGCAAATGGTACCGGTGGATTGCTCCATTACTTCTATCTGCTGGATGAATGGGGAATCCTTCCTCCGCTGATTTTCCTTGGCGTAGGAGCTATGACGGACTTTGGTCCTTTGATCGCGAACCCTAAGAGTTTCCTTTTGGGTGCTGCGGCACAGTTCGGTATCTTTATCGCATATTTCGGAGCGATGGCTTTAGGATTCGGAGATAAGGCAGCGGCAGCGATTTCCATTATCGGCGGAGCCGACGGCCCTACTTCTATCTATCTGGCCGGTAAACTGGGACAGACGGCGATCCTGGGACCGATCGCGGTAGCGGCATATTCCTATATGTCACTGGTTCCGATTATCCAGCCGCCGATCATGAAATTACTGACGACGGAAAAAGAGCGGAAGATCAAGATGGAACAGCTGCGTCCGGTATCCAGACTGGAAAAAATCCTGTTCCCGATTATCGTAACCATCATTGTTTGCGTGATCCTTCCTTCTACCGCTCCCCTGATCGGTATGTTGATGTTAGGTAACCTGTTCCGGGAATCCGGAGTGGTACGTCAGCTGACCGAGACGGCTTCCAACGCCCTGATGTATATCGTGGTTATTCTGCTGGGTACCTCCGTTGGCGCGACCACCAGTGCCCAGGCTTTCCTGACCCCCACTACGATCGCTATCGTGGTATTAGGTCTGGTAGCGTTTATATTCGGTACGGCGGCCGGAGTCCTGTTCGGTAAATTGATGTGTCACCTGACCCATGGCAAGGTGAACCCGCTGATCGGATCCGCCGGTGTATCCGCAGTTCCGATGGCAGCCCGTGTATCCCAGAAGGTAGGTGCGGAGGCAGATCCCACCAACTTCCTGCTGATGCATGCGATGGGACCCAACGTGGCCGGTGTTATCGGTACGGCCGTGGCAGCCGGTGTGTTTATGGCAATCTTCGGTGTGTAATTCAAATATAAGAAGGAGGTAAAATAGAATGGCAGAAAAAAGGCCTGTAAAAATAGTGGAAACGGTTTTGCGTGATGCGCATCAATCCTTAATCGCGACCAGAATGAAAACGGAAGAAATGCTTCCGATAATTGACAAAATGGATAAAGTTGGTTACTACGCAGTAGAGTGCTGGGGTGGCGCAACTTTTGACGCATCCCTTCGTTTCCTGAAAGAGGATCCGTGGGACAGACTGCGTAAATTAAGAGCCGGATTCAAAAATACCAAATTACAGATGTTATTCCGCGGACAAAACATCCTGGGATACCGTCCTTACGCAGACGATGTGGTGGAATACTTCGTACAGAAATCCATCGCAAACGGAATTGATATCATCCGTATTTTCGACTGCATGAACGATCTGCGCAACCTGCAGACAGCGGTTACCGCCACCAACAAAGAAGGCGGCCATGCGCAGGTAGCCTTATCCTATACGCTGGGCGATGCCTACACGATGGACTACTGGACAGAGAAAGCAAAACAGGTAGAGGAGATGGGCGCAGATTCCCTGTGTATCAAGGATATGGCAGGACTTCTGGTTCCCTACGAGGCTACCCGTCTGGTAGAAACTTTGAAAAAAGCGGTCAAGATTCCGATCGACCTGCATACGCACTATACTTCCGGCGTAGCTTCCATGACCTACTTAAAAGCCATCGAAGCCGGATGCGATATCATCGACTGCGCTATGTCCCCGTTCGCGCTGGGAACCAGCCAGCCGGCTACCGAAGTTATGGTAGAGACCTTCCGTGGAACAGAGTACGATACCGGATATGACCAGGCTTTGTTAGCGGAGATCGCCGATTATTTCCGTCCCATGAGAGACAGCGCTCTGGACAGCGGCTTAATGAACCCGAAGGTACTGGGCGTCAACATCAAGACCTTATTATATCAGGTACCGGGCGGTATGCTCTCCAACCTGATGTCCCAGTTAAAGGAACAGCATGCGGAAGACAAATACTATCAGGTTCTGGAAGAAGTTCCGAGAGTAAGAAAAGACCTGGGCGAGCCCCCGCTTGTTACTCCTTCCAGCCAGATCGTTGGAACACAGGCCGTGTTCAACGTCCTGATGGGCGAACGCTACAAGATGGTAACTAAAGAGACCAAGGCCGTCCTGATGGGAGAATACGGCGCCACCGCAAAACCTTTCAACGCGGAACTCCAGAAGAAAGTTATCGGGGACGCAACGCCGATCACCTGCCGTCCGGCAGATCTGATCGAGGCGGAATTAGACAAGTTAGAGAAAGAAGTAGCGCCCTGGAAGCAGCAGGATGAGGACGTCCTCACCTACGCGCTGTTCCCTCAGGTAGCGGTAGACTTCTTCAAATACCGTCAGGCACAGCAGACCAAAGTGGACGCGACTGTAGCCGATACTAAGAACGGGGCTTATCCGGTTTAAGATGGGGAGCCAGTAATGCCGGTTCTTCCGCGGGTTTGGGTATGCCTGCGGCTTAGGGCCGGGGATAATAGCGGTGTCCGGGGATGCTCCCGGCAGCCGGGTTCTTTTGTGTCTCCCTGGGAGCGCAGAGGGCTTGCGCTGGCGCCCGCTAAGTGAAATTGAAAAGCCGGGTTCAGGAACCGAGCCTCTGAACCAGGAACACATGATGTGTTCCCGGTTCAGAGGCTCTTGCCCGTCGGACGTGAAGTCCGCCGTGCATCCTGAACCCGGCTTTTCAATT
>NZ_JAHQCW010000050.1 GCF_019042275.1 Diplocloster agilis
TAGCGGAAGATCCGCTTATATAGGGCATTGTGGGATATTAGCTCAGTTGGTAGAGCACTTGACTTTTAATCAAGTTGTCCGGGGTTCGAATCCCCGATGTCTCATGGATCTTAAGGTATATAGCTTAACAGCTATATACCTTTTTTTAATTAGCCTGTATGGTTAATTTTGAGTCAGCAATTTTTAATTCACAATAGTAATGAAAAGGCTATAATATTTTATTGAGAAACCTAGTGTTTTATTTGCTTTTTATTACAAATATCCGTATAATTATTTTAGATCCGTATATTGAGAGACGTTTTATAAAAGTCAGGTATACATATACTAAAGTACAAGGAGATATCAATATGGATTATAACCGATGTCCGGAATGCGGGATGCCACTGGAGCCCAATGCAAAAAAATGTACTTTCTGCGGAAAGAAAGTGAAACCTAAGAAGGGATCACCGGCGACAATCAACACTTACGGCAACAACAATACTTCCAATAATGAAACGTATGCGGGACCTCCGTATCAAAAGCAAAATACACAGGGTTCGGCGGGAAGTACATCTAATTCAAACCGCTACTCCACGAATCCGAATCCGGGCCCGAACACAAATCCGAATTCGAATCAGAATACATCACGTATGGGTAATACAGGACCAGCCAGACCGGCCGGTTCACAATATAATCCCTATGATTCCTTTCCGGGAAGAGGAGGGGCTGGTTACAATTCCAGTAAGAGTAATAAATTGGCGCTTACGATTATACTTGGCGTCTGTGTCGTAGTGGTTCTGATCGGGGCGACGGTTATGGCCTTTCAGAATGCGGCAAACCGCTTCTACCATCAGGAATATACTTTGGCGGAGCCTCCGCAAAATAATTATTCTTCCCCAGAGTTCAGTTCGAATAACGGAATTGATCAAGTGCTGGAGGCAGTTTTTGATAAGCCGTCGGCGGCTGTGACAGAGGAAGAAATCAGTGCGATCCGGTATTTAAAGATATCGGATAACTATGATGACGGCAGTATCGACATTTTTTTCAGCGACAGGGATTATTACGATTATAATGGCAGCGATGAGTATTTTGACGATTACGTGAATTATACCTATGTGGAAGACACGTATCTGGAGGCCGAGGACCTGGCCCGTTTCAAGGGGTTGACTAGGCTGGTGCTGGACGGAGCATATCTGGAGGATATTTCCTCTTACAAGGCTATGCAGAATTTAAGAGGTTTATTTTTATATAACACGGTCTATGGCTACAGCAATCTGGAGGTATTTCTAGATTTCCCGCAGCTGGAGGGGATCGGGATCGATTATATTACAGATTTAAGCGGTTTGGATCAATTTAAGAATCTGAAAGAGCTGAATTTGTATAATTCCAGTTTCACAAACCTGGAGGACATCCTTCCGGTAACCAGCCTGGAAAAATTATCGATTGAAGAGAATTATGTAATTAATTCGCTGGAGGGTGTGCAGGATCTTCCGAATTTAAGATATCTGGATCTTTTTTATAATGAAGCGCTGAAGGATTTGAGTCCCATCTCCCAATGCGGCGGCCTGACAGAACTCAGTGTGGATTTGGATTACGCGGAGACGATACCGGACTTATCCGCGCTTACGAACCTGGAAAGTCTGGAATTGGGTTATTTTATAGATCTGTCGGCTTTGAATATAAATAAACTGCCTGAGCTGAAAAAAATCAATTTCTACAGCGGCAGCTTTGATGAGAGTAATTTTGCAAATATCTGTTCGTTAAGCCAGCTGGAGAGATTGAATATGAACTGGTGCACTCTCTACTGCGATACGGATAATTTAGCCAATTTGACGAATTTAAAGCATTTGGGCATTTCTGAAAATGGGATATCTAATATCGATTTTGTGGAAAGCCTTGGCCAGTTGGAGTACCTGGATATTTCTCTCAATAAGATTCAGGATATCTCCAAGCTTGCCGGTCTCAGCAATCTGACGTATCTGGATGTATCTGGTAATCCGGTGACCGATACCAGTGTGCTGGATCAGTTGGAAATGGAAGGTGTGGAAGTTTATAATTATGATGAATAGGGATCTGTATACCCGGCTAAAGGCTTATGGCAGTTCGGATTTTTACGGTTTTCATATGCCGGGACACAAAAGGCAGATGCTGTATCCTTTTGATAATCCGATGGGTATCGATATAACGGAGATAGACGGTTTTGATAACCTGCATCATGCGGAAGGGATTCTGATGGAAGCCCAGGGACGCGCGGCTGCGTTATATGGCTCTTCGGAAACTCATTTTCTAGTCAATGGCAGTACAGCCGGGCTGCTCAGTGCGATAGCCGGCTGTACCACACGCGGCGGTAAAATAATCATGGCAAGGAATTGCCACAAGGCGGTGTATCATGCCGCCTTTTTAAATGAGCTGGAAGTTATCTACTGGATGCCGCAAATGGATACGATAAATGGTATAAATTGTGGATTACCTGTGGATAACTTAAAAAAATTGTTGGAAAAAAATCCTGAAACACAAGCAATAGTAATGACTTCGCCCACTTATGACGGTGTTGTGTCAAATGTGGATAAAGTTGTGGAAATCGTCCACAAATGTGGAATTCCGCTCATTGTGGATGAGGCGCACGGGGCACATTTTGGTTTTGATCCGCGGTTTCCCGGGAGTTCTGTCGGGAAAGGAGCGGATGTAGTAATCCACAGCCTGCACAAGACACTGCCTTCCATGACCCAGACTGCGCTGATCCATCTGAATGGGGATCTGGCGGACCGGGAAAAGATTCGCAGATATCTGAGTATTTATCAGACCAGCAGTCCGTCCTATGTGCTGATGTCCAGTATAGACAGCTGTATCGGGCTGTTGAATGAGAGAAAAGAGGAGTTGTTTGACTCCTTCTGCCAGAAACTGACTGCTGTCCGGGATCAGCTGGGACAGATGGAGAAGCTGCGGCTGTTTACAAGAGAAGATGCGATAAAGAGGGAGGGCGTAGCTCTGGACCTGTCAAAATTACTGATTACTACCAGAGGGACAAATTTAAACGGAAAAGAGTTAAGCGGTCTTTTAAGAGAAAAATATCATCTGGAAATGGAAATGGAAACGCCGGGTTATGTTCTGGCACTTACCAGCATAGCGGACACGGAAGAAGGCTTTCAGAGACTCACGCAGGCCCTCATGGAGATCGATGGGCAAAGCGCGGTTATAGTTGAAGATTCTCAGACGGGGAATACAGATACCGGAGCCGGAGCTTCTATGAAGGGGAATGAAACGGTGATGTCCATCTGGCAGGCGGACCAGCATAGAAAAAAGAGTGTACCGTTAGGGGAGAGCAGCGGATTGGTCAGTGGAGAATTTGTCTATCAATATCCGCCGGGAATACCTCTGATCGCGCCCGGAGAAGTGATAAACGGTGAGATTCTGGAGCAGATCCGTCTGGCAAAAGCACAGGGAATTAACGTCCAGGGTATGAAGGATTATACTGCGGAATCCATAGAAATTCTCGATGATATCAGGCGTTGAAGGACGGATGGCCAGTCTTATTTACACCTGATTTCTAATACGTGAAATCTGATCATAATAACGAAAAAATACAATTATTATTGTATACTATGTCTCTTTCTAGTTGGAAAAAACTGTGCTATTCTGTATTAACTTCAATGAAATTCAGTGAGACGTATTTTACTTCACTGGAGATCGGGAAGAATACATTTATATGGAAGGATAGCGAGGGATTCACATGGAAAGAGATATGACCAAGGGGAGCCCGATGAAGCTGATTTTATGGTTTACGGTTCCTCTTTTAATTGGAAATGTATTTCAACAGTTATATAATATGGTTGACACCATAATCGTGGGCAGATATGTGGGAGTTCAGGCACTGGCGGCTGTGGGTTCCACCGGGACGATTATGTTTTTAATCCAGGGATTTATGCTTGGGCTTACAGCGGGATTTACGGTGCTAACCGCACAGCGGTTCGGTGCAGGTGATGTGGAGGGAATGAAGAAGACGGTGGCTTCGGCCTATGTCCTGTCCATTGTGATCACAATTGTGATTACGGCTCTTAGTATGATTGGTATGCGTCCGCTTCTGGAGTTGATGAATACGCCGGAGGATATTATCCAGGATGCCTACGATTATATTATCGTCATCTGTGCAGGCACAGGAGCCGTCGTGCTGTATAATCTGCTGGCCAGCATTATGCGGGCTGTGGGCGACAGTAAGACGCCCCTATACTTTCTCATTATTTCGGCGGTGCTGAATATATTTCTGGATCTGCTGTTTATTATTGTATTTTATATGGGGGTAAAGGGTGCGGCTTACGCAACCATCTTATCACAGGGGATCGCAGGCGTACTGTGCCTGATCTATATGCTGAAGAAGTTTCCGAATCTTCGGATACATAGGGAACATTGGCGTCTGGATAAGAATTGTGTGAGGTATCAGATTTCCCTGGGACTTCCGATGGCGCTGCAGTTTTCCATTACGGCAGTAGGCGCGATTATTCTGCAGAGCGCATTAAATGTGTTCGGTTCCACTGTGGTAGCTGCGTATACAGCGGCTAATAAGATGGAGCAGCTGGTCGTGCAGGCGCTGCCTTCCCTGGGGGTCACCGTATCCACCTTCTGTGCGCAGAACCTGGGCGCGGGGCATATTCCCAGAATTAAGGAAGGGATAAAGAAAAGCGTTATGCTGGCGTTTATCTTTGGTTTCTTTGCTATGGCCACTATGCTGCTGGCCGGTAACTGGCTGGTACGTTTGTTCATAACGGACCCTACCGATGAAATCCTGCACTATGCCGGAATTTATCTGGTGGCTAATGGTATTTTTGAATGGATTCTGGGACTGCTGTTTGTGTACCGGAATGCTCTTCAGGGAATGGGACGCGGAGTTGTTCCCCTGATAGCCGGCGGCTGCGAACTCTTTGCCCGTGTGGTCGTGGCGTTTGTGGGTAAGGGAATCGGAAGTTATATGGTGATCTGTCTGGCAAGTCCTTTTGCGTGGCTCTGTGCGACGATTCCTCTTATGTTCGCTTATTACCGCCTTATGAAAGATTTTATGAAGCGGTGGAATGAAAGACTTGCCGAGAGGGAACAGGAACAGTTATTGGCTGATGCTGACAGCTGTTGAGAACAGGATATCAATTACGGCATATGAAATATAGCATTACATACAAAAGCAAGACCGTTGCAAACAGGATGGGGAAATATCCTTTTGCAGCGGTCTTGTTTCATTCGGGTAAGTTTATCCTACGTATGTTTATTGTGATTACTAATTATATTTTTATTGCTATGAGCACTTAGTGCCTGTATTTTAGGCACTTACGTGCGATGCATGAAAAAAATAGTCAGCGAGGCTTTTTCGAGCGCTACTATTTTTTATGTCATTCGGTTGATAGATAATGAGACATATAGTTTTAGTAAGTAAATAACTGGGTCCAGTAATTTGTACCGGAACTGTTCTGGTAATGTCCCACATCGATGGAGGTGTAATTTTTGTTTAAGATATTGGCCCGGTGCCCTTCGGAATTCATCCATCCCGTTACTACTTCCTGGGGACTTCTCTGGCCCCACGCGATATTTTCTCCTGCACCCCGGAAGCTGATTCCGGCTTCCTTCAGTACAGAACTGAAGGAGGAACCATTGGGCCTGGTATGGGAGAAGGAAGTCTCGATTTCTTTGGCACGGGTCTGTGCCGCGGATGAGATGTTCAGATCAAAGGTAAGCGGCGCCAGTCCCACTTTAGCCCGTTCTTCATTTACCAGATCCGCGACCTGTTTCGCATAGCTGTTTTCGGAGGGAGTCTCATCGGGGGCTTCGGTACCCGGCTGATCGGTCTCCGGAGGAGTGAGATCGGGTTTATCAGTTTCCGGCTGATCGGTTTCGGGTTTGTCCGGTTTGGGCATTTCTACACCCGGGAAATTGAAGTCAGGACAATTATTCCAGTCGATCTGAATTCCCATCGCTTTTAACTGCTGTTTTAAATCTTCCAGGCTCGTTCCGGTAACCTGCTGGACGATGGGACAATCTTTGGTTCCGAGCTGGTTACAGATTTTATTTAAATCAGCGGCGGGCATTCCGCCGGTTGCAGAAGAGCCTGCGATTGTAGTTGCCAGAAGCATAGCTGCCATTTGATACATATGTAGTACCTCTCTTTCTTTAAATATTACGTAAATATTACAAATTTGTTACAAAGAGATCATAACATAATTCAGAAAGAGAGCCAATGGTAGTTTCTGGGAGATGTTTCAAGGTTTACAGTTCTGACAGGGTTCGTATCCTTCTTCCAGAGCTTCCTCCCGGGTATTGAAATAGATCCGGTTCTTTTCGGCAGGAAGGGAAGGGCATGCATCCGTGTGGAATTTCTTTGAATTTACATTTCCAATATAGGAAGCTTCCGGGAGATCATAAAGTCCATTGGCGTCATCGGTGTGCTCCCTGTCACTCTCTATTCCCTGCTGGTCAAAGGTGATATTGGTTCCATCGCTGGACGCGATGACAGTTCCAATAGTATCGGTGCGGTAGATGGTAGCGCCCACGTCCCGGAAGCGGCTGAGCGCGGCTTCGTGGGGATGGCCGTAGGAATTATCCCTGCCGCAGGAGATTACGACGTTTGGGGGATTCACGGCTCTTAGGAATACATAGGAATTGGAATATTCGCTGCCATGATGACCGGCCTGAAAGACATCCGCTTCCAGGGACACGCCGCTTTCCGCCAGATCTTTTTCCGGGGCCTGCCCGGCGTCGCCTGTGAATAGGAAACGGTTATCTCCGTGGGTTATTTTTAAGATCAGGGAGTTGTCATTCGTATCTTCATAATCAGTACCGGTTTGCAGAAACTCAAGCCGGCAGTCTCCGAAAGAAAAGGTATCGTGCTGCGAGGGGTGAATCGGAGTAAGCCCCTTTTGGTCAGCGGTGTTGGCCAGATCCTTGTATACTTTTGAATCGGGGGTATCCGTATTCATGTAAAGGTTGTCAACGGGTATTTTTTCCAGAATAGCGGCCCCGGCTCCGATATGATCTTCGTGGGGATGTGTAAAGATGACCGCGTCCAGCGAGTCAATGGAGAGGGATTCCAGATATTGGAGAATGGTTTGGGCATCCTCTCTGTTGCCGGCGTCTATCATGACAGCGGCATCCTGGGACAGCAGGAGCGTACAATCTGCCTGTCCAACGTCCAGATAGTGGACTGCCAGCGTGCCCGAAGGGACGGATGGGGCCGTGGATGCACCGGATGCCGAGGGGGATGCGCCGGTACAGCCGGTCAGCAGCAGGAATGCGGTTAAAAGAGCTGATATACAGCAGAGGATTCGGTAGTGTTTTGGTTGCTTTTGTCTGTGAAAAGGATTGCAGAAATGGGTTTTAAGATTCATAGTTTGGTGTCTCCTCGTTTATTGTAGTAGTTTTTCGTGGATTTCCGGATTCTTGTGGATAATTATTCGGCAGGAAGATCTGAATGTGGAAAACTTGATGTTCCGTTGTGATTTCCATCAGTCCGTTGTATTTGGCTGTTTTTTCCTGAATCGTATTAAGACCATATCCGTGGTTGGAGGCATTGGATTTGGTAGTGCGGTAGAGGGTCCCTTTTGGCAGCAGTTTTCCAATGTAATGGTTTCGGCAGGAGATCACGGTTACTTCCGCCGCCGCTTTTATTTCGAAAAGAATAAAGCGGTCCTGCGTGTTGTCTTTTTTCAGCGCTTCCAGGGCATTGGTCAAAATATTACCAATGATAACGGAAGTGTCATCGTCATCCATCGGAATGTAATTGACATATACTTCTGGTTCAAATCTGTAATTGAGCTGTTTGCATTTGGCCTGGATGTCGGAAAGTATCGCGGATACTACCGGGAGGCCTTCTATGTATATGAGGTTGCGGTAACTGAGCTGGCCAATGTTGGTTTTCAGGTAGTCCCGGGCTTTCAGGGTCTGGCCTTGGTCCAGGTAGGTGTCGATGACCTGGGCGTGGTAGCGCATGTCGTGGCGGAATTTTCGGATTTCTTCTGTGTTGCCGGCCAGGTTTCTGTAGTATTCGGTCATTCGTTCGGAGTTTAGGGCTTTTATTTCGGTTTCGTGCATTTTTAGTAAGTGGTTTTGTAATAAATTAAATAATATTAGAGTTATGATTACGATAATAAAATTAAGAAAAACAATAACTAATACAAGTGATTCCAAGGAATCTTTGGAATATTTTGCTTCCACATAAAAATCAAAGGTAGTAACTAAAATTACTATATTTAAAATCATTAGAATAATAATTGTAATGGTATAAATCTTGCTATTTATTGATCGATATTTATTCTTTATATAAAAAAGACTGAATATCACAAAGATGATTAAAAAGTTTATGAATTTTTGTAAATATGTATAAGCCAGGTTATTTGATAATTTTGTAAATGGCCAACTCATAAAATATTCTAATGAAAAATTAACTAGAAGGATAATAGCATTTGTAACTATGAAGGTTGAAACCAATAATTTTATTTTTTTGAAAATGCTGCCTTCATAAAAAAGTATAATATACAAAAAATTTATTATTACGATTAAAGAATCAGAAATTATAAAAGATGGTATCAAAATTGACACTAATGATATTAAACAAGTGGTTAAAAGAAATATTATGCAATATTTGAATTTAGAGAATTTATATTTAAGGAAGGTATTATAGATTAAGTTTATTACTAAAAAATCTAAAATAGTATTTAGTATCGCAGGTACATAATTTAACAATTCACTTAAATCTCCTTTGAGTTTTTAATATTATAACATACCATTTGTGATTTTTAATAAAAAGGTTAAAATGTCATATAAAAAGAATGAATGGTCCTGTTATTATTTGAACTTAAAATTTTAAATGGTATATTCGAAAAAAGGAGGTAATAAAAAATGCACAAAAACGATTTTAAAGAATTAGAAAATGAGAAAATTACTTTATTGAAAGAAGAAGACATTATTGAAATTAATGGTGGAGGGTTTTGTGATTTTATTCTAGATATTATTAATTCATTTAGGAAGTAAGATTAAGTTTATTGTAAAATGAATTGAAAATGTCCTGAAAGTATCCATTAAAAGAACTTTCAGGACATTCTACTATAGAAAATATTATTTATGAACATCAACTTAGCCAACATCTAAATTTTGCTCCCGTGTCCCGAAAGTATCCGCTGCAAACTATACTTTCGGGACATATTTTTGTAATTATATGTGAAAGAGGAACCAGATAGACGATTCTAAGCCGGCATCCGGGGACAGGCACCTTGCGCCTTTAGTATTTTGCTGGCTGGGGTTTCGGACGCAAGGAGCCAGTCCCCTCCCTAATTTACACAGGTTATTTGCCGTGATATAATGAGGCTTAGAATTAGTAAATGTTGGGAGACGGCAGGGTATGGTATATAGAATTGCGGTTTGTGATGATTCTGAGATTCATAATATGGAGATTTTGAAGTTGATTAAGGAGTTTTCACAGGGGAAGGATATTAAGACGCAGATCGATATTTTCCATGACGGTTTAGAATTTATCTCGGCGGCCACGAGGGTGAAGTATGACCTGGCTTTATTGGATGTGGATATGCCCAGAATGAATGGAATCGGCGCCGCAAAGATTGTCCGGAAGAATGATCCGAATCTGGTAATTATTTATATCACGAATTATGAGGGTTTTACATACGATGCCTGTGAGGTGGAGGCCATCGGTTATATCCTGAAACCGGTGCAAAAGGATAAGTTTTTCCGGATTATGGGACGGGCTTATTCGATTGTTCACGATATCAGGACAAGCCTGAAGGAGAACCTGATCACGATTACTACGCAGTATGAAAACGTTCCAATCGATATGAATAAGATCGTCCGCCTGTCCAAATTCCGCAATACGATTCAGATATTGATGGTGTCCGGTAAGGAATATATCTGGTATCAGACGATGAAATACGCGCAGCAGGTCCTGGATGAAAGATATTTTGTTGAAGTTTACAGAGGAATTATCGTGAATATCCGGTATGTGAAGAATATAGCGGATGAATGGATTGAACTGGAGTTTGATAAACAAAAGGAGAATGTCCCTGTTAGTAAAAGAAAAGCAGCGGAAGTAAAGAAGCTTTATTATAAGAGGAAAGTTTATATTTAAGATATGATCCCGTTGAGAACGAAGCTTATATTAAAAAATAAAAACGAATCTTATATGAATAATAAAATAGTAATCATATGTGTTGAAATATAATGGTAATGATTTGTATAAAATGTACAAATTGAATCAATAATTACTCAAAAATAAAAATTTACCACGCTTTTTCGACATTATATCCCTGGTTTGTTAGCAGCTATTGTCGAAACATGTAAAATAACACAAAAGGATAATGTAGAAGAGGTTGGGGTATGAGATATAATTTTGTCAAACAATTGGACAGTACGGATTGTGCTGCCGCTTGTCTCGCCATGATCTGTCTGTATTATAAAAAAGAAACCACAGTGACCAAGCTGCGGGATCTCATGGGTACGGATATAAAGGGAACGAACCTGGTCGGTTTGAGCAAAGCGGCAAAGGAACTGGGGTTCGTCAGTCAGGCCGTTAGAGTGGAGGAAGGCGGATTTTTTGTACCGTTTACGCTGCCCTGTATCGCCCATGTGATGACGAAAGAAGGTATTTACCACTTTGTAGTCGTATTTAAAAAATCTAAAACAGAAGTAGTGATCGGGGACCCGGCCAAAGATCTGATGCGCATGCCGGTGACCGAATTTCTGGAGATGTTTACGGGAAACATGCTGCTGATCAAGCCGGCAGAAGGGTTCTCGGGGGGAAAGGAAAAGGGAAGCCGCCTGTGGTCCCGTTTCCTGAAACTTTTGCTGCCCCAGAAAAAACTATTTCTCTTTTCTATATTGGCCTCTTTTGTAATAACTGTCTTAGGTATTGTTTCTTCACTGTTTAACAAAATATTGCTGGATGAAATCCTTCCCTATGAACTGGAACAGTCGCTGGTGATCCTGGTGCTGATTTTTATTACCCTGCAGATCACAATGGTAATCGTGGGATTTATCAGGGAATGGATGATGATCTATCTGTCGCAGAAAATAGATATTCCATTGATTCTGGGATATTTTCAGCATGTCTATAAATTGCCCATGAAGTTCTTCGCGGCGCGCCGGACCGGCGACATCATTACCAGATTCAATGATGCCTTTACCATTAAAAATATGTTTACCAATGTGGCGCTGACCTTGATTATGGACATTACGCTGGCGTTAATTACCGGTGTTATTCTCTATTTTATGAACCCGGAACTGTTTTTCCTGATTGCGCTTCTGGTGCTGATTGAACTGATGCTGGTGGTTTTATTTAAAGAACCGTACCGCAGGATCAATGAGGAGCAGATGCAGCAGGTTTCCGTATTGAATTCCCAGATTATCGAGGGACTGCAGGCCGTCGAGACCATTAAGGGGAATGCTACGGAGGACCTGGAGCTGGAACAGGTGGAACGGGAATATATAAAGACGCTCCGAATGAATAAGAAGGAGAATATGCTTTCCAATGTGCAGGAGCATGTGTCATCGCTGATTATCTCCGTTGGGAATCTCTTACTTATGTATTTCGGCGGGAAAATGGTGATCCGGGGAGGGCTGACGCTGGGGTCTTTGATGGCGTTCGGAACTTTATCCGTATATTTTATGGATCCCATTAACCGGTTGGCTAAACTTCAGCTGCAGATTCAGGAAGCTTCGATTTCCATGCGGCGTGTGGCGGAAATTATGGACTGCGACAGGGAACAGGAAGACGGTTACTATCAGGAACTGAAAACCGTGGAAGGGGATATCTGTGTAAACCATATCACATTCCGGTACGGGAACCGGAAGCCTGTGCTCAAGGATGTGTCCTTCCATATAGAAAAAGGTCAAAAGGTGGCCATAGTAGGCAGCAGCGGAAGCGGCAAATCGACCATTGCCAAGCTTCTGCTCAAATATTATGAGCCAGAGGAAGGAGATATCCGAATTGATGGAATGGATTTGCGTGAGATACGTGTCGAAACATTACGAAAGCTTGTGTCTTATGTACCCCAACAGTTATCCCTCTTCTCCAGGAGTGTATTTGATAATATTCGTGTGACGAAGATGGACGCTACCAGGGAAGAGGTGAAGGCCGCGGCGAAAAAAGCCGATGCGGAAGGGTTTATCAACAAGCTGCCGTTACAGTACGATACTTACCTTGAGGAGGCGGGGAATGGTCTAAGCGGCGGGGAAAAGCAGAGGCTTGCTCTGGCTAGGGCATTTTTAAAGGACAGCAATTTTTATATTATGGATGAAGCTACCAGCAATCTGGACTTTGGCGCGGAAAGCCTGATCTTTGATATGATTTATAACAAATTTAAGGATAAATCCATGCTGATCATCGCGCACAGGCTGGCCACGATCAAAGATTGCGACCAGATTCTGGTGATGGATGAAGGCAGTATCATAGAACAGGGGACCCACGGGGAACTGCTTGAGAAGAGAGGGCGGTATTACGAGCTCTGGAACATGCAGCAGGGGATCTTTAAAGGAGCTGGTGCGGATGAGTAGACAAGTGCGGACAATGAAAGATTTGACGGACAGCGCCCTGTTGTATCAGGCAAAATTTCCCCGTTTCGGATACCTGCTGATCGTGGTGGTGACCGCTGCTCTTATTATTACCGGGATCTGGATGTCCGTATTTCCAAGGGTACTGGTAATCAGCGGGGAAGGCGTGGTCCAGGGGGCAAATAAAACTTCGATATTGGCCCAGGAATACGGGGAGATCGCAAATCTTCTGGTCAAAGAGGGAAGTTATGTAGACCGGGGAGACGCAATATTTTACCTGAAAGATAAAACGGAACCACTGCGGGCGCTGGAATCGGGCATTATTCACCTGAATCGGGATTATCAGACGGGATCTCAGATTCTCAAAGGGGAAGAGCTGGGCAGCATTAATAATGAAAGAGACAGCTATGTGATCGTGAGCCGGATCGAGGCGAAGGACAGACCCAGGATTCAAAAAGGGGATGAGGTACAGATCGTCGTAAAGGGGCTTTCTCAGAGTACGTATGGCTGTCTGTATGGAACCGTCGATTCTATAGACAGCGACGTAACCATCGAAGAACAGACGGACAGCGCTATTTTTAAAATACGTATTATTCCCAATCAGGATTATCTTCTGAGTCATACCGGCGAGAAAATAAACCTGATGAGCGGGATGCTGGCGGAAACCAGGATAACCTATGCCCAGATGAGCTATCTGGATTATCTGAAGAGCCAGCTGGGAATCCAATTTTAGAGGCGCAATCATAGAGGCGCAATCATAGGGGAAGAGAGTGAATCATTTGGCTAAAGTCATATACAAACAACTGGAGGACCTGAATTATCTGGACAAACATCTGCTGAAAGCTCTCCATAATACCGGGGATACCCTGATTATACAGGGGAAAGAATATCAGGTGCGCATTGACGGATCTGAAATCCTGAATCCGAACCATGAGGTGGACTTGAATTATCAGATTGTGGAAAATGAGAATGGATATCTGCTGGCGGTAAATGACGGCAGGAGCCTGCCCGGTCCGATCTATCTGCATTTTTATAATGATCAGGAAATCCAGCTGACGGATTATAATGGTTATATTTATATAGAAGAAAATGATCAGTATGAGCGGATGAAAATGGTCAATCAGGAGAGTGGCGAGATAATCATCGATGAGGGCGGAAGCTATCTGTTCTCGCAGAAAAACATGGCAAAGAGCACGGTTCCGGGTGTGATATTTGCGGGTTTGGGGGGAGTCGCCGCAATGTTGCTGGTGGCCTGCCTTCTGATTAAAAAAAGGTATTGGTTCTGGTAGAGTGAGTAAAGAAACCAAAAGGGGACATGTCCAAATCGGTTTGGGACATGTCCATTTTGATTGAATCAGATGGGGCGGCATGATAAAATATAGTCGGACAGTAACCGGGGACTTGAGCTTTTCAAGTTCCCTTCTACTTATCGGCAGCCCTGTAAGGACTCAAAACAGAGGACGGATACGATGGAAGAGATAAAAATAGAAGCAATGGATGAAGGTTCCCATATAGAAAATGCGAAAGAAGATCAGGAATTCCGGTTAAAGATAGCAATCTGCGATGATGAACCGGGAACCTGCTCCGAGATAGAGGAAGCGGTCATAAAATTCGCCCGGCAAAAAGGCCTGGATATCCGGGTGGAACTATTCTACACGGGAGAAGCGCTGTATCACTATATGGTGAAGGTGAGCAGCTTCGATCTGATCTTTCTGGACATCCGGCTGGAACGGCTGAGCGGTGTGGACATCGGCAGGATGATCCGTGAAGAGCTGAGGAATGAAAAAACGCAGATCGTCTATATCTCTTCGCGGCAGAGCTATGCGATGCATTTGTTTGCGGTGCGGCCGATGGATTTTTTGATTAAACCTCTGAGTGAGGAGCGCATCTGCGAGAAGGTGGGACAGTATCTGGCGCTGACCCGGAAGCAGAAAGACTTTTTTTCATTTACCAGTGACCGCACTTTGTATCGGGTGCTGTACCAGGACATCCTGTATTTTCAATGTGACGGGAAGAAGATCCGGGTAGTGCAGTCAGGCGGTGTGAAAGAGTTTTATGGGAGAATGCGGGACGTGGAGGCGGCAGTTGAGTATAAGGGGTTCTGGACAATACACAAATCCTATGTCATCAATTCCGTCTATGTAATCGAATATCGGTATGACAGCATAAAAATGGCAAATGGGGATCAGCTGCCGGTGAGCCAGAGATACCGGAATGAAGTGCGAAGGAAGCTGCTGTCGGAGTATGCGGAAGGGGAACGCCAATGAATTATATCAACCTGGTAAATTTTCTGATCAATGCAATTCGCATATACGCGGTAATCCGCTTCCTGGGGATCTTTCTGGACAGTTCCGGGGCGGGGAAAAAACGGGAAATTATCTTTTATTTGCTGTGCCTTGGGATCAGTACATTTTGCAGCATTACGCTGCCGACCGATGTGGACTGGATACTATGGATGATTTTGCTGCCGGGAACGGCGTTGACCTATAAAGAAAGCCTGCGCCGCAAATGGGGAGTAGTGGTAATGGAGGAAGCCATCCGGATTCTGTTTGGGCAGGTTCTGGGGTATGTATTTCTGAATCATTATCCGGTTTTGAAATGGCAGAAAATGCTGCTGGACTTTTTCTCGGTTCTGTTGTTTCTGCTTTTGGAGCTTTTCCTGGAGAGAATCGTGTATACGCAGAGGGAACAGAAGGTTCAGATACTGGAACGGCAGCTTCAGATGTATTCCAACGAATTCGGCGTGATTCACCGGACCCAGAGTCAAATGCAGGGATTGCGGCACGATATGAAGCACCATACGAGGATGTTAAAAGAACTGATCTGCGCGCAGGATCAGAAAGGGGCGCTGGATTATCTGGACCGGATGCAGGAGTTCATGGAGGGTGAGGAGGAGACTGTCTCCTCCGGCAATGAAACCATCGACAGTATCATAAATTACTACCTTCGGGATGCGCGGGAATTGGAAACGGAAATCTGTACGGATATCCAGATTCCCGAAACTTTGGAATTCCCGGTTTTCGACATCAATGTGATCCTGGGAAATTTACTGGAAAACGCAGTTGACGCGTTGAGAAACTGCCGTGAGAGAAAGCTGGCGGTACGGATGAAGCTGGACCGGGGAATCCTGCTGGTGTGCGTGGAAAATACCTATGAGGGGGACATCAGGGAGGCGAAAGGCCGCCTTCTGACCGGAAAGCATGACCGGGTAAATCATGGAATCGGGCTGGATAATGTAAAGAGAATTGCGGGGAAATATTCGGGGGAGGTGCGCTTTTCCTACAAGGAGGGAAGATTCCGGGCGGATGTCCTGCTGTATATCAGCTGATTTTTTGTGAATTTTTCCAATAACGGTACTCGTTTTTCCAACTGTAATAGAATTACCTTCTTGTCTGCTAGTATCATAGTGAGCCGGCAACAAGGAGGAAGAACAGATGAAAACGGATACAAAGAGATATTGGGTATTGGACGGGGTCCGGGGGATCGCGTTGATTCAGATGGTGATTTTTCATTTTCTGTATGATGTGTTTATCGTCTACGGTTACGACCGGAGCTGGTATGGACAATGGTATATTACTCTGTGGCAGCAGGAGATCTGCTGGACCTTTATCCTGGTGGCCGGATTGGCCTGGCATTTTAGCAGGAATAACTGGAAGAGAGGCGCCCTGCTGAATGTGTGCGGATTCGCTGTCACTGTGGTGACCGGTATCGCGGTACCGTCGGAAACCGTATGGTTTGGAATTCTGAATTTTATGGGATGTGCGGTCTGGCTGATGATCCCGTTGGACCGCCTGCTGCGCCGCCTGAATCCATACGCGGGTGCGGCGGCGGCCTTTGGGCTGTTTTGGCTGACGAGGCCGGTCGGAAACGGATATCTGGGTCTGGGCACATATCAAATGATTCGGATACCGGAAGGGCTCTATCGGTTGAAATTCCTGACCTGCCTTGGATTTCCTTTTGACGGGTTCACATCAGGAGACTATTTTCCGATCTTTCCCTGGTTCTTTTTGTTCTGTACGGGATATTTCCTGTGGGAAATCATAAAAAGAAAAGGGTGGGATTCCGCTCTTACAATTCACATTCCGGCGGCGGAGGCGGTCGGTAGAAGGAGCCTGCTGATCTATCTTGCGCATCAGCCGGTGAGTATGGCGATTTTGTATCTCATCCTCGGGTAGCGGAGGGCTTGCGCTGGTCTCCGCTAAGAGGAATCGGAAAGCCGGATTCAGGAACCGGGCCTATTCACCAAGGGCAGTCGCACTGACTTAGCGTTCCTCCACGGGGCTTCCCGTACCCGCTGCTTAGGGCTTGGAACCGTGGGCGGTATCCGGGGATACTACGGGCGGCCGGGTTCTTTTGTATCTCCCTGGGAGCGCGGAGGGCTTGCGCTGGTCTCCGTTAAGAGGAATCGGAAAGCCGGATTCAGGAACCGAGCCTATTCACCAGGAACACGTGATGTGTTCCCGGTTCAGAGGCTCTTGCCCGTCGGACGTGAAGTCCGCCGGTCATCCTGAACCCGGCTTTCCGATTCCCCTAAGCGGAGACGCAGCCGCCCTATGCGCCCCCAGGGAGATACAAAAGAACTCGGCTGCCCGTAGTATCCCCGGATACAGCCCACGGTTCCAAGCCCTAAGCAGCGGGTATGGGAAGCCCCGTGGAGGAACGCTAAGTTAGTGCGACTGCCCTTGGTGAATAGGCCCGGTTCCTGAACCCGGCTTTCCGATTCCCCTAAGCGGGAGCTCAGCCGCCCTATGCGCTCCCGGGGAGACACAAAAGAATCCGGCTGCCCGAAGCATTCCGGGACACCGACACACACACCGGCCCTGAGCAGCTGGCATACCTAAATCCGAGGAAGAACCAGGTTCCATCTATTTTTAGAAGGTCCAAAAAGGGGTATGTAGAAAGGTCCAAAAAGGGTATACTTTGACAAAGCCCAACCGTATAGAGTATCATGTATAATAGAAATAAAAGGCAGAGCCAACACCTGCAGACTGCTATTCACTGATAAGAGGTATCCATGGGAAAAATATTTTATCTAATGGGAAAAAGCTCATCCGGAAAAGATACGATTTACAAGGATCTGGTATCCGACGAAGGGCTGCGGTTAAAAACAATAGTCCCGTACACAACCCGCCCGATCCGGGAAGGTGAGACGGACGGAGTGGAATATTATTTCTCCGGCGAGGAAGAGCTGGAGCGCCTGCTGGCGGATGGGAAGATCATAGAGCTGCGGGCGTACAATACGGTTCACGGAGTCTGGAAATATTTTACGGTCAACGATGAGCAGATCCGGCTGGCGGAATATAATTATGCGGTGATCGGGACGCTGGAATCCTATGAGAAAATGAGGGATTACTTCGGCGCCGGCCGGGTGATACCCATTTATATAGAAGTGGAAGACGGCGTGCGCCTGCAGCGGGCCCTGGACCGGGAGCGCAGACAAAAGGAGCCCAAATATGCGGAAATGTGCCGCCGTTTCCTGGCGGACAGCGAGGATTTTTCCGAAGAAAAGCTGGGAAAGCTGGGAATCCGAAATCGTTTTGAAAATCGGGAACTTCCGGAGTGCATCAACCATATAAAAACTTTTATTTCAAAAGAGATTATGATATAATTAATTGCACTGGGCGCGGCCTGACACCGATCGGGACCGCGTAATCTGAATAACCGGGTGCAATTTATTGAAAAAAGGAAAAAAACTTATGGCAGGATTTCAGGATGTAGTTGGACATGAGCAGATCATCGATCATCTCCAGCGCGCGATTGAACTAAATAAAGTATCCCACGCCTATCTGTTTTGCGCAGAGGAGGGGGCGGGGAAGAAGCTGCTGGCCGGGATCTTTGCCCAGACTCTGCAGTGCGAGAAGGGCGGAGTGAATCCGTGTATGGAATGCCATTCCTGCATCCAGGCCGCGGGAAAGAACCAGCCGGATATCATATGGGTCACACACGAGAAGCCGAATTCCATAGGTGTGGAGGACATCCGTACCCAGGTAAACGGGGACATTCAGGTAAAGCCTTACGGCAGCCCTTATAAAATATATATTATCGATGAGGCGGAGAAGATGACCGTACAGGCCCAGAACGCCTTATTGAAAACCATCGAGGAGCCGCCGGCCTACGGGATCCTGATCCTGTTGGCGGAAAGCGCGGACAGGCTTCTGCCCACGATTCTGTCCAGATGCGTGACGCTGAATTTAAAACCGGTGGCGGATGAGAAGATCCGGAAGTATCTGATGGAACAATTACAGGTGCCGGATTATAAAGCGGACTTAAGCCTGGCGTTCGCCCAGGGAAATGTGGGACGTGCGGTGAAGCTGGCCACGTCGGAGAATTTCAATGAGATCAAGGATGCGGCGCTGCATCTGCTGCAGCATATCCACGAGATGGAGCTGTACGAGATCATCAGCGCGCTCAAGCAGATCACGGATTACCGGATGGATATCAACGATTATCTGGACATCCTGATGGTGTGGTACCGGGACGTGCTGCTTTTCAAAGCGACAAAAGATATGAATCCGCTGATCTTCAAGGAGCATATCAACTATATACGGCAGCAGGCGGACAAGAGCTCCTATGAAGGGATCGAAACGATTCTGGAGCAGCTGGACAAGACGAAGGCCCGTCTGAAAGCCAATGTGAATTTTGAGCTGGCAATGGAATTATTGCTGCTGACGATAAAGGAGAACTGATATGAGAAATGTGATAGGCGTGAGATTTCGCAAAGCGGGCAAGGTATATTTCTTCGATCCGCTGAAGTTGACCATCAAAATGGGAGATCACGTGATCGTAGAGACGGCCCGGGGCGTGGAATATGGGACAGTGGTGCTGGGGCCCAAGGAAGTGGAAGATGAAAAAGTGGTGCAGCCGTTAAAACCGGTGATCCGTCTGGCATCCGCCAAGGACGACGCAGCGGAGGAGCGCAACCGCAAAAAGGAAAAAGAGGCCTTCGGCATCTGTATGGAAAAAATTCGGAAACATGGCCTGGAAATGAAGCTGATCGACGTGGAATACACGTTTGATAACAATAAAGTGCTGTTTTATTTTACGGCGGACGGAAGGATCGACTTCCGGGAGCTGGTAAAGGATCTGGCCGGTGTGTTTAAGACGAGAATCGAACTGCGTCAGATCGGCGTGCGGGATGAGACGAAGATCCTGGGCGGCGTGGGAATCTGCGGCCGGGCGCTGTGCTGCAACAGCTACCTTTCGGAGTTCGTGCCGGTGTCCATCAAGATGGCCAAAGAACAGAACCTGTCGTTAAACCCCACGAAGATATCGGGAGTCTGCGGAAGGCTGATGTGCTGTCTGAAAAATGAAGAGGAGACCTACGAGGAGCTGAACAGCCGCCTGCCCAATCCGGGCGACCATGTCACCACCAACGACGGGCTGCGCGGCGAGGTGCAAAGCGTCAGTGTTCTGCGCCAGCAGGTGAAGGTGATCGTGGAGGTCAACGACGAAAAAGAGATCCGCGAGTACAAAGTAAATGAGCTGAAAACGAAACCCAAGAGAAAAAAAGAGAAGATCAATATAGCGGATAAAGAGCTGAAAGCTCTGGAAGCCTTGGAGAAAAAGGAAGGAAAGTCCAAACTGGATGACAATTAAGTTCGATGAAGATTGAGTTAAAAGAGCAGGAACGTCTGGATGAGCTCCATCGGAACGGTTACCGGATCATCCAGAATCCATCCCGCTTCTGTTTTGGCATGGACGCGGTGCTGCTGTCAGGGTACGCAGCGGTGAAGGAAGGGGAAACCGCGCTGGATCTGGGCACGGGAAACGGGATCATCCCGATCCTTCTGGAGGCCAAGACAAAAGGAAAGCACTTTACCGGCCTGGAAATCCAGGAGGAAAGCGCGGATATGGCCAGGCGCAGCGTTGCCCTGAACGGGCTGGAGGAGAAAATAAAGATTATAACCGGTGATATCAAAGAGGCAGGTGAGATGTTCGAGGCTGCTTCTTTTGATGTAATTACATCCAATCCCCCCTATATGATCGGGCAGCACGGCCTGGTGAATCCGGATTCCCCCAAGGCCATAGCGAGACATGAACTGCTGTGCACTTTGGAGGACATTATCCGGGTCAGCGCCCGGCTTTTGCGCACCGGCGGGCGGTTTTATCTGGTACACCGGCCGTTCCGGCTGGCGGAGATTATGGCTGCGCTGGTAAAATACCGGCTGGAGCCCAAACGGATGCGCCTGGTTTACCCATTTGTGGATAAAGAGCCGAACATGGTACTGTTAGAAGCGTTACGCGGAGGGAACTCAAGAATCCGGGTGGAAAAACCTCTGATTGTGTATAAGGAGCCGGGGGTTTATACGGACGAGATCTATGATATCTATGGGTACTGAGCGTGTAATCCATGGAACGGAAGAACAGGAAAGGGGGAGTTAATATGGAGCAGAACGGACAAGGCAAATTATATCTGTGTGCAACACCCATCGGCAATCTGGAGGATATCACGTTCCGGGTGTTGCGAACCTTAAAGGAAGCGGATCTGATCGCCGCCGAGGACACCAGGAACAGCCGGAAGCTGCTGAACCATTTCGAGATTCACACCCCTATGACCAGCTATCATGAATACAATAAAATCGAAAAAGGCCGGCTTCTGGTAGAAAAACTAAAAGCCGGCAGTAATATTGCCCTGATCACGGACGCGGGTACGCCGGGGATCTCCGATCCCGGGGAAGAGCTGGTGCGGATGTGCTATGAGGCGGATATCGAAGTGACCTCCCTGCCCGGGCCTGCGGCCTGCGTCACGGCGCTCACCTTGTCGGGGCTTTCGACGAGGCGGTTCGCGTTCGAAGCCTTTCTGCCGATGGATAAAAAAGAACGGCAGCGGATTCTGGGTGAGCTGACAGACGAGACCAGGACCGTGGTATTATATGAAGCGCCCCACCGCCTGGTGCGTACGCTGAACGAACTGCTGGAGGCGCTGGGGGACCGGAATGTGACCGTGCTGCGGGAGCTGACGAAAAAGCACGAGACCGCATTTCGGACCACATTGGCCGGCGCAGCGGCTCACTATGAGAGTACGGAACCGAAAGGGGAATGTGTGATCGTTCTGGAAGGGCGGAGCCATCAGGAGCTGGTGGAGGAAAGCCGCCGCCGGTGGGAGGAAATGCCCCTTAATGAGCATATGGGCTACTATGAAGCCCAGGGAATACCGCGCAAGGAAGCCATGAAGCAGGTGGCAAAGGACCGCGGCGTTTCAAAAAGGGACATTTACCAGGCGCTGCTGGAATCCGAACGCTAAAGTAACCAGGCCGCTAATGTAAGCAGGCCGTTAATGTAACCTCAATACGTAGGAATCAGATCTTAAGCAAAGTTATTTATACACAGATTCATCCAGCAGCCCCAGCCGTTTATCCACGATCAGCGCGTTCGTGAGGGAACCGGAGACGTTCAGAAGTGTACGGGGCATATCGATGATCGGATCGATGGCTAAGATCGGGCTGATCGTGGAAAATGCCGAAGCCAGGCCCACGCCGGAGAGGCTGACGCTGGCGGCCATAGACGCGGTGCCCGGGATGCCAGCGATGCCCAGGGAGCCGATGGTGACCACGATCACCGCCATGACCAGCATGGAAAGATCGATGGGAGTGCCGGTAATATTACATACATAGACAATCAGGAGCGCGGGAAATAAGCCGGCGCAGCCCTGCATCCCGGCCGTTGTCCCGAATCCGGCCACAAAGTTTGCTGTGGCCTCGGACACCCCCAGATCCTTTGTCAATGTCTCTACCGTCAGCGGCAGACACCCCACACTGGAACGTGAAGTAAACGCCAGCAGGAGTGGAGCCGCTGACTTTTTCAGATAAGGGACCGGATTCAGCCCGTTCAACAAAAGAGCGGCCAGCTGGATAAAAAACTGGACACCGGTACCCAGATACAGGGCAAAGATGAATTTACCGGCATCGAAGATCCCGGACAAGCCGCGCCGGGCGATGGTATTTGCCAACAGGGCCAGTACGGCGAAGGGCATATAATCCAGGATCAGAAGCGCCATATTGATCATAGTCCGGTGAAGCCCCCGGATTCCCCGGTAGAGAGGCTCCGCCTCGGCGGAATGTTCCTTGTTCACCCACCACAGAGCCAGGCCCAGGATCGAGGAGAAGATCACCAGCCCGATAATATTGTTATTTACCATGGCGGACACGATATTATCCGGAATCAGGTTCTTAAGCGTGGCCGGGACGTCGGAAAGTTCGGCGGCGGACACAGCGCCGGAGATACCTTGGCTGCCGGAAGCCCCGGAGGAGACGGAATCCTGTCCGAGACCGAACAGCAGCCCGATCACCAGGCCTGTGACCGCGGAAACAGCGGCCATGACCAGCGTGACGCTGAGTGTCTTGCGGATCAGACTCCCCATCTGATGGCCCTGTTCCAGCGAAATAATTACCTGAAGGATGGAAATGATAACCAAAGGCACCACGATGACCTTGATCAGGTTCATGTAGCCGGTACCGAACAGCTGGTACCAGGCGGTGGCCTCCCGTATAAACCGAATATCCTCCGGTTGATCCGGAAAACCCGACGCGGCCTGGACGGCGAGCCCCAGAAGCAGTCCAAGCCCCGTTCCGATCAGGACGACGACGGAAAAATCCAGATGCTTCTTATGATAGAGGATATGAATCAGGTAGAACCCGGCGGCCAATAAGATTAAAAACAGTATAGTTCTTATATCGCTGATAAGCAGAAATTGCTGCAAAAACGGAATATCCATGATGATCTCCTAAAGGTTCGAGTGGATTACGAAAAAAGGAATTTGGCGTTAATTGGAAACAATATCAGTATTTCCTGTTCCGTAATTCTCATACCCTTTTTGAAGATTCCATTCCGTTGGAAAAAACTTAGCGTTCTTCCCGGAGGCCTCGTATGTCCGCTGCTTACGGCTTGGAACCGCGGGCGGTATACGGGGATGCTCCGGGAAGAACGCTAAGTGTGTGCGACAGCCCCGGGATAAGATCGCTTAACGGCAGCCGTTCCGGTTTATTTTATGAATGGTGGTAACGGATACGGCGCCGGATATATCTATATTCCGAACGGTGGCGGGATAAGTCAGGTTAAAGGAAACCGCAGTATTGGATTCGGTAACCGGTATTGTGAAACTCCCGGAGGCCGAGGTGTTGCGGGAAGCGGAACCGGTCGGCGCAAAATAGGAATACAACAGCCGCAGCGAGTTATTGATTTTGGGAGTGATTTGCATATAGCTGTCGGGTTCCGGGGTTGCCAAAAATATATAATCGACCAGATATAAATAGCCGGGCGCAAGCAGTATCTGCGTGTTATCCAATGAAATCTGATCCCCTTCCTGAAACAGGACCAGCATGGGCAGGTCGGAGTTCGAGGGCGGGCTGGATTGGACGCCGTACTGGGCATAGGAATAGGATTCCCGCGGTTTATCTGGTCTGCAAAAGCAGTCATAGAAACGCATATTGGTAAAGTCCCTTTTTATTTACATTGTATGAATTCAGGGAAATAAATGTTACAAGCGTTTCAGATATTCCGTGGGCGTGCAGCCCATTTTCTTTTTAAAACATTTCAGGAAATAAATATAATCATTAAAACCGCTCTTGGCCGCCACATCCCGGATCGGGAGATTTTCGCTGCGCAGAAGGCGGGTGGCGTGGTTTAAACGTACCTGCATCAGATAATCCGGGAAGCTTACGTGAAGCTCCTGCCGGAACAGCTTGCTCAGATAGACGCTGCTGATATGGATGCGGGAGGCCGCCTCGGACTGGGACAGCGGTTCCGCGAAATGTTCATGGATATAATTCAGCGCCTGCCGCATATATACGGATAATTCCGGGACCTCCCGCTTTTGCAGGAGATCAATCAGACGGTCGAAGAGGGAGGCGATCCACTCCTGTACGGTGGACAGGGATTGGAAGTCGTACAAATATTGGCCGGACAGCGTATCATCGTCATAGATTTCCTTAAAATTAACGGCCTGTTTTTTGCAGATCTGATTCAGCAGCCCCAGCAGATCCGTGAAGGCCATCTGCGTGACCGGCAGGGGAGGCTTTTGCCTGCGGATATCGGTGAAAATCTCATCCAACAGCTCATGGGCTTTTTGGGAATCCCGTTGGAGAACTGCTTCCGTCAGCGCGTTTTCCCTGCTGATGCTCAGAAAATCGAAGTCGGATGAGGCGCTGGTCCCATTTTCCCGGGTGAAAATAGAGCCGGGTTCGTAATAGAACTTCTGACGGAGATTTTCCTCCGCCTGACGGTAGGAAGCCGGCAGATCCGCAGGATGAATGCTTAAGGGGCCAAGGCTGAAGCTTACGGACAGGTTCAGGAACTTTTTCATGCAGAAGGTAATGCGCCCGATCGTATTCTGAATGGTATCGTGGATGGCGCTCTCGCTCCGCGTAGAGCCAAAGCTTAAGATCATGGCGTATTTTTCATTGGAAATATGGCACATGGCGCCGTTTTCCTGATCGGTGAGTATCTCGGTAACGATATTTACAATAGAAAATGAGATCAGGTTATTGTTGGCCAGATCCCTGGCCTGATAATCGTCGATACACATTAACAAAGGCAGCATGCGAAGGGGCTTTAAGGGGAGGGCCAGCACTTTGCAATGGGCCTGTATTTCCCCGGGATCGGAATAAAAACCGGTCAGCAGGTGGATGAGAAAATCCTGGCGCAGGGCTACCAGATTATTATCCGTCAGCCGGGAAGGGGCTGAACGGTCCTGCAGGCCGGCGGCCGCTTTTTCCAGAGCGGACAGAAGACTTTGCGGCGTCAGGGCGTGTTTTAACAGATAATCCATCGCGCCGCCTTTTAAAGCGCCCCGGACATATTCGTAGTCATCATAATTGCTGAGGGCGATAAACGGGATGCGGGGCGTCAGCCGGTTTATCTCTTCACACAGCATGAGCCCGTCCATTTCCGGCATCTTCATATCGGACAAAAGGATATCCGGGCGGGCCGACGTAAGCTTATCCAGCGCTTCTTTTCCATTGGAGGCCTCCGCGCACAACACAAATTTCTGCTTTTCGGTTGAAGTCTGCGCTCCGGTCCACTCTCCGGTTGAAGTCTGCGTTCCGGTTAAAGTCTGCGCCCGGGTTAAAGCGGGAATCTCCACATTTAACATATATTTCAGTGTGGTGCGCATCAGGACTTCATCGTCTACGATCATCACATTCATGTAAAATCACCTGCACTCTCTGCTGTAAATAAAGGGAACGACAGCTCCACGATGGTATACAAATCAGGCTTGCTGTTGATAGTAAAGGACTGGCGGCTGCCGAACATCAGCTCCAGCCGGCTGCGGATATTGGCAATCCCGATGTGGGAGGAATCGCTGTCCAGGGCGTGGGACAGGGTGTTCTGCTCCTCCTGGGTCAGCCCTTTACCGTTATCTTTGATCCTTATGTATAGCAGATCTTTATCTTGGAATATGCGGATCTGCAGGTAACCTGGCCGGGTGACCGGTGCGATTCCGTGCAGCAGGGCATTTTCCACCAGGGGCTGGAGCAGCAATTTGGGAATCAGGTAATCGTTCAGCGCGTCGTCCACGGCAAAGTAACTGGTAAATTTCCCATTGAACCGGTATTCCTGAATTTCCAGGTAATGTTTCAGATATGCGGTCTCCTCCGCCACCGTTACATATTTCCGGGGGCTTAGATTCACGTGGAGCATATCGGAGAGGGCCTGGGTGACGCTCTGGATATTTTGCGCTCCCTGGACGGTGGCCAGAAACTTTATGGTGTTCAGGGTGTTGTACAGGAAGTGCGGGTTGATCTGAGCCTGGAGGGCTTTTATTTCCAGATTCCGTTTTTCATTTTCCCGTTTGCGGATATCTTCGATCAATTCCCGGATTCTTCCGATCATGTAGGTGATCTGGCGGTAAAGCTGGCCCACCTCATCTTTGGTCTGTATCGTGATGTTAAGTTCCAGCTGGTCGGAATCGATCTTACTGACGGCAGTGGACAGGCGGGTCAGCTTCCGGGTGATGATGGAGATGAACAGGGTGACGGTAATAATAAAGACTACGGCGCACACCAGCGCGATACGGAAGACCACAGCCCGGGTGGTCATAAAGTCTTCGAGAATATTCTCATATGGTACGAAGCCGATCACGGTCCAGTCGGTGATCGAAGCGTTCTGCTCGATAACCAGACAGTCCCGGCCGCCAAGCTCTGTGGTAAAATAGCCGTCCTTCCGATGCGGGGACGTGGTTAGAAGATTCAGCTCCTGAGCGGTCAGTATCTGCTTTTCTTCCTCCAGCGGGAAGATCACGCTTTCCGTATCCGGGTCCAGGATTAACATAGAATAGCCGTTCACATTCTGCACATTGAACATGTCTTCCAGGAGGGAACACTTGATGTCGGCTGTCACGATTCCGATGACCTGTCCCTGATGCTGTATTTTTCTCGCAATGGAAAAAACCAGATCCCCGGGATAGCCGCCTGCGGGGTCGTAATAGTGGGGAGGGACAAAGAGCAGATCCCGGTCGGATTGAATAAGTTCCTGAAACCAGGGCTGCGCCTGCAGATCCTTTCCGTTCATGAAGATTCCATAGGACAGGGTGTTCCCGTTCAGATCGCTGACGGCCAGCCCATTTAAGTAAGATTTAAAATTACATAGACTGAAGATATAATCTTCCGCGTCGCGCCGGTATTGGAGCAGTAGCTGATCGTCCTCGTTTTCATTCATAAGGTAATTGAAGATCCGGGAGTTCAGCCCGAAACTCATATTGCTGGAGATCAGGGCGGTGACGCTGTTGATGTCTTTTAAGGCGGTGCCGAAGTTGTTGTTGGACACCTGCATGATGGAATAAAGATCCCGGGACGCGGTCTCGGAGGCCTGGCTGGTCATCCGCTGTGTCCAGACCCGGGTCACGATTCCGGCGAACAGAAAAAACAGGCAGACTGTGACGCAGAGCAGCTTCCATGTGAGACTGTGGAAAAACAATAAAGTCTGTTGTTTGATATTTGATTTCAATTTCATAAACTCCGCCCCCAAGTGCTGTCGTCCATCGCACTTTTATACTATAATAGAGTGAAGGGGGACATGTCCAATCCGGTTTGGGACATGTCCGTTCAGAATGGACATGTCCCAAACCGGATTGGACATGTCCCCCTTCACAACTTCATTATACATAGGAAGAGTCAGGCGTGCAATGTGGGGACCGACACTTTATAAAAACAGACAGTCCAGTTTAAAAAATGACAATTCAATGGCCCGCCGGGGAATCTATAATAAATACAACGAAGCGGTTTGATCGTTAAACTATGAAGGAGGATATGAGAATGAAGTTAAAACGAGTGATGAGTCTGTTAGTTACTGCGGTGATGATCTGTTCCCTGGCGGCCTGCGGCAGCGGGAAGGAAGCGGCACCGGCTGAAAAGGAGGAAGCCGCAGCCCCTGCACCGGCCGAAACCCCGGCACAGGAGGAAGAAAGCGGCGGAGAAGAAGTAAAGACGCTGACGATGCTGACCTTTACCGAGTGGTATACGGACGGATGGGCGGCCCTGGACAAATATATCAATGAAAATGCCGATGAACTGGGCTTTAAGCTGGATATCCAGAAGATCGCCGGAGGTTCCCAGGGGGAAGAGGTAGTGAAAGCCCGGTTTGCGACCGGTGATCTGCCGGACATTATGCAGAGCTACGGAGCCAAATGGATCGACACACAGGTCAATGCGCTGGATAAAATGGTGGATATGGAATCCCTGCCCAGCGAGTCGGAGTATGACCCGGCGACTATGGAAGAGGGCGGATACCGCTACAACGGGAAGCTGTACGGAATGCCCATCGGAACGACCAGCCTGCTGGGCGTGTTCTATAATAAGGACGTGTTTGAGGAAGCCGGCGTAACCGAGGTGCCAAAGGACTGGCAGGGATTCCTGGATACCTGTGAAAAAATCAAAGCGGCCGGGAAGGTTCCTCTTTATTATTCCGGAAAAGATGCGTGGACGCTGCAATGCTTTAATCATTTCGGGTTCAACAAAGAAGTGTTTGACAGTGGATTAAGCTATACGGAATTCTGGGATGAAATGAATACGAACAAACGCCACTATGCGGACTGTACGCAGTTTAAAGAAGCGATCGAAAGATCCAAGGAAATGCTGGATAAGGGCTATGTGCAGGAGACCTACCTGTCCGACACCTATGATATGGCGCAGACGGCGCTGGCAAAAGGGGAGGCGGCTATGTATATCAACCCGTCCAACGTGCTGGACGAGATCGCCAACAAATATCCGGAAGCTATGGAAAATATCGGCGGCTTTGCCCTGCCTCTCTATGAGGACAGCCAGAATTATACCTGTCTCTCTCTTCCGGGAGCGCTGGGCGTGACCACCAGCTGCAAAGACGTGGAGGCCGCAAAGAAAGCCATTGATTTTATCAGCTCCGCGAAAGCGCAGCAGATCTATGCCGACGGCGTGGCCGGTGTGTATCTGAACAAAAATGTGACTTGTACGCTGACCCCCGCCCTGCAGGATCTGGTGGATCTGATGCAGAATGGCAAATCCATCGCGCTGTGGCAGGGAGCAGGTAATAATTATGGCTACGGAGATTTCGGAGCAATGGTTCAGGATTATTATGTGGGCTCCAAGACCGTAGATGACCTGCTGAAAACCATGGACGACGAAACCGCGAAAAATGCTATCGCGGCCGGTGACGCGAACTGGAATAAGTAGGCCGGCGAATCCGGTTACATACACCCGGAACGTAGATGAGATGACAAGAAAAGGTCCTTCTGCCCAAAAGAAAAGAGGGGCCTTCTCTGTTGATACAGCGAATCCGCCGGGACTGGAAAGGGGCTCTTAATATTGAAACGAAAAAGTATCTATTCCTATTGGATGCTGTTACCGTGTCTGGCTATTTTCGGGATATTCTTTATGCTGCCTGCCGTCATGGGCGTGGGATTTTCTTTCCTGAATATCCGAAACGTGGACTTCTCTACGGCCACCTTTGCCGGTATCGGGAACTATAAAAATGTACTGACGGACAGCGGCATGAACATCGCGATCAAAAATTCTTTTATTTTCGCCTTTGTCACCACGGTTCTGAAGGTGACGCTGGGCCTTCTGCTGGCTGTGCTTTTGAACAATAAACTGAAAACGACAAATTTTATGAGAACCGTATTTTTCTTACCGGCGGTTTTGAGCAGTGTGGCAGTGGGTCTGATCTTTACGGCTATGATGCATCCGACGAACGGGATCATCAATGTGGCGCTGCGGGCGGCCGGCCTGCCGATGCTGGCGCAGAACTGGCTGACGGACCCGAAACTGGCGATCTTTTCGGTAGCTTTTGTGGAGGTCTGGAAATGGACCGGATTTACCATGGTGATCCTGCTGGCCGGCCTGCAGTCCATACCGGAGCACTATTATGAGGCGGCCAGAATCGACGGCGCTACCGGCTGGCAGAAATTCCGGTATGTGACATTCCCGCTGATTATGCCGGCATTTACCAACGCGCTGGTAGTGAATCTGATCGGCGGGCTGAAAGCCTTCGACGTGGTGCAGACCGTGACGGGCGGAGGACCGGGAACGGCCACGGAAGTGTTTGGCACGCTGGTGTACAAATCATTCGGCAGCGGCCGTTATGGGGAGGGCTGCGCCGCCAGTATCATCCTGTGCGTGGTGATCCTGATCGTGGTGCTTCCCGTATACCGGTTCCTCACTGGTAAGGAGGTAGAAATGTAATGGCAAAGAAAGTAACCGGAATGGCAGCGGAGATCTTCGCGCTGATCTGCAGCCTGTTTATGCTGGTGCCGTTCTACATGATCCTGATCAATTCCTTTAAGAGCAAGGAAGGGGCCGCGCTGGTGAATCTGTCATTGCCGGACGAGTGGCACATTGTGGAAAACTACACGGAAATGTTCAGGGAGGGGGGATTGGGGCTGGCGTTTCGAAACAGCGTGCTGCTGACCGTTCCAAGCGTCCTGGTCATCATCTTTGTAAGTTCGCTGGCGGGCTTTGTACTGCAGCGCAGGGTGAGTAAGGCGTCGAAAAGGCTGCTGATGCTGATCCTGATGGGATTATTCATACCGGGCCAGATCATACCGACCTATTTTATCTGTTACTATATGCATGTCCGGACGTTTTTGGCCGCGGGACTCGTGCTGATTGCGTCCAATCTTTCCATGGGAGTCTTTTTGTATACCGGATATTTTAAGAGTATTCCAAGAGAATTAGATGAATCGGCAATGCTGGACGGCTGCAATGGGCTTCAACTGTTCTTCCATATTATTTTCCCGCTGCTCAAACCGATTACGGTTACCCTCTTTATTATTACTTTTATGGGTATTTGGAATGATTTCGGGACGACGATTTATTTTCTGAACAGCTCCAGGAACTTTACCTTAACGCTGACGATCTATAATTTCTTCGGGGTACACAGCTCGGACTGGAACCTGGTGTTCGCAAATGTCATCGCGGTATCCCTGCCGGTGATTATCGTATACTTTATGGCGCAGAAGCAGATCATGTCCGGTATGACTTCCGGAGCAGTGAAGGGGTGAGGAAAGATGAAGACTGAAGAAATACAAAAGCCCGGCGAGCCGCTTGAGTATATGAGACACGGGGCGGACCCCGCCGGCGCTTATGCGGATAACCTGGCGGTGTCCGGGGAGTGGCGCGTGTACGCCGGGGAAATGGAGATTCCGGTCTATTCGGTGCCGGTGACGCATGGAGGCCCCCATAGTTTCTGCCAGATTCTGACGGAACAGGAGAATACAGCCCTGTGTGTAACGATGCATTGTCTAAGAGAGGTCCGCAGCGCCAGGATTCACACCCTGAAAGGGGATATTCCGTTTCAGATACAGGGAAATGAGATACGGGGAAAGGTTACCGGACACGGGTATCTGACCGTGGAGATCAACGATAAAATCTATGCGCCGCTGACCGTTATTATACGACCGCCGCTTAAGGATGAAAAATACGGTGAAAGAAACGGCGGCCCGTGTTGTGGAAAATATAGTGAAGCACAGGAGACAGAACAGCGGGTACGCATTTACAAAGCGGGAATCCATGAAGTGGAGTCCGTGGAGTTAAAAGACAATGAGACGCTGTACCTGGAACCCGGGGCGGTCCTGCGGGCGGTGCAGCCCGCGCCGGACGAAGTGCCGGAGACAGAAGAAGACTGGGCCGGAATCCCCAATTACGCGGACTTTATCCGGGCGGATAACAGGAAGAATATAAAAATAATCGGCTACGGTATCATCGATCTGTCCGGTCTAAGCTGGCACGCCCGCCGGACGCTCCGGCTCACGGGATGCGGGAACGTGGTGGTGGACGGGCCTGTCCTGATCGGCGCCGCCCACTGGACCACGGCCCTGTTCCGCTGTGAAAATGTGGAGGTGCGGAATCTGGTAATACTCGGATACCGCCAGAACAGCGACGGCATAGACATCGTGAACTGCCGGAACGTCCATGTGGACAACTGTTACATCAGAACCGGGGATGACGCCATCTGCGTCAAATCTATGGAAGCGCCGCCGGTATGCGGCGGTGAGAAAATTCTGGTGGAGAACTGTACCGTCTGGGATGATAAGGTGCGGGGAATCGGAATCGCCGGGGAGTCCAAAAGCGATATCCGCGATGTCGTCTTCCGGGACTGCCTGGTGCTGCACGGGCTGGCGGACTGGGCATATGAGCTGGGCGCGTTGTGCATCACCCTGTGCGACAGCGGTACGGTGTCGGATATCCTCTTTGAGAACATCCGCATTCTGCAGGAAAGCGCCTGCGCGATCAACTGCATGCTGTACCGGGACCGGTGGTCTACGGACACGGAGGCGGGCCATATCCGCGGCATTCGGTTCCGGAATATCCGCATGCCTGAGAATTCACCTATCCGTATATGGGGCTACGATGAAGAGCATGAGGTGGAAAATATCCGGTTGGAGCAGATCGATAACGGCGGGGAGCCATTGTGGATAGACCGGAATTCTTATGTGAAAAACATTAGCGTATCCGGAAATGAGGCATCGGATCAAGCGCCATCAGAACGTACCGGATAAATAAGAAATTTGTATCAGAAAGGATAGTTGCCATGCTGTCTGTAAATGACATACAGATTCGCGACCCGTTTGTGCTGACAGTCCCGGAGGAAGGATGCTATTACCTCTACGGAACGACGGATGAAGATCCCTGGAGCGGGCGCGCCCAGGGCTTCCGGGCGTACAAAAGCCGCGATCTGGAAAACTGGGAAGGACCTTATACGGTTTTTACTCCGCCCCCGGACTTCTGGGCGGACCGGAATTTTTGGGCGCCGGAGGTACACCGCTATCGCGGAGCTTATTATATGCCGGCCAGTTTTAAATCGGCAGAGCACAGAAGAGCGGTACATATTCTGTGGAGCCGGAATCCCTTAGGCCCGTTTCTCCCGCTTTCCCCTGAACCGGTCACGCCGGAGGGATGGGAGTGCCTGGACGGAACGCTGTATTGGGATGAGACGGATTCTCCCTGGCTGATATTTTCCCATGAGTGGACCCAGATCCATGACGGGGCCATGTGCTGTATGAGACTGACGGAGGATCTGAAAGAAGGCTGCTCCCGGCCCGCCGTAATGTTTCGGGCCTCCCGGTCTGGATGGAGCATCAATGACACCGGTGACGTGGTAAAAGGCGAGGGAGAGAATTATGTGACGGACGGGCCCTATATTCTGCGCCCAAAAGATGGAGGCTTACTGCTTCTGTGGTCCAGTTATTCCGCCACGGGCTATTCGATCGGGACGGCGTACAGCGGCAGCGGCAGAATCACAGGGCCATGGAGCCATGCGGCAAAACCGTTTTTTTCGGCGGACGGAGGCCATGGTATGGTGTTCCCCACGCTGGATGGCAGGATGATGCTGGCGATTCATCAGCCGAACAGGACGCCCTGTGAACGGGCCCGTTTCATTCCGGTCCAACTGCTGGAGAGGGATATCAAAATATTATAGGGCGGATCAGGCCAAGATGAGCGTAAAGATTACCATAAACCTTATTTCGAAAGAAATTGCGGCGCTTGGGGTGCGCCGGTGGAGGCAAAAATGAAAAATGTAAATAAAAAAGAGTTTTGCTTGCGAAACTCTCCGCCTGCGGCGGGCCGTGTAAGCGGCATCTTCTTTCCCGCCGCAGTGCGATCACCCGGAGGGCTTTTTTATTCCATAGGCGTATTTTCCTATGGAATAAAAAAGACGGCGCTGGCCGCCGTTGTATGCGCAATGGTAAGTTTTATGACAGCGGGCGCGGCGTGGGGAGAGGAAGCCTATACGGTAAACGAACCGATGGAGCGGGCATATGAGCCGCTTGTAAATGTGTATGAAAAACCCGATGCCATGCCGGAAAAATACAGTTCTTCGGATTTTCAGGTGCAGGCGGGAGGTCTGGACATTCCGGTCTACGTATCCGGGAACAACGCATGGGGGAATCCTGTGTCCTACGGGACATTCGAGAGCACCGGGCCGGTTGAAATTCAGATCAGCGCTCAGGTTCCATTTACGGATTACGCATTGCTGCCGGAATCTCTGGGGTTAAGCGGACAGCGGGCGGGTAATAAAGTGACCTTTACCGCGCAGCCCGGAACAGATATCACATTTTTACCGGACAGAAACTATAATGGGAGAGTGCTGCACTTGTTTGTCCGGGAACCTCTCACGGATATCCCGGATATACAGAGTGATCAAGTGATCCACTATGGGCCGGGATATTATGATCTTTCCGGCCGGCCGCCGTTAATGCTCCGGACCGGCCAGACACTCTATCTGGAAGGCGGCGCTGTCTTGCGGGGACGGGTTCTGGTTCAGGACGCGGATCACGTTACCATATGCGGCCCCGGGATTCTGTTGAACGATTATGTAAGCCAGGACAGTTATGACGGGGTGGCGGTGGCGCTGAAAAATGCAAATGATGTGACGGTCCGGGACATTACCGTCATCCGCGATATGAATTCCTGGATTTCCTTTATGTGGAAATGCAGTAATGTTACTGTAAAAAACTACAAAGCAATCAATGCGAGATACGCATCCTCCGACGGATTCAATGTGGCAAACTGTCAGGGCGTGCTGTTTGACGGAAGCTTCATTCACTCCTGCGACGACAGCGTGGCCATCAAAGGGACGGGCAACAACGGATACAACCCCGCGGAGGATCCCTCCCAGGCTCTTCCCACCAGCAATATTACCTATCAGAATTCCCAGCTGTGGAGCGACGCCAACAATGCCATCGGCATCGGGGCTGAAACCCAGGCCGGCTATTTTGATCAAATCCGGTTTCAGAATATCGATATCCTGCGTAATTATGACGATCTGAATTATCCGGATCAGCTGACGGAGCGCTCAGCGATCAATATATGCGCGTTGAACGCCACGCAGATTCAAAATGTGACATTTGAAGATATCCGGGTGGAGAAAGCAAAACGGCTGATCAATATCACGATGGAAGACAGCTTCTGGTTCGGAAGCCTGGCGGGAAACTGGCAGTGGCCCGGTTCCATACAAAATGTCACGTACCGCAATATCACATCCAAATCCGACGGTTCCAACCAGATCCGGATATCCGGTCATGACTCGAATCATCTGATATCGGATATTCATTTTGAGAACATAAAGATTCAAGATACGCCGTTGACGGATTTTGACACAGACATTTTTTCCGTAAATTCCTTTGGAAAAAATATCCGTCTTGTATTGGATCTGCACCCGGAGGGCGTCACCGCAGACGGTCCCATAACGGCTCCGTCCAACCGTTATCAGGCGGCGGAACAGCTGTCGGATACGCAAGGGGGAAACGGCTGGTATTACCGGACCTGGCAGGCAGGCGTCGGTACCCTGGATATGGCCTGGAATCCGGATGGTTCCAATCATTGGCGTGGGCCGAAACAATGGGACGCCATCTGGGCGGAACAAGGACAGCTGCTGTTTCATCCCGATGAGACACAGATCCTGCTGGACTGGAAAGCGCCCAGAAGCGGCGTTATATCAATCAGCGGGACGGTCAGGAAATATGCTTCGGAGGGAGGAGACGGTGTCAATGTCAGCATCTGGAAAAACGACCGGATGATCTGGCCTGTCAACGGAGCGTGGCAGACGATCGACTTTGACGATACGGCGGGGGTGGCCGCCGAGGTTTCCACCAGCGTGGTTTCGGATGATGTGATATCGTTCCGGGTGGATAAACGCGGGAATACGGCCTATGATTCGACGGCGTGGACACCGACGATTATCTATGAGTAACCAATAAATAAAAGGCATCTCCCATAAACAAAGCGGCCGGAAAACCAATCATGTTTTCCGGCCGCAGTCTGTTCTTATTCCGTTCTTGTTCCCAGCAGCTCTTGCACCTTCCGGACGCAGCCCTGTATCTCTTCGAAGCAGTCGTTCAGCGTCTCCCGCTCGATGGTCAGATATCCGCTGTAGGAGATATCCCTCAGAGCCTTGAACCACAGGGGAAGATCCACATCGCCCTCTCCCAGTGGAGTCTCAATAAAATAATCGCTTAAACGCATATCCCCGATACCGCCCTCGGCAAAGTAACGGTAGATCACGGCGGGGTCCGTCTGTTTTAACATCTTCCCATCCTTCACATGGGTATGCACAATGCGGTCCGCTAACAGGCGGACGCCCTTAATGGGGTCATCCCCGGTCACCATGACCAGGTTCGCCGGATCGTAGTTGACTCCGATAGAGGGACAGTCAAGCCCTGTCAGAAAATCATGCAGCACGGATGTGGTCTCCGGGCCTGTCTCGATGGCCAGACGGACTCCGCAGGCCCCGCACAGTTCGTCTATTCTTCGGCAGGCTTCCGCCAGGACGCGGCGGACCGAAGACGCGGGGTCCGCGGGGATAACGCCCAGATGGGTGGTTACCGTGCGGCAGTTCAGCTCGCCGGCCCATTTTATCATACGTCCGGTCTTGGCGATCCGCTCCGGGTTATCCTGGGGGATGGCGAAACCGTGGCCGCCCAGGTCGGCGCAGACGGCGCTGATCTCCAGGCCGCTTTTTTGCAGGGCTTTTTCGAACTCCCGGCGTTCGGACAGGGACAGGCGGTCCAGATCCAGAGGGCCGACGCCTGCATAGAATTGGACGGCATCGGCTCCGGCTTCGCGGGCCAGAGTCAGGGCTTTTAACGGTTCCGTTCGGAAAGCTTCCAGCATTACTCCTATTTTATTCATGATCTACTCCTTTCTTTCAGCGCCGCAGGGATAAGGCATATTCCGTGGGGGTCATTTTCGTCTCTTCTTTGAACCGTCTGGAAAAATAATAGATATTATCATACCCTGTCAGCTCCGCGATCTGCGTAAAGTTGTGATTGCTCTCCCGGATCAGCCGCTTGGCTTCGCTGATCCGGACTTTCGTCAGGTAGGCGATGACGGAGGACCCGGTCTGATCCTTGTAAGTGCGTTTTAACTGGGAGACGCTGATGTTGACCTGGGCGGCCAGTGCTTCCAGTGTGAGCTTCTCGGCGTAGTGGCTTCTTATGTAGGACTGCACCCGCTGCACGATAATCGCGTGGTTCTGCAGGGCATTGGAGCCGATCCGCCTTTCCCGGATGCCGATTCCGTCCTGCCTCCGGTATATCAGGATGAAGAGCTGTTCCAGGCTGGTTTTCAGCAGCTGATCGCTCCCGAAGGGCGCGTTGGGATTTTTCTGCATATTGATCCCCGGCGCTGACTTTTCAAAAAATTCATAAGCGGACTCGGATTCCGTAACGACCCGGAGCAGGCACTCCTTTTCAAACGGATTCAATAGGAGGATCTTATTGCGGAAATAATCCATGCACGGGCTGTCGCAGCAGAAGGACACGACAATAATGTTGGCTGTAGAGTTCCGTATTGTCTGCAGGTCATGGTATTCTCCCGGGCAGTGAAAAGCCATCTCTCCTGTTTTTAGCAGATACCGCCGTCTGTCGGCCGTAATAATGAGTTCCCCCTTATCCACATAGACAAATTCCCAGAAATCATGGCTCTCCCCTTCAAAAATGTAATTTTTAGGCAGGACGTAATACGAGATATTGACAATATCCGTGATAAATACAACGGTTTCTAATTTTAATTTATAGTATTGTTGCATATTTGTCCTCCTTTTTTTGAAATATGGTCTGATTCTGTAAATTTGCGGACGTTTATTGTAAAGTGCAATTCTTAAAAAGAGTTTATAATTAGAGTTATCAAAAGTATATACTTTTCAGCCAAACCTGTAAATAGTGTTCACACAGTCAATTAGGAAAAACCGTATTCAGGCCGAATACCAAAAGAAAATGAAAAGCAAAAAGCAAAGCAAATGGCAAAGCAAATAGCAAAGCAAAAAGAAAAGAAGGTGGATTATTATGAAAAAAGCAATCAGTATCTGGTCATTTTCCGGGCAGCCTCTGAGAACATGTATGGAGCTGGCCAAGGACGCGGAATTTGACGGAATCGAGCTGGCCATGGATGGGACCGGGGAGTTGACGCCGGATACCACGGACGAGGAATTGAAACGGATTTTAAAAGATTCCCGGGAGACAGGCATTCGGATTCACAGTATCGCCAGCGGCCTGTATTGGGATTATTCCTTTACGTCGGATGAGGAAACCGAGAGGGAACGGGCCGTAGAACTGGCCATGCGCCAAATTCAGATTGCCAAAACACTGGAAGCGGATTCGGTATTGATCGTGCCGGGCGCCGTAGGCGTTGATTTTCTACCCGACCGGGCCGTGGTGCCTTATGACGCGGCATATGACCGGGCGCTTCTGGCGTTTCAAAGGCTGGCACCCGCAGCGTCGGAGGCGCAGATCCAGGTCGGCATCGAGAATGTGTGGAATAAGTTCCTGGTATCCCCGTTGGAAATGCGGAACTTTATCGACCAGGTGGACTGCCCGTACATAGGCTCCTACTTCGATGTAGGAAATGTGGTGTATAACGGATATCCGGAGCAGTGGATCCGGATTCTGGGCAAACGCATCAAGAAGGTGCATTTTAAAGATTACCGAAGAGCGGCAGGCGGACTGCACGGGTTCGTGGATCTGCTGGCCGGTGATGTGGACTGGCCGGAAGTGATGCGGGCCTTCCGGGATATCGGGTATGACGGTTATTGCACCGCGGAAATGCTTCCGCCCTACACCTGCTGGCCGGAACAGATTCTCTATAACACGGCGGCCTCTATGGACCGCATCTTTGGAAAGGAGTAAATTCTTATGTTGAAAATTGGATTAATCGGCGCCGGATATATGGGCGGAATGCACACTGCCTGCTATCAGGCCCTGATGGAAGAGGATGTTAAAGTTACCGCGGTGGCGGACCTGCGGCCGGAATATGCCAAAGCTGCCGCTGAAAAATTTTCCGCGCAGATCTACCAAGAGGGCATGGACCTGATCGAGCAGGCGGACGTGGATGTGATCGATATCTGTCTACCCACCTACCTTCATACCAAATATGCCGTAGCGGCTATGAAAAAAGGCCGGGCCGTATTTATAGAAAAACCGGTATGTTTAAGCCCCGATGAGATGGAGCTTCTTCTGGCCGCGCAGCGGGAGACCGGTGTTCCTGTCATGGTAGGACAGTGCATCCGGCTGTGGAGCGAGTATGCCTGGCTGAAAGAGGCGGTGGAAAATAAGACCTATGGGGCGCTGCGCTCCGGGGTCTTCAAGCGGATCAGCCCGCTTCCCGGATGGGCGTGGGAGAACTGGCTCCACCGCCCCGAGTGCTCCGGTACCGTTGCTATGGATATGCATGTGCATGACGTGGATTATGTGCGCTATCTGCTGGGTGATCCCCTGGAAGTAACCGCCCGGGCGGCCAGGGATTCCGAAGGCGTCATCCAGCAGATCTTCGCCACCTACGGATATGAGGATGCGGCCGTCACCGTGGAGGCCTGCTGGGATTATCCGGACGCGTTCCCGTTTACCATGGAATACCGGGTTAAATTCGACGAGGCCACTGTGGTATTCGATTCCTCCGCCACCCCCTCCCTGGCGGTCTATCCGAAGACCGGCGGACGGATCATCCCGGAGCTTGATAAGGAGTTCGAGAGCGAAAATGATATCGGCGGAAATATTTCTTCTCTGGGGGGTTATTATAACGAGCTGCGGTATTTTACGCAGGGTGTGAAAAACCATACCCCTCTGACCATAGCCACGCTGGAGGAGGCCATCCGTTCCGTCCGGCTGGTGCTTCAGGAGATCGAACTGGCGGGAGGTATGAGACGGCCATGAGAAAAACCTATGGCGTGGCGCTGATTGGCTGCGGACATATGGGGGAGGCTCATCTTTCTCAAATTTATTACAAAGAAAACGTGAGGTTAGAGTATGTGTGCGATCTGGACGAGGCGAAGGCCCTCAGCTTTCAGAAACGGTACGGGGCCGGCCGCTTCTGCACGGACAGCCGGGACTGTATCTCTTCTCCCCGGGTCGATATCGTAATTATCGCTACGTATCCCAGCACCCACCTGGAGCTGGTGCGGCAGTGCATCCTTCATCAAAAGCATGTGATCTGCGAGAAACCGATCGCGCCGGATCTGGAGGAAGGCCGCCGGTTCGTCCGGCTGGTCAGGGAACATCCGGAGTGCAAGGTGCTGGTGGGCCACATACTGCGGCACAATGCCACCTACCAAAAGGTAGCGGATATGATCCGCTCCGGCGCCATCGGCAGGCCCATCGTTTTTCGGATGGTACAGAATCATCACACCATGGACTGGGAAAAATACCTGGCAATATTAAAAGAAGCTTCGCCGCTTCTGGACTGCGGGGTTCACTACGTGGATGTCGCGCAGTGGTTCACAGGGGCCCGGGTACAGCGTGTGTCTGCATCCGGTTCCAGAACGGAGGAAGATGTTCCGAAGGATTCCTTTAATTACGGTTTTATGACCCTGGAACTGGACGACGGCTCCGTAGGCTATTATGAGGCCGGCTGGAGCAATACGTTTTCCTCGGATAATCTAAAAGAATTCGTCGGCCCCGGGGGAAGCATCCGGATTATCTACCGGAAAGACCGGCAGACCCACCAGGAGGAAGGCGATCTGATCGAATATTACAAATATCCGGAGAAAGAGTACGAGATGATTAATCTCCAGAGCGACCGCAAACCCACCGGAGCACAGTTTGACCATCTGATCCGGATGATTGAGGAAGGGTGCGAGGCGAACCCGACCATTGAGGAAGTTTTCGAAAGCTTTGAAGTGTGCTGCAATGCCCAAAAACAGGTGCTGGATAAATTAATGCTGCGGGAGTGAAGTTCTTCCTCGGGGTTGGGGATGGCCGCTGCTTTGGGCCGGGGTGTGTACCGGTTTCCGGGGGTGCCTTCGGCGGCCGGGCGGTTTGGTGTCTCCCCGGGATCGCGGAGGACTTGCGCTGGCATTCGCTAAGTGGAACCGGAAAGCCGGGTTCAGGATGCACGGCGGACTTCACGTCCGACGGGCAAGAGCCTCTGAACCGGGGGCTGTAGCACTGACTTAGCGTTCTTCCACGGGGCTTCCTATGCCCGCTGCTTAGGGCTTGAAACCGTGGGCGGTATCCGGGGATACTACGGGCGGCCGGGTTCTTTTGTATCTCCCTGGGAGCGCGGAGGGCTAGCGCTGGTCCCCGCTAAGGGGAATCGAAAAGCCGGATTCAGGAACCGAGCCTATTCACCAGGAACACCTGATGTGTTCCCGGTTCAGAGGCTCTTGCCCGTCGGACGTGAAGTCCGC
>NZ_JAHQCW010000051.1 GCF_019042275.1 Diplocloster agilis
GAACACGTGATGTGTTCCCGGTTCAGAGGCTCTTGCCCGTCGGACGTGAAGTCCGCCGGTCATCCTGAACCCGGCTTTCCGATTCCCCCAAGCGGATACACAGCCGCCCTATGCGCTCCCGGGGAGATACAAAAGAACCCGGCCGTCCGGAGCGTCCCCGCATACCGCTGCGGTTTCAAGCCATAAGCAGCGGGCATACGAAGCCCCCAGAAAGAACGCTAAGTTCGTGCGGCAGCTTCTTCTCCGTAAGATCTGATACGGTTTTCCCTCAAGCATTCCGAACCACCGGACTTTTCGCTCCCCTTCCCGGCCGCCGGAATCCGTCTGCGCCGCTCCGGGTGCTCCATACCCCCGCCGGTTCCCGCATTCCCTACACTGGTACAGGCGTAAAGTCCTGGATGTGGTGAATATATTGCAGTAAAGTAGGGCGCCGGGCTGAGGGCTGCTGTTTCCGGAGGAGGCCCCCTGCCGCGGGCGCAAACCGCTTGAGGCCGGATCTTAGAACGGGTTACGGATCGTGGGGGAGAACCTGGCAGGGCCCGGAACACTGTTTGAGCCGTTTTCTGGCGAGTTTGTTCCGGGCCCTGCTAATAAAAGGTTCTCCCGCATGATCCGTTACCCGTTCTTAGATCCGGCCGAAGCGGTTAGCGCCCGCGGCAGGGGGCCTCCTCCGGAAACAGCAGCCCTCAGCCCGGCGCCCGGCCCTTCACATCATCCCAAATATGCCCAAAATAAACTCATAATCAGGGGAGAAATTATGGAAAAAGACCTATTGACATTTTGGAGGGGGAGTGATATTATTTTCATGTGATGAAAATAATTTCACAAAACACATTGCAAACCAAAATGGAGGAATTAAAATGAGAGCGATTCAGATGACAGAAGTAAAACATTTACAGCTGATTGAAACAGCGAAGCCTGCACCGGGCAGCGATGAAGTCCTGCTGAAAATTATGGCAGTCGGTATCTGCGGTTCCGATATTCCCAGAATCCTGCAGTTCGGTTCCCATGTACTTCCGATTATCCCTGGTCACGAATTCGCCGGAGAGATCGTTGAGATCGGATCTGAAGTCAATGGATGGGAGATCGGCGACAGAGCCTGCGCAGCTCCGTTACTTCCCTGCCACGAATGCGAGTGGTGCAAAAAGGGTGAGTATTCCCTCTGTGAAAAGTATAAATATTATGGTTCCAGAAACGATGGAGCGTTTGCGGAATATTTGGCGGTAAAAGCGGAGAACCTGGTGAAATTGTCCCAGGATACGCCTTTTGACTGGGGCGCAACCGTAGATCCCGCGGCCAACGCGATCCACGCGTTCTTAAGAGGAGATGTGACGCCGGAAGATTCCGTTTGCGTATTTGGTCTGGGAGCCATCGGCTTATTCGCGATCCAGTATGCGAAAGCGTTGGGAATCAAAACCATCGTTGCGGTGGATATCGACGATTCCAAACTGGAAAACGCAGTGGAGTGCGGCGCTACCTTTACGGTAAACTCTTTAAAGAACGACGCGGTGAAAGCGGTACTTGATCATACAAACGGAAAAGGCGTTACGGTTTCCTTTGATATGTCCGGCGCTCCGGTTGCGCAGCACAACGCGATCCTGGTTACCGGCAAGATGGGCAGAGTTGTTTTCCTTGGCATTTCCCATAAGGGACTGGAATTGTCCGAACAGGCTGTGGACAATATCTTAAGATATCAGCTGGCGATAAAGGGCAGCTGGAATTCCTTCTCCAATCCTTTCCCCGGAAAAGAATGGACCGAGGCGGCCAGACTGATGGGCGAGAAGAAATTGAATCCGGATCTGCTGATTTCCCACAAACTGCTGTTAGAGGATGTGCCGGATACATTCAAAAAGATCGATGAGAAATCTATCGTCTTTAATAAGATTATGTTCTATCCCAACGGTTTCTTAAAATAGAAGCGGACCATACGCTTGAGCGGATCGAGCGGATCGTAAGGATCGGAACGACTGATACATAAAAGGTATAGTTTACAGTGTCCCATTCATACACGCCTTCGGGCGGATTTGCAGCATTGGCTGCTCAATCTTGTATAACAATAAAAAATAAAAAGGAGATATCACCATGAATACAAATATCGCAAGTTATGTAGATCACACCATTTTGAAACCCCAGGCTACCACAGAGGACGTTAGAAAATTATGCGAGGAAGCAAAAAAGTACAGCTTTGCCTCCGTATGCATTAACCCGAAACATGTAAGTTTTGCTTATGACATATTAAAAGATACCACAGTTCAGGTTTGCACCGTGATCGGATTCCCTCTGGGAGCCAACACTTCCGAGATCAAAGCGCTGGAGGCTAAGAAGGCAGTGGAAGACGGAGCCGGCGAAGTGGATATGGTGATCGATATCGGCGCTGCCAAAGAGCATGATTACGCACGGGTCAAAGAAGATGTGGCTGCGGTAAGAGCGGCGGCGAAATCCCCCACGATCCTGAAAGTAATCATCGAGACCTGCCTGCTGACAGATGAGGAAAAGGTTGAAGTGTGCAAGGTTTGTAAGGAAGCGGGAGCTGATTTCGTGAAGACCTCCACCGGCTTCTCCACCGGCGGCGCTACAGTGGAAGATGTAGCCCTGATGTACAAAACCGTAGCACCGGAAGTGAAAGTAAAGGCATCCGGCGGTATCCGCAATAAAGAGGATGCGGACGCCATGATTAAAGCAGGCGCTTCCAGACTCGGAACCAGTGCCGGAATCAAGATCGTAGAAGGTTAATTTTATAATAGGAAATAAAAATACGCCTGAGGGTAGTGCAAAATGGAACATATTTCGCCGATCCTCAGGCGGCTTACCACTGTAAGGGATAGGATGCGGGAGTATACCCCGCGATTGGAGGAAAATTATGAAAGCATTTATTATGGATGAGGAACGCAAGCTCAAGATCAGCGAAATGCCGGAACCGGTGCAAAAAGACGATAATCTGATCATTCAGATTAAAGCGGCGTCTATCTGCGGTACGGATATGAGAACGTTCTTAAAGGGCAGCAGCAAGATCGCGGTTCCGCGTATACTGGGCCACGAGTGTGCCGGAGATATTATCTATGCCAGCCCCTATGCGAAAGAATTCGGCTGGAAAGAGGGGGACCGTGTCACGGTAGCTCCTGCGATCGGCTGCGGCGAGTGTTATCCGTGCAAATCCGGACATACCAATATGTGCGATCATCTGGAGACCATCGGCTTCCAGTATGAGGGGGTTTTCGCTCCGTACCTGGAGGTTCCGGCCAAAGCGATTCGGATGGGAAATGTCTTAAGGCTTCCCGATTCCATCGAATATGACGACGCTACCCTGATCGAGCCGGCGGCCTGCGCGTTAAACGGACAGAGCTATATGCATGTAAAGCCGGGGGATGATGTGGTGGTATACGGAAGCGGCATGATCGGCTGTCTGCACGCGGAACTGGCTCTTAGAAAAGGCGCCCGCAATGTCATCGTCGTGGAACCGGTGGAAAAACGCGGTAAGATCGCCATGGAAAAAGTACCGGGCGTAAAATGGATCAATCCGTTTACCCAGAACACCAAAGAAGAGGTTATTAAGCTGACGGACAACAAAGGGGCGGACGTGGTGATCACCGCCACCTCAGTGCCTTCCGTTCAGACGGAAGCACAGGAGATCGCAGCCAAGATGGGAAGAATCTCCCTGTTCGGCGGTCTTCCGGGCGAGAGCAAAGGCTTTATCGATTCGAACCTGATTCATTATAAAGAGCTTCAGATATGCGGAGTGCACGCGACGACTCCGGGATTTATGCAGCAGATCATGGATATGATGGAGGCTCATGAACTGGATGCGAAAAAATATATCGAGAAAATTGTCTCTCTGGATGATATCGAAGAGGGCTTTACATCCATCCGGGATGAGAATATTATGAAAGTAGTGATCCATCCGTAACAGCAACACACAGAATCCGTAAGAAAATACATAGATAAGGGAAGGGATTTTTATGGATAATTACATTATTGTGGATCTTGGGGCCAGCAATGGAAGAGTTATCGTAGCGAATTATGGGGATGACAAATTTGATTTTGACATTGTGTACCGGTTTGACAACGTGCCGGTGTTTGCAAATGAGGGAGAGTATTTTTGGGATATTTTAAGAATTCTCTCGGATGTCAAGGCAGGTATTCAGAAAGCGCTGAAAAAGTATCCGGATGCGCATTCCGTAGCCATCGATTCCTTTGGCTGTGATTTCGGTTTTATCGATGAGGAAGGCCGTCTCATGGGAAATCCTCTGCATTATCGGGATGAGAGCCAGCACCGGCTGTCCGCCGAGATGCATTCGATTCTGTCCGAGGAGGAGTTATTTGAGCTGTCGCAGGGACCTTGTAACCGGATTATGGGAATCTATAAGCTGTATTCCTTAAAGAAGAAGAACGCTTCCGAATACAGGTACGGCGCGCATCTGCTGATGATACCGGATCTTTTGAATTATTTTCTGACCGGCAAGGTGACCAATGAATTCACCAACGCCACCATGACCCTGATGGTGGACCAGAAGAACCGCTGCTGGGAGACCAAGATATGTGAAAAACTGGGACTCCGGTCCGACATCTTTACCAAACTTTCCGAACCCGGAACGCTTCTTGGGCCGATCAAGCCTTCGGTCTGTGAGGAACTGGGCATTAACCCGATCAATGTGGTAATACCCGCGACCCACGACACCGCGTCGGCCGTATCGGGAATCCCGGTGGTGGAAAATGATAAGACCTGGGGATTCGTAAGTCTGGGCACCTGGGCGCTGGCCGGACTGGAGCTGGACGGACCCATGACGGACCCGGCGGTAGTACCGCTGGAATTCGGAAATGAAGGCGGTGTGGCCGGCAAGAGCATGCTGCTTAAAAATATCAACGGCCTGTGGGTGATCCAGCAGTGCAGGAAGAAATGGAACCACGACGCAGGAAGAGAGATCTCCTGGGACGAAATCGTAAAAGAAGCCCAGGCGGCCGATGATCTGAACTGTGTATTTGACGTGGACGAAGGACCCTTTGGCGAATTCCAGCCGGATATGCCCGGAATGATCCAAAAATACTGCCGGGAAACCTACCAGGACGTTCCGCAGACCCTGGGGGAAGTGGCGCGTTGTGCCTATAAGAGCCTGGCGCTGACTATCCGGAAGAATTTTGAAGCTGTGACCAATGTGACCGGCGATAAGCTTGAGCTTCTCCAGCTGGTGGGCGGAGGCACTCAGAATCATATGCTGTGCCAGTGGATCGCGGACGCTATGGGTATCCCGGCGGTCTGCGGACCCACCGAGACTACGGCTGTCGGAAACCTGATCTTCCAGCTGATCGCGGATCAGAAAATTAAGGATGTGGAAGAAGGGCGCGCGCTGTGCGCAAATTCCAGCGAGCTGTATCACTGTGCCCCCGCAGACAGGGAATACTGGGATAATCAGTATAAATGTTATTTAAAAATACTGGAAAGAAGAAAATTGTGATACAATACCAGAAGTAGAGCCGCAGCAAGTGCGGCACTGGAGGAAATGGTACCACCATACCTGAAATAGAGCCGCAGCAAGTGCGGCACTGGAGGAAATGGTTTACACCATACCTGAAATAGAGCCGCAGCAAGTGCGGTACTGGAGGAAATTATGGACAGGATAGAGAACCTGATAGAAAATCTGAACCACGCTCAACGGGAAGTACGGCTTCAGGCGGTCCGGGATTTAAAGCAGGCGGTAGATCACGGGGATATCCCCAGTGTGCCGAGGCAGGATGAATGCAATAACCATGTGCATTCCCAATATTCTTTTTCTCCCTACAGCCCTTCTAAAATAGCTTGGAAGGCTTACACGGTAGGCTTGACCACCTGCGGAATCGTAGACCATGAATCTGTGGCCGGCTGTCTGGAATTCAAAGAGGCCTGCGCAATTCTGGGCGTGATACCTACGGTAGGTTTTGAAGTGCGCTTAAATTGGGATAATACGCCGCTGAAGGGAAAGAAGTTCAATAATCCGGATCAGCTGTCCGTGGGATATTTTCCGGTACACGGAGTTCCCATCAGCTCGCTTGGGAAGATCGAGGAATTCCTGGTTCCGATCCGGGAGGCCCGCGAGATCAGAAACCGGGCGATGGTGAAAAAAGTCGATGCAATCTTAAGCAATTACGGTATGAATCTGGATTTTGACGCCCATGTCATCCCGGTATCCCGCTGGAAGGAAAAGGGTACGATCACCGAACGGCATCTTTTGTTCGCCACCGGCCAGCGGATGATTGAGAAATATGGCAGGGGACAGGCGCTTGTGGATTTCCTGGAGAAGAAACTGGAGATCCCGTTGTCCGGGAAGGTGAAGGAGTATCTGCTGGATACAGCCAGCCCGATTTATGATTATGACCTGACGAATCTTTTAAAAGGATTTTTCTCGGAAAATATGTATGTACCGGCTAACGCGCAGGAGACGCCGGACGTGGAAAAGACGATCCCGTTTTTGAATTCTCTGGGATGTATACCGACCTATACATATCTGGGCGATGTCCGGGGAGAATCCGTTACCGGAGATAAGAAAACTCAGAAGTTCGAGGATGATATCCTGGATGATCTGTTCAAATACGTCTCCGAGTACGGGATGCAGGGATTCAGCTACGCACCCAGCCGGAACAGCGAGGACCAGGTAAAGCGGGTTCGTGATCTGTGCGCCCGTTATAATATGCTGGAGGTCTGCGGGGAGGATATCAATCAGCCGCGCCAGCCGTTTATCAACACCACGCTGACCGCGGAAGAAAAGAAATATTTTGACGATGTGGCCTGGGCGATCATCGGGCATGAAAAGGTGGCCGACGGTGCGCTGGAAAGGGGCATTCTCTCCGAAGAAACCAAGCGCAGATATCCGTCCGTCCAGGAGAGAATCCGGGTTTTCAGGGAATATGTCACAAATAGCGAGGGCTGAAAGCATTCCCTTGAAATAAAAAAACAGAGTAACAAAATGGGATGTGCAACGGGGGTATTACATGGATACGAATAATTCGGTACAGCTTTACCGGGTGTTGAAAAAGTATTTTTTACTCAGGATGAATCAAAAAGAGATTGCCCAGAGCGAGAATCTTTCCAATGCGACCATATCCAGAATGATCAACAAAGCGGTCGACATGGGATATGTCAGCTATACCCTGAATCTGCCGGTGATCACGCAGTTTGATCTGGAGCAGGAGATCAAGGAGAAATATCATCTGGAATATGTTTCCGTGGCCCATGTGGATATTGAGGAGCCGAATATTATCGCCCGGGATGTATCGTTAGCGGTCGCAGAATATCTGAATCAGATCGTACGGGACGGTGACATTATCGGCCTGTCCTGGGGAAATACGCTGGCACGGGTGGCGGAGAATCTGCGCCCAAAAAATGTGTCCGATGTAACCTTCGTGGGATTAAACGGCGGCGTATCCAGAAATGCCACCAGCACGGGAGCTGAAAATGTCCTGGCCAAGTTCGCAAAGAATTACCACACGGTGGGATACAGCCTTCCGGTACCGTCCTTTGTGGACAATTCCAAGATCGCGGAAGCCTTAAAAAGTGATTCCAAGATCAGGGAAATATTCGAGCTGATCCACCGGGCGAATATCCTGTTGTTCAGTGTCGGGAAAATCAGAGAGGATTCTGTGCTGATCCAGTCCGGATATTTTACCGAACAGGATTATAAGAACCTGAAAGAAGAGGGGTACGTGGGTGATATCTGTTCCCGCTATTTCAAACAGGACGGAACCCATCTAGATAATGAACTGTATAACCGCGTTATCGGCATCAGCCTGGAGGAGGTAAAGCAGAAGGACAAACGGATCTGCGTGGTTATGGATGAGGACAAAGTAAAAGGACTGAAGGGAGCGCTGGCCGGCGGATACATCAACTGCCTGTTCCTGGATGAAAAATCGGCCCGCAAGCTGTTGGAAGAAATGTGACGGCCCAAGGGCGGAAAATCTGATCAAATAACATAGTTGAGGACTGAATCCTGTGTAGCACAGGGCTCAGTCCTTCTTTTATTCTGATGGAAAGGACTAAAATAGTATTTATTCCAGTAAGTTAAGGCCGTAAGTTCTAAAACCATGTGCGGCTATATTTGACAGATACAGGGCGAAGTATTAGGATTAAAAGAAATAGAGCCGGGCTCATTTGGCAGATAAGGCACAGAACGACAAATGAAGTTTGTGAGGGTAAGCGTACAATTGGAGGCAAAAATGAAAAAACAGAAAGGGAATAATCCCGCTGTGAAATATAAAACAAAAAGACATCGCCGGCTGCGCTCTAAAAATCTTGTTTCGGCTGCGGCTATCTTTATATTGACATTCGCTTTCTGGATTCTGGCCGCCAGGGAGAGCGAAACCTTTGACCCGCTGTACGCGTCTATCGAGGAAGATCCCAGTTACCGGGACGGGGTCTTTTATATCTATGATATCAAGGATTATACCCGTTTCGACGGTTACATAAACCGGGCCAGAAAAGTAGAGAAGGAGAATAATGAGGCAGTTGCGGTGGATGTGGAGCTGATGGCGGATATTAATTTTGTGGAGGATAGAGGATATGGCTCTTTCATCGGGCATCCGTACATACGTCAGAGTATGCTCAGATACGGAGGGGTTTTCGAGGGGAACGGCCATACGATTACTTGGCATGAGAACGCCGGAAACGGGATGTTTGTCTGTGTGGACAGAAAGGCAGTCATCCGCAATCTGACGCTTAAGACGGATCCCATCGTCTGGGAGATGGATGAGTATGGTGTCGGGATCTTGTGTATGGTCAACTATGGTACGCTTGAGAATATTACGGTGGAAGGGCGGATCGAGGGGACGCAGTGCTATGTGGGCGGTATCGCCGGGATTAACCGGGGCACCATCAAGGACTGCGAGAATCGGGCGGAGGTATTCTTAAGCGGCATTGGTGATTATGGGGCGGGCGGCATCGCCGGTCTGAACAAATGCAAGGTACTGAAAGGGGAAGACGAGCAGAATCCGGTACCCGCTATTATAAAGAACTGCGTAAATACCGGGAAAGTGGAGGCGCCCTGGGAGGCCGGAGGAATCTGTGCTTATAACGACTGCGCGTTTATCTACGACTGCGGAAATGAGGGAACGGTGACGGCGCAGTATCAGAAGGCTTACATTTATCCGGACCATCCGGACTGGTATGAGTATGCACAGGTGGCAGGCATCTGCGGACATATGGGATGGAATTCCATTGAGAATTGTTATAATACCGGGAAAATCAGTATACTGGAAGAGGGCATACAGGCGACCCATGGCATCGCCGGAGATACGCTTGACTGGGTATGTACGGTCAGCGGCTGTGTCAGTCTGAAAGGGACGGCCACGGGACGGATGAGACATGAGAGCGTTATGGAGCTTGAGGAAGAAGAGTTCCGACGCTGGAAGGATAATCCTGCCGGTATTCCCTATAGGGCGAATAATTGGCAGTTTGACTTGGAAGAGGCGAGGGAGAAGCTTTCGCTGGCCCCGCTGGCGGTGTCGGAATCGCCGTTGACGAGGAATCAGGCGGGGGTCTATCTGTGTGAAGAGTTCTGCCTTCGGGCTCCGGAAGGGTTCTCGATCTCAGAGGTGTCCCCCTTTGCGCTTTGCATGGAAGCGGAACCGGCATCGGATCAGATGGAGGCGGAACCGGCCGGGGCCCAGGATCAAAATGGCTGGCAGATGTGGCTTCTGCGGCTCCCGGAAGGACAGACGGATATCAATGATGATCTGGATGAAAACGGATGGATTACAAAGGATACGGTCCATGAGTTGTGGCTTGGAATTTCCGGCGCCCATTGGCTGCACCCGAGTTTCAGCTGGGAAGCGGACTGCCACGTGGAGCGCACCTATGCCACTCAGGGAACTAGGATCATCGATCCGAAAAACTGCCTGGTGCATTACAGGGACGATATTCTGGCGCAGGCGGCTGTCGGTGAGAATGGGGAGATGATCGATAATGTGGTCGCGGTTCCGATCAGCGGCAACATGGAAGATGGGTATCAGGTGAAATGGCTTCTGCTGTTTACAAATAAGAATAATAATTATCGGCCACCGCTTTATTTTGTAAAGGACGCATTGAGCGGTTTTGTATATCTGCCCTGTCAGATTACGGCGGCCGAAGGGGACAGCCTCTATTCTATTGCGAAAGATCTCACCGGAGAGGGAAGCCGTTATGCTAAGCTGGCTGCATATAACCAGTTGGACGTGAGAGAGCCGCTTAGAATCGGCCAGATACTCCGAATCCCGGAGGAGTGGCTTGCGGACATACCGTAACAGCCTCCTATTAATATAGAAGGGAACATAACTTGGAAGTCAGGGTTATCATACAAGGGATCGTGACCAATCCCAATATGGTAGATAAGGTAAAGAGGTCGGAGGCATGCTCCGTCCTCTTTTCGCTGCTTTTGGAGAAAAATATTACACTGGAAGCCATCGGTACGGACATGGCGATCACCAGGGAATAGGTGAGGGTCTGATCCAGATGCAGAGGGACCAATAGCGCGATGACCACCAGAGGGAAAAGGATCATACGGATACAGCTGATCCAGAGAACCCGGGGTTTGCGAAACAGAGACAACAGATTGCCCTGCGCCAGATAGATACCGGATACGATCATGGCCAGCGGGGTATTCATTCCTGCGATAAATTCAATCGATTTCCGGATGGGAGAGGGAAAAGTTAACCTCATCAGATACATAGCCATACCCAAAAACACACAGATAATCATAGGATTGATAAACAGCCGGATTTTTTGACGAATACCGCCATGATTGTCATCAGACATGAGTGAGATCCCATAGGTCCAGACAAACAGTTGAAAGGCGATGACACAGGTATTGTTATAAAACAGCCCCAGATTCCCGTACAGGCTCAGCATGATCGGTGCCGCCATAAAGCCTGAGTTAGTAAAGATAATGCCGAAGCGTTCCACCGGGAGAAGATGGCGGTTCGCGCCTAAGCGGGCGATATGGGAAATGAGAATCGCCAGTGCGTGGAATAGGGAGGCGGCCAGGAGCCCGATGATAAAATTATGAATATAATCCCTGCTGTATTCCATGGAAAAGGAGGAGAGTACCAGCAGGGGATTTACCACATATTGTACCAGATTGGTCAGCTGCAGATTGGTCTGTCTGGAAATCAGACGGATCTTGTATAGCAGTATGCCGACTCCGATCAGCAGAGTCATTACCAGAACCTGGTTAAAAACAATGCGTCCGATCTCCATAGGCGCCACCGTCAGACTCTGGTTATCCCGAAGATATTGGGGGCGAAGGATTTAAGATGCACCAGCTTGTTTTCCGCGATGTGCTGCTGCATTATCTTTTCCGCAGCGTCAGCATCCTGTGCGGTCAGCGCCTGGACCAGAGTTTCGTGCTGATGGTGGGAACGGGCGATATTGGACGGATTGACGCTGATCAGATTCGTAATCCGCTCTATCTGCCCGGATATCTGCGAGTACAGCTTTTGCAGTATCAGATTGTGGCTGGCTTCGATCAATGTGTGGTGGAAGACAATATCGGAACAGGTGAGTGAATGATAATCCTGTGCCGAGATCTGCTGGGCCATTTCCGCGCATAGCTGCCGCATGAATTTAAGCTGAGGCGGATATATCATGATCGCTGCCTGTCTGGCTGCAAAGCGTTCCAGATATTCCCGTACCTCGTAAAGCTGCGTGATGCTCTCATAGGTGATATCCGAAACCAGATAACCCTTCGAGGGAATGGACACGACCAGTCCCTCGCTGATCAGGGCCTGAATCGCCTCCCGGATGGGTGTGCGGCTGCTGTTGAGTTCTGCGGATAATTGCTTTTCACTGAGCACAGAACCGGGAAGCAGGCGGCGGCAGATAATCTGTTCTTTCAGGTAGTGATACGCCTGTTCCCGCTTTGACTGCTGTACAGTCTCGTTTATTAAAAATTCCATAGGCAATCCTTTCTGTATGCCTCTGATGTATTCTGTCAGGCTGACTCATGAAAACCCTTTTGGAGGGACCGCACAGCGGCGGCAAGGAAGATGCCGTTTGCGCGGTCCGCCGCCCTAGGTCTTATTTTATTTCTTTGTATTCTTTTTCATGGTCAATCTCTTTGTATCCTCTTGACTCCAGGGCGTAGCCTGCTTCCCGCAGGGATGCTTTTGTATAGATCCAGAGCATAACCAAGGGCTCGTCAAATGGATTATAGAACCAATGCTCCACGCCTTTGGGAGCGAAGATCGTATCTCCGGCGCGCTGCTCGGTCTCAATATCGCCCACACCGCCGATTCCTTTGCCGGAAAGGATATACATGATCTCCTCACAGCCGACATGGGAGTGCTTCTTATGTAGGGAAGTGCGGGGAGCGAAGGAACAGATACCAAAGGTCAGTTCCTCGGAGGGCGCCGGGGTCTGCCCGTCAACCAGGATCAGGCGCTCGGCTCCGATCAGATCCGGGATCGGGAAATTCTGGCCGTCTTCCTTGGTAATCAGGTAGGGGGACTCTTTTCTGCGCTGCTCCATTTCCTCCGGAGTGAGACTTAATGCATCTTTGTTCATTTCTTCTGACATAGTAAAAACCTCCTCAAAATTATAAATGTATTTTAGGTATACAGATTGAATACTAATGGTATACCACAAGCGTAATATAACATATACATTACTAAAATGCAAGAGAAAATTTTTGTGGCGGACCATTTTTGTAGTGGAAGCGGTCAAGGCTGAATAGGCAAGCCGGACCGTATGTATCCCATTCCCCCTACAACTGTCCGGCCATATTCATTATGACGGGAACAGATGATAATAAATGTTCTTACGGTTTAAAAAATATACAAAAAAGAGTAGGAAAAATAATATAAAATAGACAAAATGATGTGAACGTGAAAAAAAGTCTTGATAGTTGTAAGGGGTTATGCTAAGATACACACATGGAATACCAATGGAATACCAATGAAATATTAACTGTAGACACAAAAGCACAACCTGTGAACGGGACAGGAAAAGACGATTTAAGATGTTGACGCAAAGGAGGTAGGAACAATGGAAAAAATGAAGGCGGTCGTCTCCAGGGGGGCCAATGAGTATTCGATCGAGACGGTGGATATTCCGCGGCCGGGGTATGGAGAGGTGCTGTGCAGAGTGCGCTCGGTAGCCATCTGCGGTTCGGATCCGGGATTATTTCACGGGAAATATGAGGAAAGAAGCTGGCCGCCGGCGTATCCATTTATTTTCGGACATGAATGGGCCGGAGAAGTAGTGGAGCTGGGCGAGGGCGTTGCGAATCTGAAGGTTGGGGACCGGGTGGCAGGCGAAGCACACAGCGGGTGCGGAATCTGTGAAAATTGCAGGCAGGGTTTTTATACTTTGTGCCTCAATTATGGAAAGAACGAAAGCGGTCACCGGCATTACGGATTTACCTCAAATGGAGCTTACGCGGAATATGGAGTATTTACGGAAAAGTCCTGTGAAGTGATGCCGGATCAAGTCAGTTTTGATGAGGCTACCATGTGTGACACCGGGGGCGTGGCGCTCCAGAGCCTGCGCATTGCCAATGTGGCGTCCTGTGAGACGGTAGTGGTCTACGGGCCGGGGCCGATCGGAAATCTGGCCATGCAGATCGCCAGGACGAAAGGCGCGGCCGCGATCATGGTCGGCAGAGGCCACAGGCTGGAGATCGCTAAGAAAAGCGGCGCGGATTATGTGGTAAATTACGAAGCGTGCGATCCGGTGGAAGAAGTACGCAAGATAACGAATGGCCGGGGGGCGGATGTGGCCATCGAGGCGGCCGGCACACAGGCTTCGGTACATAATGCCATAAAAAGCGTCAAGAAAAACGGAAGGGTTTCCCTGATCGCTTTGACAAAAGAAAAAGACATCTATGTACCGGTGAACGACATCGTCTGTGATCAGATCCGGGTAAACGGCTCCAGGGCAAATCCCAATGTGTCAAAGGAGGTTTTGCAGCTTTTGGAGCAGGGGAAGATCGATACCAAACATTTGATTACCCATACCTTTGACCTGGAAGAGATCCGGCACGCAATCGAGGTATTTGAAAACCGTATGGATGGGGCAATGAAGGTGGTAATCCACCCATAAAGGTGGTATTTCCCTAAGTGGAGAAGCAAACGTTACTATATAAGGTGAAAATTAAGGAGGATTTAAAATGATGAAGAAAAACGTTCGAAGAGCAGCAGCGGTAGCCATGATGATGGCCATGATTCTGTCCGGCTGCGGAAAATCAGAGGAAAGCGCTGCGCCGGCAGCTGCCGATGCAGCGCCTGAGACAAAAGAAACAGCGGCTCCGGAGGAAACCGCCGCACAGGCTCCCGAGACAGGAGACGCGGCGGACCAGGATCTCAGCGGAAAGCGCGCCGTACTGTTAGTTAAGAAATTAAGCAGCAGCTACTGGACGGAGCTAGAAGCAGCCGCCAAAGATAAATGTGAAGAGTACGGATGGACCATGGAAACGCTCTGTCCGGTAACCGCGGACAGCAATGAAGAACAGATCCAGCTTCTGGAACAGTCTCTTTTAGACCCGCCGGATGTATATCTGCTGGCGCCGGCGGATTCGGAGGGAATTACTCCGGCGATCGAGAAGATCAACGAGGCAGGGGTTCCGATTATTAACCTGGCGACCAAGATCACCGGAGAAGGCCTGGAATATGTCACTTTTGTTGGCGTAGAATATTATGATATTGCCACCAGCGCAGCGGAAGCTTTGGTAGATCTGTTAGGAGGGGAAGGCAGTGTACTTATTCTGGAGGGGACGACCGGTTCCCAGACAAGCACGGATATCAAAGCCGGGGCCGATGACGTATTTGCCAAAAACAGCGGTATCACAGTGCTTGACAGCCAGCCTGCCAATTATCAGCGTCAGGAGGCACTGACGGTAACCCAGAACCTGCTTCAGAAATATCCCGAAGTGGACGCAATCTTTGCTTCCAACGGAGAGATGGCTTTGGGAGCGGCGGAAGCCGTGCGCCAGGCCGGCAGGGACGGAATAAAGATCTGCGCCCTGAACTGTTCCGAAGAACTGGTACAGGCCATCGCGGATGGCAAGATCGCGTTTACCGCGGACGATGTTTCCTGGAAGATGGGCGAACAGGCATCTGTGGCGGCCATAGATTATTTTAAAGGTGTAACCATGGAAAAGGAGAGAATGCAGGACGCGGTCATCGTAAACGAAGACAACCTGAGTGAATATAAAGCAAAATACGGAATTCAGTAAGAGATAAGATTTCAACATACAAAATTCTATCAGATGGAAATCTCATAAATAACGGGATGCTCAGCGAAGCTGCCCGGGATACAGGCTTTGCTTTTTCTTTCACAGGAAGGTGCGTTAAGGATGCGCGTCCTGTCATTAAACATGCGGTGTGGTACGTCAGCCAATGAAAAACTCCCCTGTTTTTGCGGCCGCATGAAGAAAAGGCAGCCGGAACCGGGAAGCGGCGCGGGGCATTCCGGTATATAGTTTGGTACAGCGAAGGCTGCAGCCCATCTGAAGGATATGTCCCAGGAGTATCCGGGGATCAGTAGAATTTATGGCGCAGCAGATGCGCTGCTGGAGGAAAGTATGCAAAACGAGATATTACTGGAAATGAAGAACATTCGCAAAGAATTTCCGGGGGTTGTCGCGGTTAATGATGTATCTATGGACATCCGAAAGGGAGAAGTCCATATTATCATAGGGGAAAACGGGGCCGGAAAATCCACGCTGGTTAAAATGATGGCCGGCCTGTATAAGATCGACGGAGGAGTCATGCTCCTGGAAGGGCAGGAGTATAAGCCGGCGAATGTTCTCGACGCCCAGCGGCAGGGGGTCAATATCATCCACCAGGAGCTGAGCATGATGCAAAACCGCACGGTGGCGCAGAATGTGTTCGTGGGAAGAGAGCCGGTCATGGGGCCGCTGCGGATGGTGGACAATAAGAAAATGAACCGGCAGTGCCGGGAACTGCTGGAAGGACTAGGCATCGATATCAAACCGACGACCATGGTGAAGGACTTAAGTATTGCGCAGCAGCAGATGGTGGAAGTAGCGAAGGCCATATCCACCGAGAATAAACTTCTGATTATGGATGAACCCACATCCAGCCTGACGCAAAAAGAGATCGACAACCTGTTCCGTATTACAAGGCAGTTAAAATCACAGGGCACCAGTATCATCTACATTTCCCACCGGATGCAGGAACTGATGGAGATCGGAGACCGGATCACAGTTATGCGGGACGGCTGTTATGTGGGGACCAGGGACGCTGATGATATCGAGATGAGCGAACTGATCACCATGATGGTGGGCCGGACCATTGAAAATGTGTACAACCGCACCTACAATGAGCCCGGAAAAGAGATGCTGCGCACAGAAAAGCTGACCGGTCTGCGGTTTCGGAATGTGGATATACACGTCTGTCAGGGTGAAATCGTCGGCTTCGCAGGGCTGGTTGGAGCGGGCCGGACGGAGCTTGTGAAGGCAATCTTCGGTTTCGATCAAGCCGAGGGCGGAAAGGTTTTTCTGGAAGGAAAAGAAATCAATCTGTCGAATCACAGTTGTAACCGTGCGATCCAAAAGGGGATGGCTATGATTTCCGAGAACCGAAAAACAGAAGGACTGTTCATCAATATGTCGATCAAGGACAATATCGTTCAGGCCTGTATGTTTGACAAATTCCCAAATGGAATTGTAAAAAACGATGTGATCAAAGAGACCGCGGAGCAGGGCGTCAAGGAACTAAAAGTAGCGACCACCTCCATAGAAAAGAAGGTATTCAATCTGTCCGGCGGAAATCAGCAGAAGGTCGTCATTGCTAAATGGCTGGCTACCAACAGTAAACTGTTTATTTTCGATGAACCTACCCGGGGAATCGACGTGGGGGCCAAATCAGAAATCTATGGTATTATGAATGATCTGGCGAAGAACGGAGCCGCGGTGATTATGATCTCCTCTGATCTACTGGAGCTTTTAGGCCTTGCGGACCGGGTCTATGTCATGAAAGACGGGGAGATTTCCGGTGAAGTGAGCCACGAGGAAAATGTATTTACGCAGGAATATATCTTAAGCCTTGGAATCGAAGGCGGGAAAGCGGTTGAGCATAAATCGCCGTCCGCAGCGGAGTCCGGGCCGAAGGACTGCCAAAAAGGAGGAAATCATGCAGCAGGTTAAAGAAAAATTAAAAAATATCCCCGGCCTGATATGGGGAGTCCTGGTGATTATCCTGGTCTTTATCTTCTTTGCAAAGGGCTTTACAAAATATCAGAATATCCTGAACATCCTGAGCAATACCGCGATCCTTCTGATCATCTCCTGCGGGATGACTATGGCGATCCTGTCGAAAGAGATCGATATCTCCATCGGAGGGGTGATGTCTTTTGCAGGGCTTGGCGGAGCGCTTTTTATCACCCGTTTTGAGAATCCGGGCATACCCGCTATTATACTGACCTTTGCCATCGGAACCGGAATCGGCCTGTGCTTCGGATTATTCAACGGTGTTCTGATCGGAAAATATAAATATAATTATTGGCTGATTACCTTTGCCACCATGAGTATCGGTTATGGAGCGGCCCAGGTGATCAATGGGGGCAACGTGGTATCCGGTTTCCCGAAGGCTTTCCGGAATGTGGCGGATTCCAAATTCCTGGGTATCCCTACGGTGGTCTGGGTAGCGCTGGTGATAGTGATGATTATGCTGTTTATTACCTACAAGACCCGTTTCGGCATGCACATTTACGCGGTAGGGGATTCGGAGCAGTGCGCGTCCCAGTCCGGAATCAATGTGAAGAAAACCAGGATCTTGATCTACATGCTGGCCGGTATGCTTTCCGGCTTCGGCGGGGTGCTGCTGGTGGCAAAGACGAACTCAGCAGGGCCTGTGGCGGCCAGCGGGTACGAGTGGAATGCCATCGCCGCCACGATCATCGGCGGAACCTCCTTCGAGGGCGGCAAAGGAGGACTGGCGGGAACCATTATAGGCGCGCTGGTCATGAGCATGATCATCAACGGACTGCAGCTGATGGGGTTTTCCAACTATTGGCAGCAGGTATACAAAGGTGCTTTCATCCTTCTGATCATCGTGGTGGATGTGATCAGCAGAAGAAAGAAAAAGAAAGCGGCGCTACGGAGGGTATATAAATATGACGAATGCTAAATTCAGAAATTTATTCATGAAATATTCCCGGCTGCTGGTTATGATCCTGCTCGTCGTATTTTTTGCAGCGGCGACAAAAACGTTCTGGGGTCCTGACAACTGGGGAAATGTATCCAACATTGTATTGCAGCAGGCGCCGTTTACGATCCTGCTGGCGATCTGTATGACACTGGTGATTGTATTAAAGGGTTTTGATCTTTCCATCGGCTCGGCCGTGGCTCTGATCTCCTGCGTCGCGGGTATGGTGCTTAATAAAACCTATAATCCCTGGCTTGCGATCCTGGCCGCCCTGATTTTGGGGGCCGTGATCGGGATTGCCAATGGAATTCTGGTTGCCTATGTGGAGGTGCCTACTTTTATTGTGACGTTTTCTATGCAGTGGATCTTAAGAGGGATCGCTATGGTACTGCTGGGGGGCAAGCAGATCTATGATTTCGGCCCCACGTTCCGGAATATATTTACCAGTTCCAGATACACATTCCTGATCCTGATGGCGGTTATCGCGATCCTGATGGCTTTGCTGCTGTCAAAGACCGTGTTTGGCAGAGAGGTATATGCCACGGGAACGAATCAGGATGCGGCCAGAATGAGTGGAATCCGGGTAAAACGGGTTTATATTATGGCGTTTTTGATCAATGGCCTGATCATCGCATTTACTTCCGTGCTGTATATCGCGAATCTGGGTACGGCGGAACCGATTATCGGGGAAAATTTTCCCATGACAGCCATAGCGGCCACACTGGTAGGAGGGACCGCGGTCTCCGGCGGCTCCGGAAAAGTATCCAATGCAGTGATCGGAAGCCTCATTATGCTGGTTCTGACCAATGGAATGATCCATCTGGGAGTTCCCAGCGAATGGCAGCAGGTGATGATTGGAGCGATCATCGTTTTGTCGGTGGTGGCGGAACGCGGCATGCAGAAGATTTCTGTTGAGACCGTGTAGCAAAGGCGCTGCCGGCTTAAGACAGATAAACGGCGGAACTAAAATTTATATTTAAGACAGGAGGAGATAGATATGGCAAGAATAGGATGGATCGGAATAGGGAATATGGGAAGCCGTATGTCCAGACGCCTTTTGGAGGCGGGGCATGAGCTGGCCGTATGTGATAAAATAAAAGAAAACGCCAGGGAATTAATTGGGGATGGGGCCGTATTTGTGGAAAATCCTTCCGGGCTTTGTGACAAAGCGGACTACATATTTTCCATGATACCAAACGCGCCGATTCTGAAGGAGATTATGGCCGGTGAAAACGGCGTGTTAAAAAGCGTCAGGCCCGGTACGATATTAATTGACATGAGTACCATTGATCCGGGTTCCTCGGCCGAGGTTAATAAACTGATCGAGCCCACCGGAGCAAAATTCCTGCGGGCCACGGTCACGGGAAGCGTGGCCTATGCCGCCGAGGGAACCCTTGGAATTATGGCGTCCGGTGACCGGGATGTGTTTGATCAGACCCTGCCTCTGCTGAAAATATTGGGCAACCGCCAGAGGTATCTGGGGGATCAGGAACAATCCAGATTTATGAAAATCTGTATCAATATGATGCTGGGTACGACGATGCAGATGCTGGCCGAATCACTGGTTATGGGTGAAAAAGTCGGAATCGACTGGGAGACTATGGTGGAATGTATCTGCGACAGCGCCGCGGCGGCAAACATCGTGAAAGCCAAGGAACAGGCGTTGAAACAGCGGGATTTTACAGCGATGGCCACATCGGTCATGATGGAAAAGGATATGAACATTGCCATGGAGCTGGCCAGGGAGTATGAGCTGGCATTGCCGGTTGCGGCCGTGTCCAAGCAGTATTACGCGGCTATGCGGGCCCATGATATGGGGCAGATCGACTATAGCGGATTGATTTTGCTCAATGAGAAGATCTGCGGAATTAAGAGTTGATTACAGGATACCTGGAAGGTTTTAAAGTTGGTACTGTCTGAAGAAGGGGAATTCCGGGAAATTTTGCGGATTTGGTTTGAGCCGCCGCAATATTTCCTGGAATTCCCTTCGCCGGTACCAGGAAGACGTTTTCGGAACAATTTATAAATCCGTTTCAAATGAGTTTTCAAATCAGGGAAAGTTGTGTGTTGTATTTCTTAAAGTTTGGTGTTATTCTTAATTTATCTTTTTGACGGTGTTCTGCCGTCAGTTATGTTCAGGTCACGGGATATTTCTTTTTATGCTTCTGTATCGAAGCTTTTACCCAATTGTTCGGAAAATTGAATATAGGAGGAGGATTGCCTATGGCAGACAAACTGCAGGATTATTTTCCGCTGATTCGTACAAGAGAGGAGGTATTGGACGAAATCAGAAGCAAGGATAATCTGCGGAAAATGTATGAGGAATGGCGGCCTAAACAACAGATGGAATTTTTGGATTTTTGTACCGGGGTTCGGGGCGCAAAGATGTTGTATGATTCTTTCTTCAAGGAAATCATGAATCCGGAATCGGCGCCGGAACGGTTAAACGATCTTCTGTCCGTTTTGCTTGGGAAGGAAGTGAAGATTGTCCAGGTACTGCCAAATGATTCTACCAGAATCGCAGATGAAAGCTCTTTGCTGGTAATGGATATTGTTGTCAGTCTCCGGGATGGAAGCATGGCTAATCTGGAGATGCAAAAGATTGGCTACGCGTTTCCGGGACAGCGCAGTGCCTGTTATTGCGCGGATCTGCTTTTGCGCCAATACAAACGGGTTAGGAGTGAAAAAAAGAAAGATGTGTTTAGCTACCGGGATATTCAAACGGTATATAATATCGTTTTATTTGAGAAAAGTACCAGGGAATTTCATGAACTGCAGAAGAATTATATTCACCGGTCCAGACAACGGTTCGATACGGATTTGGATGTGAATCTGCTGCAGGAATTTATTTTCGTACCGCTTGACATTTTCAAAGAAAACACCCAAAATAAAAGTGTGGATAGTGAGCTGGATGCCTGGTTGACGTTTCTTGCCTATGATTCGCCAGAGAAAATCATACAGCTTATTGAAAAATATCCCAGGTTTAAACAAATGTATGATGAGATCTATGTGATCTGCCGGAACATGGAAAGGGTGATGGGGATGTTTTCAAAAGAACTGCAGGAACTGGACAGGAATACGGTTCAGTATATGATTGATGATATGCAGGAGGAGATCAATAAACAGTCTGCAGAACTAAGCAGACAGTCTGATACAATAGACACCTTGAAGCGCGTAGTGGAAGAACAGAAAAAATTATTGGAACAAAGCGGTATCGTTGTCGATTTGATTTAATATCGGACATAAATAGCAGATATTAAAATGGCTTCTATAAAGATGAAAAAGCAGTCTTAAAGGCATTGTAGTACACAATGAGATGCCTCTTAAGACTGCTTTTATGTTTTATAGTTTATGATAAAAGCTTAATAGAGATTAGGCGCGAATAATTTCAGGTAATTCGCTTTGCAGATCCGGATATGTTCTCCGATCTGGTACTCCGCATCCTGCGGATCATGATGTTCTAAGGCATCAACGATCTTAAGGTGGTAGCAATCCGCCTCGGACAATCCCGAAGGAACCGAATGAATCAGATAAGTAATGCGCAGGATCTGCGGATACAAGGATTCGTAGCTTCCGATCAAAAACGTATTCCTGGAATAGCGGATAAGGTTCAGATGGAATTCCGTGTCTGTTTCATAAAACGTGTCCAGATCGCCCTCCTGAAGTTTCTGAGTCATAGTGATGGCCAGTTCCCTCAAATTCTGGAGCTGTAAAGGAAGAATGTTCTGAGAACATAACTTTCCGGCCAGTTTTTCCAAATACTCACGTACGTCATAGAGCTGAGCGATGTCTTCGTAGCGCACCTCGGATACAAAGCAGCCTTTAGTGGGTATGGAAGTAACCAGATTCTCAGAGACAAGCTGCTGGATCGCCTCACGTATGGGTGTACGGCTGGCATCCAGCATAGTACAGAGCTGGCGCTCCACAAGAAGGGTGCCGGGAGGCAGTTCATTCGTAATAATTTGTTCTTTTAGATAATCGTACACAAGCTGTTTCTTAGATTTTTCTGCCGAAGCATTCAGTGCTGTATTCAAGACCATAGAGTATCCCCCTGCTTTTTTGTAAATTCAAGCAGCATCCAGAATATCCCGGGTTCAGGTGACAAAAACGGAATGAGAGGCCCCACATAAGCTGTATATTCACGACATATTACTGGTATACCGTTGTGTTAATATTTTTACATACTGTTTTCGTATTGTCAACTAAAAAGGGATTGGATGAGAATGAAAGCACCTGTGAAATTGTCCGTAATATGAAAAAAATACTTGCATAATGAAAAATTCTATGATAATATCAAATTATGGTATACCAATGGTATTCAAAAGATATTCAAATAATATTCAAAAGGTATTCTTTGAAATAGGTTAAAGATGGGAGGTGGAGTGAAATGGATTTATTCAGCCTTGAGGGAAAAAAGGCGATCGTTACCGGAGCTGGTTCCGGATTGGGTTGCAGTATTGCGGTAGGGCTGGCGCAGGCCAGGGCGGAAGTCGCGATTCTGGACGTTATGCCCGATATCGTAGATAAGGCCCGGGAACTGTCTCAGCAGGGCGGCAGATTCCACGGGATCCGGGCAGATCTGTTGGACCGGGAAAGCTTAAAGGCAGGATTTGAAGAGGCAGCAGTTAAGCTGGGAGGAGTGGATATCCTGGTGAACAATGCGGGAATGCAGGTCCGCGGTGCGGCGGAGGATATTGAGATCAGTGCCTGGGACCGGCTGATAGAACTGAATGTAACTGCTGTATTTGAACTCAGCCAGTTAGCTGCCAGGAAAATGAAAGACAGCGGAGGCGGGAAGATTATCAATGTGGCGTCTATGTTAAGCTTTTTCGGTGGATACCGCTGTTCGCCGTATGCGGCCTCCAAAGGGGCGGTGGCCCAGCTGACCAAGGCATTCTCCAATGAATGGGCGGGAATGGGCATACAGGTGAACGCGATAGCTCCGGGATATATGGATACCCCGCTGAACACGGCGATTATCAATGACCCAAAACGCAATGAAGAAATTACCCTGAGGATTCCGGCCCGCCGCTGGGGAAAACCGGAAGATTTGATCGGGACCGTTATTTATCTTGCTTCGCAGGCCTCGGATTATGTTACCGGAGCAGTGATTCCGATTGACGGCGGATATTTGGGAAGGTAGGTAACCGGATGGAGGAAAATTATATTTTACAAAATTTGCTTCGCCAAAAGATCATAGCAATCGTCCGGGGAGTGAGAAAAGAGCAGATTCAAAAAACGGCGGATGCAATCATAAAGGGAGGTATTTCCTGTCTGGAGATTGCAATCGACCATACGAGTCCGGAAAGTGTCGAACAGACATATGAGATGATCCGGTGCCTGAAGGAAACATTTGCGGCGGGGATTTGTCTGGGAGCAGGGACCGTATTAAGCGGACAGGAAGTAAAGGCCTGTGTGGAAGCCGGAGCAGAATACATAATTTCACCCAATAAAAACCCGGATGTCATCCGCAAGACAAAGGAAGCGGGAAAAATATCCATTCCGGGTGCGCTTACACCTACAGAGATGACAGAAGCGTGGGAAGCCGGTGCGGATATTGTCAAGCTGTTTCCGGCCGGGATTCTGGGGCTTGATTATATCAAAGCTGTCCGAGGGCCGCTTAAGCATATTCCGGTATCCGCAGTGGGAGGGGTAACGCCCGGAAATTGCCGTGACTTTATCGAAGCCGGATGCAGCAGCATAGGGGTAGGCGGCAATCTGGTGGATTTGAAGAAAATAGAGTTGGGAGATTATGATAGCCTGACAAAAACAGCCCTGGACTATGTGAGGAATCTACAGCGGCAGATTCGGATGTAAAGGAGAATAAAAGAGAATCTGTGACAGCGGGTCTGAAAAAAGCTGTAATAGTTGACCGAAAATTATTCTAATAAAATTTTAAATTTGAATAAGAAATAAAACAATCAAATGTAAAGAGGAGGATTTTACAATGAGCAAATGGCAAATACCTTATCCGCAGGAAGTAAAAGTAGCTGGTTATATGGATTCCGACGAACCGATCTATTTCCAGAACATGACGATGAAGCAGAGTGAAGAACGGCTGAGAACGAACGACGTGCTGATTCTGCCGATCGGCTCCACAGAATGCCACGGCGCCCACGCATGCTACGGCGAGGATACGTTCCTGGTGACCAGAATGGCAGAACAGGTGGCCAAGAAGACCGGATGTACCGTATCCCAGCCGATCTGGTTCGGGTCCCATCCCTACCATCATATGGGGATGCCCGGCACGATCCCGATCAATGAAAATACATTCTGCGACTATATCGCCCAGGTACTGGCCGGTTTCTGGAACGCCGGATACCGCAAAGTGATCCTGTTAAACGGACATGGCCAGGAATATGTCATCCCCACCGCGATCCATCAGTTCGCGAGAAAATATCAGGTGCCCGGTGTGTTTATGAACGTGAACTGGTATTATGCGATTCCCGAATATCTTCGGGTTGGAGATCCGAAATGTAAATTCGAAACCCCGTTTAACCATGCGGACGAACAGGAAACCTCTTTCTCGCTGGCCCTGTTCCCGGAGATGATCCACATGGAGGACGCTCCGAATACGCAGCTGCATACCTTCTTACCTCCCGGACATATCGACAACGCCGGCAACATCTACGGCAGAGCTGTAAAATGGTACTGCCACGCGGGAGCGGGTACGATCGAAGTAATCGGCAATCCGGAAGGCGTGGTTGGTGCCGCTAAGCTGGCGACAGCAGAAAAAGCCATTCCCGCAACGGAAGCGCTGCTGGATTATCTGGAGAAACTGGTCAATGACGTGATCACCAAATGGCCGGCCGGGGAACTTCCTCCCTGCGACAAAGTGACCCAGAGATTCACGGATGAAACTCTGGAAGATCTGAAAAAAGGCCCGTTAAAGGGTGGGAAACACATCTACACGGTAGCTGACTATTAATACATAGGATTCTGATGCGGGGTGGTTAAATGGAAAACAATACCTTAGCGGGGTATATTATTACAATTGACGGAGGCACGACGAACACCAGGTGTATTCTTTGGGATCAGAGCAGGAACAAGATCGCCGAAGAAAAAAGGCAGGTGGGAGTCCGCAATACGGCAATTGACGGCAACAATGAAAAGTTGAAAATGGCAGTAAAAGAATGTCTGGATGCTCTCCTGGATAAGAATGACCTCACCTATGAAAATATCAGACGGATCATAGCCAGCGGCATGATCACTTCTGATGTGGGAATCGTTGTAATTCCGCACTTAAGCGCTCCGGCGGGCTTAGATGACCTGGCCCGGGCTACGGTGGCCGTGGATCTGCCTAAAATCTGCCCGATACCGGTTCACTTTATTCCTGGAATCAAAAACGCGGTGGACCATATTTCCGTGGAAAATTATGAGGCTATGGATATCATGCGGGGAGAAGAGGTAGAGAGCATCGCGCTGATGGACCGGTTCTTCGACGGCAGTCCGATGCTGCTGGTGCTGCCCGGATCCCATAACAAATTCGTTGCGGTGGACGCATCCGGCAAGATCACCGGCTGCCTTACCTCCATATCCGGGGAGCTGTTGGCGTCCATCACAAACGATACGATCCTGGCAAAATCCGTAGGACGTAAGTTTGTGGAGGAAGCCTCTTACGATAAAGAATGGCTTCTGTTAGGATATGAAAACGCGAAGAAAACCGGTTTGGGACGCGCATGCTTTTCCGGCCGGATTCTCAGCCTGTTCGTAGAGGAAGACACGGAGAAAATAGCAAATTACATACTGGGAGCCAGCCTGCAAGGAGATATTACGGCGATCAAAAACTCGGATGCCGTGCGGGCAAGCGGGAACGTCAAAGTGGTGGTAAGCGGTAAAAATCCTCTCCGGCAGGCGTTGATCGATATCTTCAAATATGAGGGAGGCTTTGGGACGGTTGAGGAGTTTGTACCGGAAGAGGGCAGTTCAATTTCCTCCCTGGGCGCTTATCTGATCGCAGAGAAAAGTAACATATTATAACGAGCATATTATAACGATCGTTCCGGAATTGAAAAAGATAAGGAGCACTATTATATGAAAGCTGTAATAACCGATTATCAATATGAATCTATCGAAACAGAACGCAGCATCATCGAGGGCGCCGGATTTACACTGAAGGATTATCAGGCGAAAGAGACAAAAGATCTGATTCCGGCCGTAGAGGATGCGCAGGCTGTGATCACTCAATACGCAGACATCAATGCGGAAGTGATCTCCCATATGAAGCAGGCCAGAATGATCATCAAATACGGCATCGGTGTAAACAATATCGACTGCGAAGCCGCGGCAAAAAAAGGAATTTATGTATGCAACGTACCCGACTATGGGGTGGAGGAGGTATCCGATCACGCCGTAGCCATGATTCTGGCGCTGGGTAAGAAGCTTCCGATCCTTACCGAAGCTTTCCGAAACGGCGACTGGGGATACGGCAGCGTGGTTCCTTTATACCGTCTCAGTGAATGTACCGTGGGCCTGGTTGGCTTTGGCAGAATTCCACAGATGGCAGCCAGAAAATTAAAAGGCTTCGGAATGCGTATTCTGGCTTATGACCCCTATGCCTCAGAACAGACGGCAAAAGAAGCCGGAGTGGTACTGACGGATATGGAGCAGATCATAAAAGAAAGCGACTTCCTCTCGGTGCATTGTCCCCTGACTAAAGATACGCGCCACATAATCGGAAGAGAAGAATTCCGCAAAATGAAATCCACAGCCTTTGTCATCAACACAGCCAGAGGCGGGATCATCGACGAGGCAGCCTTAATTGAGGCCCTGAAGGAAAAAGAGATCGCCGGTGCCGGGATCGATGTCTTTGAGCAGGAACCGGCCGGGCCTGACAATGAACTGCTGCACCTTCCCAATGTTATTGCCACTCCCCACAGCGCCTGGTACAGCGAGGTGGCGATCACCACCCTGCAGCGCAAGGTAGCGGAGGAAGTGGTAAACGTATTACAGGGGAACCGGCCCTTCCACTGTGTAAACGGTCTGTAGCTCCCGGCTTTTACACACGGGAATATAATAATTAGTAGTGGCAGGATCTGAAAGAAAATCCATAGTTTATTAAGAAAAATTGGACATAGCAGCGCCATGTTTTCATGTACATCTTTGGTAAAAAGTGCTAAAATAGGAGACAGAAGATTGTAACGAGGAGGATGTATATGGATACTGTGAAAGATTTTTGGATGCTCAATAACGGGGTACGGATCCCCTGTGTCGGTTTCGGGACTTGGCAGACGCCGGATGGAGAGACGGCGGTTCAGGCTGTAAAATCTGCGCTGGAAGCAGGATATGTCCATATAGACACCGCAGCGGCTTATGACAATGAAGCCAGTGTCGGACGAGGCATCCGGGAGGCCGGTGTAAAGCGCGAAGATCTTTTCGTGACCAGCAAGCTGTGGAATGCGAATAGAGGCTATGACAAAACGATGGCGGCGTTTGAAAAAACCATGAAGGATCTGGGGCTTGAGTATCTGGACCTATACCTGATCCACTGGCCGGCGGTAGCAAATCAGTTTGAGAACTGGCAAGAGCTGAATCTATCCACTTGGAGGGCTTTTGAACAGCTCTACAAAGATGGAAGGATCCGGGCGATTGGCCTTAGTAATTTTATGCCTCATCATATGGAACCGTTGATGGCGGAGGCGAAGATCCGTCCGATGGTGAATCAGATCGAATTCCATCCGGGGCAGATGCAAAGAGAGACCGTGGAATATTGCAGACAGCATGATATTTTGGTTGAGGCATGGAGTCCTCTGGGGACCGGAAGGATGCTTACGAATCCTACATTACAGTCGATCGCGGGCAAGTATGAGAAGTCGGTGGCTCAGCTGTGTATCCGCTGGTGCCTGCAAAATGAAGTGCTTCCGCTTCCGAAGTCTGTGACTCCCAGCAGGATCAGGGAGAACGCGCAGGTGTTCGATTTTAAGATCTCCAGGGATGATATGGAGCAGATTAATAAGATGGGTTACATCGGCGGCTCCGGGCTGGTGCCGGATGAGATAGATTTCTAAGCCGGCAATTGGGGACATGTCCATTCCGATTTGGGACATGTCCCAAACTGGTTTGTACCTGTCCCAAATCGGAATGGACATGTCCCCAAACCTCCAAACCTGCTAATCCAGCACTGTCATGTCGAGCAGTTCAAAGCCGTCCAGCAGTTTCCGGGTCACTTCCACCAGCCGGTCGCAGTCTCCTTCCCGGCTGCCCTCGATATTCAATGGCATGACAGGATCGTGCAGGGAGAGACGAAGCAGCACCCAGCCTTTGATTTCGTCATTATCAAAGGAGATCCGCACACCCTCGTAAGATTTCGGAAGCTGATAACCTTGCGCTTTGGCCCGTTCTTCAAATACACGCAGCACATCCTGACCATACGTTTTGAAATCATCTGCTTTAATCTTGAAGCGGTATTCCCTATCCTCGTACAAGGGGGGGAGCTTCTCGATCAGGGAGGCGATCTTTTTACCCTCCCGGGCGGAACGGGCTACCGCGATCAGAAGTTTGACCGCAAGGAACGCGCCGTCGTCCAGATAATAATTTTCCTTCAGTGCGCCGTGGCCGGAGGTTTCCATGGCCAGAGGAGATACGGTTCCCTCCTCATTCAGCCGTTTGCATTCATTGATGACATTCTTATAACCCCGCTTGAAGCAGTGATGTTTCATATGCAGGACTTCTTCCAGAAAATAAGTCAGACGGTGTGATGTGACGGAATCGGTGACGATCGTCCCGCCCGGATAATCCGGAGCCAGAATGGCAGCTACCATGGCAATGATGGCGTCACGGTTTACCTCGGCGCCGTCCGGCAACACTGCGGACATGCGGTCCACATCCGTATCAAAGATTAATCCAAGATCGGCGTGATGATTCATTGTGGCGGAGCGGACCGCTTCCATGGCCGCCTTGTTTTCCGGGTTCGGTATGTGATTCGGGAACATTCCGTCCGGATTGAGAAACTGGCTTCCGCTCGTATCGGCTCCCAGAGGTTTTAATATTTTATCGACAAAGAAGCCGCCTGCGCCATTACCGGCGTCGACTACGATCTTCAAGCCGCTCAGAGGATGTTCATAATCATCCGCCTGTACTGCCTTGCGAATCGTGTCAGCGAGATGTCCGGCATAGACGTTCAACAGATCAAAAGAAGGAACCGCCGACAGATCAGAGGTCTGCACTTTAAGATCAGCGGCAGCAGTTAAGATATCCGTGATGTCGTCGTGTTCCAGTCCGCCGTCGGCGTCGAAGAACTTCATACCATTGCGGTTATATGGCAGATGGCTGGCGGTAATCATAATGGAACCGTCAAAATGTGATTCCGGGAATACGATGGACATGAACATTCCCGGCGTGGTGGCCAGGCCGCAGTCCGTGACACGGCTGCCCGAAGCCAATACACCCTTGAGGATCGCTTCTTTTAACTCCGGACCGGATATACGGGAATCACAGCCAACTCCGACGGCGATCTGTTCCGCCGGTTTTTTCAACTTATTGGATAACCACAGGACGAAGGCCTGGGCGATCAGATTGGCAGCGTCCGGTGTCAGATTGACAGATTCACCCTCCACGCCTTCCGTGGCTATTCCACGTACATCGCTGCCGTTTTGTAGTTTCAGCATTTTTTCTCTATTTTCCATGGTTTCTTACCTCCCATGCAATTATAGCAAGGCCGGAAGAAAATGTCACCTTTTTCTTCCATTTATCTTTTGCTTTCATTTAATAGAAGAAAACATGAAAAAAACCATTGGCATATGCAATTATGTTATATAATAGCTAAAAAGGAGGGATCGTATGGATTATATTTCTGTGCAGGGGGCCTGTGAAGGCAATCTGAATCATGTTACGATAGACATTCCAAGGAATAAATTTACAGTGTTTACGGGCGTGTCTGGTTCGGGAAAGTCTACTTTGCTGATGGATGTGCTTTATATGGAAAGCCAGAGGCAGTATTTGGAGGCCATGTCTTTCCAGGGAATCGCAAAACCAAAAGTGGAGCGTATCCAAAATGCTTCCCCTGCTATCATCATATCGCAGACGGATGCCAATCAAAACCCAAGATCTACCGTCGGTACCCTGACAGATATCTATACGGGACTTCGTATGATTTATGAAAAGCTGGGTGTCAGGACCTGTCCCGAATGCGGGAAAGTTATTTCCGCTGCGGACTGCCGAGAGGAAACGGAGAAATCAGGAGAGGATTTTCGGGTTTATATGTATTGTTGTGAATGCAACCATAGAATGCGGAAGCTGACCCGTACGGACTTTTCTTTTAATACAAGAGAAGGCGCATGTCCGGCCTGTGAGGGATTAGGGCAGAAACTGGAGGTGAATCGGGAGGCGGTTGTGAATGAGGGACTGTCCCTGGAAGAGGGGGCCGTAGATTTTTGGGAAAATAAATACCGGGATTACCAGATGGAAGCGCTGGCGGCGGCATACGATTATTATGGTATCCCTGTACCAAAGGGAAAAAAGATAGCACAATACGATGAACTACAGAAGGCGGTCTTATATGAGGGGGTATCCAGTGAGCTGATAAAAGTACGTTTTCCGGAACGGGAAGCCCCGAAAACCGTGGCAAACGGCCGATTCGAGGGTATTATTCCCACGCTGAAACGACGTCTGGCAAACCAGAACGGAGAATCCAAAACAATTCTAAAATACTTTACCATGGCGGAATGCCCGGAATGTCAGGGGGAACGGCTGGGGGAAAAAAGCCGGGGAGTTACCGTATGCGGAGTCCGGCTTCCGCAGATTGCAGGTCTTTCTATGCGGGAACTGGCGGATTGGATTCGAAATCTGAGCGTTTCTCTAAAAGATAATAACCAAACACTGGTAAAAGACTATCTGCTGGACATTGAGACAAAAGTACATCGTTTCCTGAATGTGGGGCTTGGCTATCTGACTCTCGACCGCCAGATCATCACCCTATCCGGAGGCGAATTACAAAGAATCAGATTAGCAGCCGTCCTAGATTCCGACCTGACCGGGATCATCTATATCCTGGACGAGCCGACCGTAGGCCTGCACCCGAAAGATACGGGAGGCCTCATAACGATTCTCAAACGGCTGCGTGATCTGGGCAATACGGTGTTAGTCATAGAACACGACCCGGACGTCATGAAAGCCGCCGACCACATCGTCGACATGGGTCCGGGCTCCGGAAGATTCGGAGGAAATATCATCGGGGCCGGGACCCTGGATGAGATCAGGAAGCAGCCCCTTTCCGTCACCGGACAATATCTGAATCAGCCGCATCCCGGCAAAAGCACGTTCAGGGAAGGAAACGGATCGTTCGTCAAGATCCGCAATGCCTGCAAATTCAATCTGAAACATCTGGATGTGGACATCCCCTTAGGCTGCCTGGTTACTATAACCGGACCATCCGGTTCCGGAAAATCGACATTGATCTGTGAAATCTTGGCCCTTGGCAATTCCGGAGGGAAAGAAAACCGGGTGGAGGGCTGTGAAAATGTTGACGAAATCATCCAGGTCGGCCAAACACCCATTAACCGGAGCAAACGATCCAATATAGCCACCTATACCGAAATCTATACAGAGATAAGAGCCATATTCGCAAAGCTTGAGGAAGCAAAAGAACAAGGCCTGACCGCCAGGGATTTTTCTTTCAACACCCCCGGAGGCAGATGCGAAAACTGCGAAGGAATGGGAGTGGTCTCCAATAACCTGCTGTTCTTTGAAAACAATGAAGTCGTATGTCCGGTATGCCGGGGCAAACGCTTTCAGGATTATGTTCTTTCGGTAAAATTAAATGGGCTCTCCATAACAGATATATTGAAACTGTCGGTAGAAGAAGCGGCGCCGGTGTTTGAAAAACATCCCAAAATCCTCCGAACCCTGAACCTGTTAAAAGATGTGGGTCTGGGGTATCTGGAAATCGGACAAATCCTCACCACCCTATCCGGCGGTGAAGGCCAGCGCTTAAAACTGGCCAAAGAACTGATCGGGAATACGGCCGGCCGCGGCCTGTATCTGTTGGACGAACCAACCAGAGGCCTGCACCCGTTAGATATAGAAAATTTCCTAAAGCTGCTGAACCGCCTGGCAGACACCGGAAATTCCGTCATCGTCATCGAACATAATCAACAGATCATACAAAACAGTGACTGGATCATCGACTTAGGACCCGATGGAGGAGAGCAGGGCGGCCGGCTCATATACACCGGCCCACCTGCCGGACTTCCAGCATTCAAAAAGGGATGACCGATTTCATCCCTTAACATTAGCCAGAATTTCCTGGTAACGTTTCGTTCCGGGACCGGTAGGCTCCCCTTTTTTACAAAAGTTCAGTCCGGCCAGTTTCGGAACCACCCGTTCCACCACGATCTGCCCGTCTTTCGTCTTCGATTGAAGGACCCGGAGCGCCTCCAGAAACCGGGAATCCTCCTTAGCCCTATCATAAAAGGACAAAACATAGACATACTCAAAGAGATTATAATTCCTAAACGGATACTCCACCTGCATAAACAATGTCCCGATTCCGTAATGGCAGGGCCCGATCGGCTTCCGGACCGTCCAGTGATCCAGCAAAAATTCCACCGCCCGGTCTAACGCCTTCTCCTTACCCGCGGAACCGGAAAATCGGAAAGCATCCAACACGGTCAGAGTTGGATGCGGATTCGAATACTCCGTCTCCGGACCGCGCCCAAAGGAAAACTTATTACAACGCCATCCCCCGTCCTGATACTGAATATCCAACAAATGCCGAAACGTAGTCTTAAGCCTCTCATCATCCCCATAACCCAAGTGACAGAGAACCTGAGCGGCCAACGCCGTCTGACACGGATAAATCCCTCCCGCCGGATAAATCCGAAAACGCCCGTCCCGCTGCCAGACACTGAAAATCAACTCAGCCGCATCCCGAAGCACCGGTTCATCCGGTTCCATACCCAGCTCCAGCAGATAAAGCACACATTCCAGCGTCGAAAAAGGAGCCCCCTTAAGCAGCCTCTTATCCGCAGTGGCCCATAGATCCCCTCCATTATCATACCGATGAGACAAAATCGCATCAACATCCCCCAAATACCGTTCCTCTACAGCCATTCCCATCCCCCTTTCCTGTTATATCCAGTTTAAGAGGGATGCTGAGATTTGTCAATTGGCTGAGGGGAATGGGAGGGCCGGAGAAAAAGCGGACGTCTGACTCCCGCCCGGGTACCGGCTGCCCCGGATCAATCATATGTTGCACAAGGCAACCTCATAAACAGCTCCGGGAGCCCCTGAAAGCAGTGAGAATGACGGCGTGGGAGCCGCCATTCTCACTTGGGTCTCCCTTCGCTATTCGGCCATGCCTTTTGCAACATATGATTGATCCGGGGCAGCCGGTACCCGGGCGGGAATCAGACGTCCGCTTTTTCTCCTGCTTTAATTCCGGCAGAATTGGAAAGCATCTGTCTCCAAAAGCGCCAAAGTCTGAAAATGAATGGTCAAGCAGAAATTGAATATACATGAGTATATTATCTGCAGTATACATGGGTATATTACAGAAAATTGTATATATGTCTTTAGTATACATGGTTACTCTTAGAAAACTGTAAATATGCCGGATGAAAAGTAGGAGAGGACTGGGGCCGGGAGCGGCTTGGGGGCGGGGGACATGGGGCGGGAGCCAAATCGCTTGAGGCCAGACCTTAGAACAGGTTACGCAGACGACGGGAGAACCTCGCAGGGCCCGGAACACTGTCCGAGCCGTTTTGTGGCGAGTTTGTTCCGGGCCCTGCTAATAAGAGGTTCTCCCGCCATCGGAGTTACCTGTTCTTAGGTCTGGCCGATGCGATTTGGCTCCCGCCCCATGTCCCCCGCCCCCAAGCCGCTCCCGGCCCCAGTCCTCTCCGGCCCTTCCTCATCCGGAAAAAGAATTTTTGTATTTTTGAAAAACTGTATTGACATTGGATGGGTGAGAATATATAATGATTGATATAGAGTACACGTGTACGCAAATAAAATTCACGAAGGAATTGGAGAAGAGTAACGGTAACTGTGGGCAAAATCCATGAAAAATGGAAAGAAATCTGTCTGATTATACAAGACGGGAAGAAAATGGAGGAAAATTATGAGAATGAAAAAATGGTGGAGTTTACTGATCGCGGCAGTGCTGGTGGGAAGTTCCTTGGCCGGCTGTGGCAGCAAGCAGGAAGAGGCGCCGGCGGATGCCAACGCGCCGGCACAGAGCGAAAGTCCCGCGCAGGAACCGGCGGGTACGGATGCGCCGGAGGCCGGGGGGGAGACCGGGGAAGCGGTTACTTTGAACTTCTGGAACGTGTTTACCGGGTCTGACGGAGATATCCTTCGGGAGATCGTGGATAAATACAATGAGACGAATACGGATAATATTACGATTAATATGGACATTATGCCGAATGATACCCTTCAGCAGAAGCTGCCCGCTTCGATCGCAACCAATACCGCGCCGGATTTTGTGTTGTTTGGTGTGGAGAATATCGCTCCCTATGTGAGCAATGATTCTTTGGAAGATATCAGTGATTTTTGGGATACGGCGGGAGTTGATAAGTCCAATTTCCTGGAAAATGTGGTAGACTTGTCTTATGTGGACGGCAAGCTTTACGGAACGCCGATGCAGTACAATGTACAGTATTTGTACTGGAATAAAGATCTGTTCCAGGCGGCGGGCCTGGATCCCGATACGCCTCCGGCCACGATGGAGGAACTGGCTGATTTTGCAGTGAAGCTTACGGATTCTTCGAAGAAACAGTATGGCCTGGCGCTGCCCACCAGCGTGACTTATATGCAGTTTTTGTGGGCCAACGGGGGAGACGCGGACGATACGGAAACGAATACGAACCTGTTGAATTCGGAAGAAAACTTAAAAACTTTGGAGTGGCTTCAGGATCTGGCTGTGAATAAAAAAGTGACTCCGGAAAATATCACCGGGCCGGATGCGGATACGATGCTTCAGGCAGGACAGGTGGCGATGTACATGAGCGGCCCGTGGCAGATCAATGGCCTGAATGAGGCCGGAATCAAATTTGGTATCGCTCCTTGTGTCGCAGGCAGCGCGGGTTCCTTCTCACCGGCAGGCGGATGCAGCTTCGTGATTCCCAAGGGAACAGATGAGACGAAGAAAGCGGCGGCTTACAAATTTATGAAATACTGGCTGACCGATGAAGTGCTCAAAGAGTGGTCCCAGAGAAATGGTTTCCCGGTATGGTCCAAGACGCTGATGGAAGATCCGGAGATCCAGAATGACGAAGTGTTGAGCTCCATTTCCAAAGCTACGGAGATCGGCCGTTCTTATAACCTGGGATATTCCCTGGCAAGCCAGATCGATAACGACGTTATGATCCCGTTGTTTGAAAAAGTAATTACCGGCGCCAGCAAGCCGAAGGATGCGCTGGATGAAGCATCCAAAGCAATGGATGCCGTGTTAGGCAGCAACTAAGAAAAGCGGCTCCCGGCTGATAAGGCCGGGGGCCGAAAAAAAGGAGCAGATTATGAGCAAAAAGAAAAAATTCCGGCCCCATCAGCAAAGACAGGCGTATCTGTTTATTCTACCATCGATGATTATCCTGTCGGTCTTTGTGTTCATACCTCTGGGAGCTTCCCTTGTGATCAGCCTGCTGAACATGAATATTTTTATGAAGGATATTTCTTTTGCGGGGATCCATAATTTTGTCAAATTATTTTCGGATCACAGAGTGGCAAATGCGACGTTCAACAGTTTTTATTTTACCCTTTTTGAAGTTCCGCTCCAGGTGGGCCTGGCGCTTCTGCTGACCATGTATGTGGCGAAAAACAATAAATACACGAAATTACTGAGATCGACCTACTATCTGCCATTTGTCTGCTCCATGACGGCCATGGGTATCGTCTGGTCCATGATGCTGGACCCGAATATGGGCCTGGTTCCCTATTGGCTCAGCAAAATTGGGATAGATTCGATTTCCTTTTTAAAGGACCCGAATCTGGCTATGCCCACGGTCATTGCCGTGACGGCCTGGAAGGGATTTGGCTATACCCTGACGCTTCTGACGGCTGCGGTCCTGAATATTTCGTCCTCCCTGTATGAGGCGGCCGATATGGACGGCGCGGGCCAGTGGAAAAAATTTATACATATCACTATCCCCGGAATCTTTCCGACGATCAGCTTCTGTATCGTGACGACCACGATCAGTTCCCTGCAGGTCTTTGACCAGACCTACGTCATGACCCAGGGCGGGCCGCTTAACCGTACGGAAACGGTGGTTCAGTATATCTATGACAGAGGGTTCCAGACCGCGCCTTATGATCTGGGTTATGCCTCGGCGATCTCCGTCTATCTGTTTGTCATCATCGCCATTGTTACTTTTGTGTTGAAGCGTTTTGTGCTAAACAAGGGGGAGGAAGCCAATGACTAAAAAAGTGAAACCGGTCAAAATCGTAGGCTTTGTCCTGACCTTCCTGATCGCCCTCAGCGTATTGGTCCCGATCATCTGGCTGTTTGTCTCGTCTTTTAAGACCGATGTGGGAGTTATCCAGTATCCGCCGAAATTTTTCCCGACGGAGTGGACGCTGAAACAATATCAGCACGTCACGAAAAGCATTCCAATCTTTAAGATGGCGAAAAATACCTTTATTTTTGCCGGAGCCGTAACGGTGATCAGCGTATTTTTTGATTCCATGGCGGGCTATGCCTTCGCGCGAATGAATTTCAAAGGATCTAAACTGATCTTTTCCATTATTCTGCTGACGATGATGGTACCCTTCCAGATTATCATGACGCCGTTATACATTGAGGTATACAAATTCAACTTGCTGGATACCTATGCCGGATTGATCCTGCCAAGGGCCACCAGCGCCTTCGGTATCTATATGATGCGTTCCTTCTTCGCCGGACTTCCGAAATCAATCGAAGAGTCCGGGCGGATGGATGGAATGGGAGAGTTCCGGATCTACTGGTCTTTGATGCTCCCATTATGTAAACCGGCCATTGCCAGCCTTGGAATCTTTCATTTTATGAATAACTGGAACGACCTTTTATATCCTCTGATGCTGACCAGTTCCGCCGACAAGCGGACGCTGTCCGCAGGTCTGGCTGTTCTGGTGGGAAATAAAGTCATTAAATACGGACCGACTCTGGCGGCGACCATGATCTCGCTGGCACCATTGCTAATACTATACATATTCTGTCAGAAATATTTCGTGGAAGGCATCGCGACCGCTGGCATGAAGGAATAAAGGAGCAGAAAAACGATGAAGAAAGCATCTATGATCATCAACAGAAATTTTACAAAAGGTCAGATCGACCCGCGGATATACAGCTCATTTGTGGAGCACATGGGACGCGTGGTCTATTCGGGAATCTACGAACCCGGCCACCCGGCCGCGGACGAAGATGGATTTCGGGCTGACGTATTAGATAAAGTAAAAGAGATGGGAGTGACCGGAGTACGCTATCCCGGAGGTAATTTTGTCTCCTGCTACGACTGGCGGGACGGGGTGGGCCCCGCGGAAAAACGGCCCAGGCGTCTGGAGATCGCCTGGCGGTCCATCGAAACCAATCAATTCGGCATCAATGAGTTTATGAAGTGGGCTAAGAAAGCCGGAGTAGAGCCGGTCTTCGCGGTAAATCTGGGAACCAGGGGGATCGAAAACGCGGTCTCCATGGTCGAATACTGCAACATACCCGGCGGTACCTTATACAGCGATCTCAGAAAAGAGCACGGAGTGGAGAAGCCCTACGGGATCAAAACCTGGTGTCTGGGCAATGAGATGGACGGAGACTGGCAGGTGGGCCATAAAACAGCCCAAGAATACGGACGTATCGCCCAGGAGACAGCCAAAGCCATGAAACTGGTAGATACCGATATCCAGCTGGTATCCTGCGGCAGTTCCAAATCGTCCATGTCCACCTATCCCGAGTGGGAGGCACAGACCCTGGAATACACCTATCCCTATGTAGACTACATATCCCTGCACCAATACTACGACGGCCAGGATCGGGGCACGCCTTATTTCCTGGCCCAGGCGCTGGATATGGAAAATTATATCCGCACGGTAATCGGCACCTGCGATTACGTAAAAGCCAAAAAGCGGTCCGACAAAGAACTCTTCATCAGCTTTGACGAATGGGGAGTCTGGTCTATGGCAGACAAAGAGGTGGCCGCCCAGGTTGACGAAAAGCCCTGGCAGATCGCGCCTAAGATCAGCGAACAGATCTACAGCCTGGAGGACAGCCTGCTTTTCGCCAGTATGATGATGAACTTCCTCAAATACTCCGACCGCATCAAGATCGCGTGCCAGTCCCTGCTGACCAACATCAGCGCCGCGATCATGACCAAACAGGGCGGCGAAGTATGGGTACAGCCCATCTTCTACCCGTTTTCCTACATGTCCCGCTACGGAAGAGGCCAAACTCTTCAATCCGTCCTGGACTGTCCTACCTACGACGCAGAAGAGTTCAAACAGGTACCCTACCTGGACAGTGTAGCGGTATACAATCAGGACCGGAGTGAGATCTCCGTCTTCCTGGTAAACAGAAGTGAAGATGAGACCATACCTTTCTGCATCCGGTTGGAAGACTTCGGGGCAGGAACACCGGTCCAGCACATAGAACTGACCTCCGAGGACAAAAAAGCCACAAACCAATACCGGCACGACACCGTAGTTCCCCGTGAACTCCAGGACCTCATAGCAGACCCTGTGAACCATACGGTAACCTGTGAATTAAAACCTCTCTCCTGGAACATGATACGCATCGCAGTTGAGGAGTAGGTAGATTAGACGCAACGGGAACTGATCGCTTGTGGCTGGGTTCTAGGATGGGAGGCTCCGAAGCGGACGAAACCTCGCGGAAGCCGGGACGGTTCCTCAGGGGTGGGTATGTCCGCCGCTTCCGGCTGGTATCCGTGGGCGGTATCCGGGGATGCTCCCGGCCGCCGGGGTCTTTGGTGTCTCCCTGGGAGCGCGGAGGGCTTGCGCTGGCATACGCTAAGTGGAATCGAAAAGCCGGGTTCAGGAACCGAGCCTATTCACCAGGAACACGTGATGTGTTCCCGGTTCAGAGGCTCTTGCCCGTCGGACGTGA
>NZ_JAHQCW010000052.1 GCF_019042275.1 Diplocloster agilis
GCTTTTGCATCCGGTTGCTTCTATAATAAGAAAGCGTTCGTTTCTGAAATTCTTTTTTAGAATTTTCAGGGTTGTTTCACTGTTTAGTTATCAATGTTCGTTGTCGAATTTTCGTTGCTTCCTTGTGGCCTGCAACTTTTATAGGATATCATACCTTCAAGCTGCTGTCAACAATTTTTTCAACTTTTTTTCGATTCGTTTCCTGCCGTATCAACCGGCGAATGTTATAATACCATTTCCCAAACCATAAGTCAACACGAAATTACAAATTTTTCTACTTTTTTCCAAATTGTTTTTATACACTGCTTTTCTTAATGATTTGACATCTTCTTTATAAATAGGAAAGTTTGGGTATGCCCGCTGCTCAAGGCCGGGATGCTCCGGACAGCCGGATTCTATAGCATCCGTATCGCTCCCAAGTTGACAACTGCCTTCAAAATGGTACAATAGGACTGATTTGTAAATACTTAAATATAATACGATTACCACCAGCAAACAAAAAGGAGTGTTGCAAATGACCGGAGATTTACACTGTCACAGCCGTTATTCTGATGGTTCCTCCACTGTCCGGGAACTGATCTCATATGCCAGCCGTATTCATCTGGACTATCTGGCCGTCACTGACCATGATACTTATAAGGGTGTGGCAGAGGCCATCGCTCTGGGAGCGGAATATCAGATAGGAATCGTTCCCGGCCTGGAATGCACTACGAAAGATCCTGCTACCGGCAGGCCGGTTCACGTCCTGTGTTATTGTCCCAAGCGTTACGAACCTCTTGATCAGGTGACAGAGGTCACCTCCCGGCGCCGTACAGAGGCGAAGCTTCAGATGCTGGAAAAATTAAAAACTTATTATCCCATATCTGTGGAGGATGTCATCGCATATGCCGGGGATAGCGCCGCGATTTTTGAGCCCCATGTCATGCGCGGGATTGCCAATTTGGGATATACCAATACGATTTATGGCCCCCTTATGGACGAACTGATCGGTAAACGCGGAACGTGCTATGTCCCCATTGAATATCCGGACATCTACGATGTTATTGACATCATGCATGAGGCAGGCGGCCTCGTTGTCATCGCCCATCCCGGCCAGTTCCGCAGCATTCCCCTTGTCCGTGAACTGGCAGCCGGACACAGAATCGAAGGGATAGAGTGCTTCCACTACCGTAATACCAAAGAGGATACGCAGGAACTGCTGCGTATCGCCAAAGCCAATGATCTGATCATCACCGGAGGGACTGATTTTCATGGGATGAACTCCCGGCAGCCCTATCCTCTGGGAACATACACGACAGATGATGAAAATCTGCGCCGGATTCTCGCCTTTGCCTGATTGTATTTTATTTTTTAACTGTGTGATGAGCCGGTATATACCGATGATCACACAGTTATTTTTATCGAAATTATTCCATCTCTTTTTATCCAATCAAGCCTATCGCATCCCGGACAGTCTTAACCCCTTTCAGGACGATTCCCTTTATGTCAGGAAGAGAGTCCAGGGACACCTTGGGCAGGATCACAGTCTCGAATCCCAGTTTTTTTGCCTCCAGCACACGCTGCTCCGCCATATTCACAGCCCGGACTTCCCCGCTTAACCCCACCTCGCCAAACACAATGGTCTTATCGTCGATGGGACGGTTCTTGAAGCTGGATACGATAGCCATGACAATCCCCAGATCCACCGCCGGTTCGTTCATCTTGATTCCCCCGGCCAGATTCACATAGGCATCACAGGCGGATAATTGCAGGCCCACTCTTTTTTCCAACACGGCCATAAGCAGATTAACCCGGTTAAAATCTGTTCCGGCTGCTGTCCTCCTGGGAATACCAAAATTGCTGTGACAGACCAGCGCCTGAATCTCGATCAAAATGGGACGCGTGCCTTCCATCGAACAGGCCACCACCGATCCGGAAGCGCCCTCCGGTTTACCATTTAACATAAATTCCGAGGGATTGGCTACTTCCGCCAGCCCCTTTTCCCTCATTTCAAACACGCCGATCTCGTTGGTGGAGCCAAACCGGTTTTTTACTCCCCGCAGAATCCGGTACGCCGCGTGCCGGTCCCCTTCAAAATAAAGTACGGTATCCACCATGTGCTCCAACACTCTTGGCCCGGCCACCACGCCCTCTTTTGTGACATGTCCAACCAGAAAAATAGAGATGTTCATTCCTTTGGCGATCTGCATAAAGGTGGAGGTGGATTCCCGCACCTGGGACACGCTGCCCGGTGCCGACGAGACGTCCTCCCGGTACATGGTCTGGATCGAGTCGATAATCACGATCTCCGGTTTCATCCGGTTGATGGCTCCCTCGATGACTTCCAGGTTCGTCTCGCACAAGAGCAGCAGATCGTTGGTAAAGCTGCCGATGCGCTCCGCCCGGATCTTAATCTGGCGCAGAGATTCTTCTCCCGATATGTACAATACTTTCCGGTTCTGGGTAGACAGGTTCTGACACACCTGAAGCAACAGGGTTGATTTCCCGATCCCGGGATCACCGCCCACCAGAATCAGAGAGCCGGCCACGATGCCTCCGCCCAATACCCGGTCTAATTCATGGATTCCGGTATGGATCCGGTCCTCCGTATTCGTTTCTATTGATGATAATTTCACAGGTTCGTTGGCGGTGCGCTTTTGCAGCTTCCCGGCATTTTTTGACGGGGCCACCGGTTCTTCTACAAAGGTGTTCCATTCCCGGCATGCCGGGCACTGTCCCATCCATTTGGATGATTCATAGCCGCAGCTCTGACAGAAATACGCGGTTGTTTTTGCTTTTGCCATTCTTTCCTCCAGCGCCGCATCTTCGCGGCTTCCCTGATATGACAAAGGCCGCTTCAGCAGAAGAACCTGTTTACCGACAGGAATCCTCTGCTGTAGCAGCCCCCGATATTTTGATTTATAGGGAATACAATTACGACATCTTAATTACTTTCACGTCAATCTGATCTTCGTCTCCCAGTTCCACGCTCAGAGTTAACTTGCCGCTTAAGTTTGTCTTCATCGTTCCGGCATTGGTGTCATTGATCAGAATCTCATATTCTGTCTCCTCTTCCAATTCCAGTGTGATCTGCGGATCTTCCCAGCCTTCCACCGTGAATTCAACACCTTCTTGTGTCTCCTTCAGGTTATATACGGCTGTACCGGGCACGGACTCATAAACAAACATACCGTTCTTTTCCAGTTTGGTGATTTCTTTGAAGGTTTTTACTTTATACAGATCCCCCTGAAATTCGAAATCCTCCAGCTTTGTCTTAGCAGCCAGTTCATAGTCTCCAAAACTGATGGTTCCGTCTGCCTCGGTGCGTATTAACTCTTTTACTACTGACATTTGTCAAGCCCTCCTACTTATTCATGACCCTGTATCGGCACTGCCGCTAATTTCGGCAGCCTACGGGAATATTATATAATAAATCGCTTCCCATTGCTAGTCATTTATGCTTTTGTTCACACAAATTTCCTTATTGCGCATACTGACCACCGCATGGTCTCCGGTTTTAATGGCGCCGGACAGAATCTCCTGGGCCAGCAGGTCTTCGATCTTATTCTGGATCGCCCGGCGAAGAGGCCTGGCCCCGTATTTTGCGTCAAAGGCTGTTTCCGCTATATATTTGCGCACACTGGGGGTAACCGTTAATTTGATCCCCATCTGGTTCATGCTGCGCTCGGACAGTTCCTTTACCATCAGGCTGACGATCTGCTGCACATGTTCTTTGGAAAGAGCGTGGAATACGATGGTCTCATCGATCCTGTTCAGGAATTCCGGCTTGAACATTCTCTTTACTTCTTCCATGACTCCGTTTTTCATATATTCGTAGTTCTGTTTTTCATCGGTGGAGGTGGCGAATCCCAGCTTCTTCGGGGAGATAATGGAAGCCGCGCCCGCATTGGAGGTCATGATAATGACCGTATTTTTAAAGTCCACCTTCCTGCCCTGGGAGTCGGTGATGTGTCCGTCGTCCAAAACCTGCAGCAGGATGTTGAACACATCCGGATGGGCCTTCTCGATCTCGTCGAACAACACCACGGAATAAGGATTCCGGCGCACCTTCTCGCTTAACTGCCCGCCGTCCTCATGTCCTACATATCCCGGAGGGGAGCCGATCATCTTGGATACGCTGTGTTTCTCCATATATTCCGACATATCGATCCGGATCAGAGCCTGTTCATTGCCAAAGAGCGCCTCCGCCAGTGCCTTCGAAAGCTCCGTTTTGCCTACGCCGGTAGGCCCCAGGAATAAAAAGGAACCGATCGGACGTCCCGGGTCCTTAAGGCCTACCCGGCCGCGTTTTACAGCTCTCGCCACCGCAGCTACCGCCTCTTCCTGTCCGATCACCCGTTTGTGAAGAGTCTTATCTAACCGCAGAAGTCTGGCGCTTTCCGCCTCTGCTAACTTCTGCACCGGTATCTTCGTCCATCCGGATACGATATCCGCGATTTCATTTTCCCCTACGGTCAGTTTCCTGCGTCCGGTCCCCTTTGCCTCCTGCAGACGCCGGCGTTCCAGGGTCTGTTTTTTCTTATGGATCCGGGCTTTCAGATCTCCGGCTTCCTGATAGCTTCCGTTTCGGATCGCCTGTTCCATATCCAGATTCAACTGATCGATCTCCGTCTCCAGCTTTCCGGCATTGGAGGTCTTAAGCCCCAGCAGCCGGACTTTCGAGGAGGCTTCGTCGATCAGGTCGATAGCCTTATCCGGCAGAAACCGGTCATTGATATATCGGGCCGACATTTTAACCGCCGCCTGAAGCGCCTCATCTGTAATCGTGACCTGGTGGTGCTTTTCATAATACGGCCGCAGGCCCTTTAATATCTCCACGGTCTGCTCCTCCGTGGGTTCTTCCACATTCACCGGCTGGAACCGCCGCTCCAGCGCGGCGTCTTTCTCAATATATTTCCGGTATTCTTCTATTGTAGTGGCTCCGATCAGCTGGATCTCCCCTCTGGCCAGGGACGGTTTCAGGATGTTGGAGGCATCGATGGCCCCCTCCGCTCCGCCTGCCCCGATGATCGTATGGATCTCATCGATAAAGAGAAGGATGTTGCCGTTATTGCGCACTTCCTCGATCACCCGCTTGATCCGCTCCTCGAATTCTCCCCGGTATTTGGATCCGGCAACCAGACCGGATACATCCAGGGTCACAAGCCTCTTATCCCGCACCGTCTCCGGCACGTCGCCCGCCACGATCCGGGAAGCCAGCCCTTCTGCGATCGCCGTCTTGCCTACCCCCGGCTCGCCGATCAGGCACGGATTATTCTTCGTCCGGCGGCTCAGGATCTGGATCACCCGGGCGGTTTCTTCCGCTCTTCCCACCACCGGATCCAGCTTGCCCTCCCGGGCCATCTCCGTCAGGTCTCTGCTGTACTGGTCCAGCACAGGGGTTGCCGTTGCTTCCTTCGCGCCGCGCTGGAACTCATCCTTGTAGGCATTGGGGTCCAGCCCCATGGCCAGAATCACTTCCATAAATAATTTGGGAATATTGACCCCCAGAGTGGTCAGTAACCTGGTCGCCACACTGTCTCCTTCGTGCAGGATCGCCAGCAGGATATGTTCGGTTCCTATCCTCTCGCTTCGGAAACGCTCCGCCTGAGTCTCACTTTTTTCCAGAATGTTCTGGGCTCTGGGCGTAAGCCCTTCCGGCTCCAGCAGCCCGGTCTGCTCCGACGGGGCGATCAGGTCCCCGATCAGATCCAGCAGCTTCTTCACTTCCACTCCCTGGTTCATCAGGGCCTGGCCTGCCACTCCGCCGTCCTCCTGCAGTAATCCGACCAGGATATGTTCGGTTCCAACATAGCTATGTTTCAATTCCTGGGAAGTCTTTTCCGCAATTTTTAAAACATTCAAAGCCTTCTGAGTTAACTGTTTTCGCATGTATGCTCCTCCTGTAAACTAATCATATTCCTCAAAGATCTCGTCAATCATATCGTGCACTTCCTCGCAGCTGATATCGTTGCAGATCGCTTTGGCCAGAAGCACTTTCAGCTCCTTCTTCATCTCTCCAAGCGCCTGCAGCTTGTCCGCGTTCAGCGCGATAATCGCGCCCTTTCTCCGGTCCAGTTGGATAAAGCCTTCCTGCTTGAGCACCGTGTAAGCCTTATTCACCGTATGCATGTTAATGCCGATATGATCCGCCAGCTGCCGGACGCTTGGCAGAGCGTCCCCTTCCCGGATCTCGGAAGTGGCTATGCCTATGATGATCTGATTTCTCAGCTGGATGTAGATCGCTTCGTCACTGTTAAAATCTATCTGTATAACCACAATATCACCCTTCCATTCATTATATGTATGTCCGATGATTTTTAATCCGTTTTTTTGTTATACACATAATATAACAGCTGTAGCACCTTGTCAAGCGAAAGGAATTTCAGACGCTGAGGACAAGGTGCTGATATCGGAATTATGAACGAAACACTGTGCGAAATTGCCGAATGATTATCTGGAGGATACCTGGTAATGCCGGTAGAAAAGGCTGCCTGTGATGAGGATGACCAGCGCCATAGCCGGATATAGGATGAGGGCGAACTGCCAGTTCGTAAGCTGGGCGCCGAACAGAGAAACCAGGCGGTTATCTGTGATGCTTTCCATGCTCAGGAAATGATCCGGAAAGTAACTGTGGATCTGAGAAGCCAGGCGGAGTCTAGGCCCTATTGTAATCAGCCCGCTCAGGAGCATGCCGCCGATCATAAGATCCATGGCCGCCGCGCCGCTTTTCAGTGTCTCGGACAGGAACATGGCCAGCATGCTGTATAGGACCGAGACCAGCAGGTATAGGGCGAAAAAGAGGAGTACGGTTCCTCCCGCGCGCAACGTCCAGGAACTGTTGGGCAGTATTAATTGAAGCACCGCGCTATACCCGTCCGCGCCATAGAGAAGAAGGCTGGACGCAGCGGCTGCGGCATAGAGAAGGCTTGCGGCCCCCAGGCCAAAGGTAATACCGGCCAGAATTTTTGCAAGGTACAAGGGCGTTCTCCCGCAGCGGCAGCATAGGGTGAGCTGGTCGGTTTTCCGAAGCCGCTCATCCGAAAATACGCCGGACAGGCAGACCGTAATCAAGAGGAACAGCATGATGTTCAGGGTAGCCGTCCCGGAAAGGATAGTCTGGTATCCTTTGGTATATTCGTAGGTATAGACAGCGGGCAGAGATGATTCCCTGCTCTGCCAATAGGTAATTTCCCGGGGCGTTAGTTTTAAGGTCTCCCATTGCTTTTGAAGAATGGATTGACGGACGGCGTATAGGGAGGCGGCGTCTGTATGCATGACCGCCTCATCGTCCCCGTCGTATAGGTTCCAGGCATACGTATAGATCTCATTGTAGGCCCGGCTATGGTCCGCCTGCATTTCTGCGAGAAGCGTGTTATCGATGGGGCGGCCGGAGAGCTTTCTGGCGTTGGCACGGTTTTTAACCATATAGTCGTAGGCGCTGACCTGAACGCCGTCTATGGTATAAGAGCTAAAGAGAACGCCGCTCAGGCTCATAAGGACGCAGATAAGCAGGATGGCAGATGCGGTGATCCATACAATTTTCCGGTTTACTATTTTTTTCAGTTCAAAGCTGTACAGGACGGCAAGGTTATTCATTTTCCCCCTCCTCTTTTGTCTGCTGCAGATAAAATGCTTCTAAGTCCTCATGGCTTCCATCCCATTTGCCCTCATAGATAAGCTGGCCCGCTTTCATCATCAGAATCGTATCCGCGATATGCTCCAGATCTGACACAATATGGGTGGACAGCAGGACGATATTGTTTTTCCCGATGTCGGCGATCAGATTGCGGAACCGGACCCGTTCTCTGGGATCCAGTCCGGCGGTCGGTTCATCCAGGATCAGAACGTTTGGATCGTTCAGAAGAGCCTGGGCGATTCCTAACCGCTGCTTCATTCCGCCGGAGTAGGTTTTTATTTTTTTCTTAGCCTGATCCTGGAGCGAGACCGTGTTCAGTAACTCGACGGATTTTCTTCTTGCCGCGGAACGGCTCAGGCCCTTTAAGGAGGCCATATACAGCAGGAAGTCCATACCGGTGAAGTCCGGGTAGTAGCCGAAATCCTGGGGCAGGTAACCCAGTTGAGCCCGGTATTCTTCCGATGAAACGGTAAGACCGTCGCAGGTGACGGTGCCGCTGGTTGGTTTCAGTATCCCGCATATCATGCGCATCAGTGTGGTTTTCCCTGCGCCGTTGGCGCCCAGCAGTCCATAGACTCCTTTGTGTAAACGCAAGGAGACCCGGTCCACGGCGATCGCATTCAGATATTGTTTTGTGAGACGGTCTATGATAAGCTGCATATCATTTCCTCCGATTGATGTATTATTTTATATGCTTCCAGGACGGTAAGGACGGCCAGAATTACAAGGGCCGCTATCCACCAGTAAAGGCGGGCGGTCTCATAGAGAAGGGGCTGCGCTGTCCGTGAAATGAGGTTCAGGCCGCTAATGACGGCTGCTGCCGCCCCGCACCCATATATTGTTTCTTTTCCTCGCGTTTTCCGGATGATCCACAGGCCTGTTACGGTGGTTAACAGGTATGGAACCAGCAGATACGCCCCCGCCTGCAGGACCGTAGCGGCTCCATGGATGCTGGAAAGCGGAATCAGCAGGCTTAGCAGGACCAGATGGAGCAGGCCCATGATTCCCATGCGGGCCAGGACTACGCTTTTCAGGGAAAATCGGGAAGCCAGCTCCAGTTCCTCCATATTGTATACTCTGGACCTGGCATTCGCGGTGACGGCGGTCAGGGCAGCGAAAGGGACTAACGACGAGATGATCCACAGCGTGTCCTGATGAAGAAAGACAGCTCCCGCAAGTGCGCCGCCAAATAAAAAAACGGATAGCAGCCACACCGGTTTTGGTATAAAAGCTGCCTGTATACGAAGAAAGGTAAGCTGGCTGATATTTAAGGGGCGTATGGTTTTGAAAAAGGCTTGTTTTCCCACAGGCTCCGGCGCTTCAAATGCGTCTTTTAAAGCCTGTTTCATATCCTGTTTCATCTGAATTCCTCCTTTTTGAGTTTGCCCTGCAGCTGTTTCAGCGCTTTTGCCGTCTTCCGGTAGATGGCAAACCGGGAAAGCCCGTATATCCTGCACAGGTCGGCGACGGGCACTTCATTCGCGTAGCGGAGCAGTAATAATTCCTGTTCCTCCACACTTAGTTCATCCAGCGCTGTTTTCAGCGACAGCGAGGTCAGTATCCGATTTTCCGCGTCCGGGTACGCCGCATCCTCGGGCAGGGGGACGCAGGGCCGTCTGCGGAATTCGTCGATGCAGAGATTTCGGGCTATTGTATATAAGTACCGGAGGCCCTGGCCTTTTTCATAATACTGATCACTGTCCAAAAAGCGGAGGAATGTTTCCTGCGTTACATCTTCCGCCGTTTCCCGGTGATGCAGCTTAAAATAGCAATAACGGTAGATTTTATCATATTGTTCTTCTAAGTCCATGGACACGCTCAAAACCTCCTCTCATTATGTATAACGGATGAACCGCAGCGGATGTGCGGTGATTTTTTGCTCCGATCGGCGGAATCATCTGTTTCCTTATCCTGTTTCTATATAATACACTCTGACAATTAAACTCAGTGGCTTATCCTTATATTTTACCATAGATGCAGCGCTGTATCTATTGGTCAGAAGACGCGGGGCAAAAATCCAAAAGCCCCCAAAAGCGAAAAGTGATATATAGAATATATAAAATAAGACGCAGCATGGTCTCACTATTCCATGCTGCGTCTTCCTTTTATTCAGTTTATTGAAGGGATTGAAAATTTTTCTCAATATTTTGGATTTTGCCGTGATAGATCAGGAGCAGAACCATAGCCAGGAGCATGGGCGCGATCATAATGCGCCACATGGCGGCATAGCCGGTCAGTTCCGCTACGGCTCCGGCCGCTACAGGGCCGATTAATGTCCCCAGATCATTTCCGATGTAGTTTGTGCTGCTGGCCGAACCGCGGCGCTCTTTGGCCACGCATTTCATGGAGAGGGATTGGATCGCGGGCTGGCTGGCTCCGTATCCGCATGCGGATACAACGGCCGCGATCAGGAAGGACGGCAGGCTGGCGGAATAACTGATGATGAGGAATGACAGGGCAAAGCACAGAAGAGCCGGGATGAGCACTTTGACTGTTCCGTACCGGTCGGACAGTTTTCCGATAAGGGGTCTGGTAAAGAGCATCGTGACGGCATATACGGTGAAAAAGGTTCCGATACCGGCGCCCACCCCACGTCCATTGGCGTAGATTACCAGGAAGGAATTGATGGTATAGTAGGCTACGGTAAGAAGAAACATGATAAGGGCCGGAAGAACCGCTTCTTTGGCTATGACGCTTTTTAGATTAATGACTAATTTCTTCGTGGTCGTGTGGGTGGCCCGGATGCGGGTGGCAGCCAGAATGCCGGAGAACATGACGGCGGCTCCGATTATGAACGTAGTGTTATACCCCACAAGCTCCAGCAGCAGGAGGCCGATAGTCGGTCCCAGCGCCTGGGCTACTACCTGGCCCAGGGAGAAATAGCCGATCCCGGTTCCAAATTTTTCCGGCGGCAGTGCGTCCGCGGCCAGGGCCAGGGCGCAGGTAACGGAAAATGCCAGACCTGCTCCCTGAATGAGCCGGAACAGGATAAGCAGGGGAATGGTGCCGGAGAAGCAGTAACCGATCTGTGCGATCATGAGTATGCACATGGAGAACATCAGAATATATTTTTTATTATAGGTGTCAATTGCCGGACCGGAAACCAGTTTGAAAATGAGTGCGGTTACCGCGAAGATACTGGTGACCAGTCCGGTTATGGTGGCGGTTGAGCCGAGATGGTCCGCGTATTTGGATATGATGGCGTTTGTCATCTGCAGGCCCAGGTTCATTATGATATTCGCGACAAATACGGTTGTAAACAGTGGATTCCATATTTTATCCGTTTTTATTTTTTCCTGATATAGATCTGTATGTGTTTCTGAATCTAATAGACGGTTTGTTTTCATTGTTATACCATTTTCTTTCCTTCAGTCTTTGACCCGGGGAAAAGGTGGTTCTGCCAGTAGTTCCCCGGGCCAATGTCTGATTGTACGATTTATTTTATATAGAGCTGATTTTTATCCCAGGTTTACAAGATACAATTAAATGCAGGCCGGTCGTCTTCCACTACTTTATGAATAAAGGTCCGCATTTTCTGGTGGTCAGGATGAGCCCCATAGGCTTCCATAGCTTCCCGTGATACAAAGTCATTGACGATACATACGTTGTATTTGCGGTCGAATTCCAGGCCTAACCAGACTTGTACGGAGTCCAGGCCTTCAATGACTCCCTCCAGGCGTTTCATACCTTCCTGAATAAGCCTGCCGTTGTGTTCACTGGTCGCATGTTCGGCTTCTTCTTTAAGTTTCATTAGCACTACTTGACGAATCATTGTTTCGCTCCTTTTTATAAAATGATTTCATTTTTATCGGCGGCGCGGTAAGCGGCGCAGATCATCTCAGTCCACAGGACGGCGTCATCAATAGTCTGACGGTCATCCGGCGTGTTGTTTATAATGTTGTCGACCCAATGCCGCAGCGGGTAGAGAATTTTTTCAGGAAGCTCCGTATTGGGAACATGAATCCAGTTTTCACCCTGCAGAAGATATTTCACATCGTCATGAACGTCTTTTTCTCCGTTCTCGTAGAAGGTTACGTCATCGCCAATGATATGTACGGTTCCGTTGGTTCCGCAGACATCCAGCACACAGTCGTGGGCCTGAGCTACCCATCCGGCCTCTACGATACCTATCCCTCCATTTTCAAACTCATAGACGGCCACTACGTTATCCTCCGTCTTATATTTTTTTGCAAATTCAGTGGTGTAGTCAAACTGAGCGGATACACTGACCGGCTTTCCCAGGAACCAACTGGTGACATGGACTCCGTGCTGGCCAAAATCATTCATGACTCCACCGCCGTTTTCTTCCTTATTATAAATACCAACGGGTTCTGTTAAAGTGTTGCCGTGTTCGCTGTACAGGCGGAAGCGTACTTCCGTAATCGTCCCCAATTTTCCTTCGTCTACCAGATTTTTAGCAAACCGGTTTCTGGGCTTTTCCATAGGGGAAGACACCATGAAATGCACCCCGCTTTTTTTGACCGCATCTCTGGCCAGATAAGCTCCTTCCAGATCTGCAAACGGTGACTTTTCCACAAATATATGTTTTCCCGCGTTGGCGGCGGCTATAATGTGGGCGGCATGATTGGCTGTCTCGGAGCAGATGATGACCGCGTCGATACAGGGATTGGACAGGAATTTGTTAAGATCAGGCTCAAAGTCGATCTGAAACGCATCTGCCAGGGCTTTTCCCCTCTCCTCCTTGTTATCCCAGGCGGCGACCAGCCGGCAGTCTTCGTAAGTGCTGTTCTTCCAGTGCCGGAAACTGTCCGCCTTTACATCTCCATTTTTAACGATTGTTTCTGCAAACCGGTAGATATGATCCTGCCAGGCTCCTAGTAAACCAATTCCGATTGTTTTCTTATCCATCTTTTATCTATTTCCTTTCGTTCATTTATTCTTTACCCGGTTCTATGGAAATGACCGGTTCTTGCATAACGGATTCAAAAGATCAGCTGGGCAAAATCACGAAGTCCCATTCTCCAGCTGTCTATTTTACTGGTATTCTCCGGGAATACAATGCGATAACTGCATGGCAGCTTATCGATTCCCGCATTTTTGCAGATCTCGTCATCCGCCTCAAAGTACTCAAAATAATCTTCCTCCGGCGTGGTGGACCGGAAAAACACTTTGTAGTTTCCGGCAAACGCCTCGGGATTTTGGACCGCCTCCGCCATTGCCTTGTGATAGGGACGTTTATAATTGGGAAAATCTTTTTTGTGGGTCATACAAGCGGTGAACTGCCCCATATAGCCAAACAGCTCGGGATGGCGAAAACCGATATCATTTGTCATATAAGCGCCCATGGACAATCCTGCGATCGCCCGGTTCCACTTGCCGGTGCTGACCCGGTAGCGGTTCTCTATGTACGGTATGTTATCACGCACCAGCATCTGTTCCAGTGCATCATCCCAGACCGCCTGTGTCTGTTCATGGCGGACCATTCCATTGTTCATGACCACGAGAAACGGTGCGATCTTTCCTCCCGCAATCAGGTTATCCAGCAGATACGGCAGTCTTCCGGAATAGATCCAGTCCAGTTCGTTGCAGGTCCCTCCGTGCAGAAGATACAGGACCGGATAGGTTTCTTCCGAATTCATATAGCCCGGAGGCGTGTAGATCATACATCTTTGGAAGCTCTTAAGCGTTTCCGACCAGAAGATTTCCCGAACTACCGCGCCGTGGGGTACCGCCTGAATGCAGATATCTTCCCCGGCAGCAGAAGGGATCTCGATAAAATTAGCCGGCCGGTTGCCCACCCAGCAGACCGGAAGGTACGGGGATAAGATCTCCTGCTGATCCATAAAGACCCGGACCACCTGCGCGCCCCCATAGACCTCCCGGTTCGGGAGAATCCCCTCGAACAGGCCGTCCGTCCCGGCTTTTAGCGGTATCCGAATCTCATGGCCTCTGGAATACCGGCAGCAGATCACGACATCTGCCGCCCCGGGCGCGTAAAGCCGAAACAGCACATGGCCCTCGGGTTCCGTATAGGTGACCGCCTTTATCTCTCTTCCATCCTCCAGGATCTGCATCGGCAGCCCGAAGGAGAGCGGCTGATCCTCCCACACTTGATTATTTAAATATTCCTGGCTAAAATCCATTTTTATCATCCTCACAGTTGATTCAGTTCCCGGGCCCTGCAGCAGGAGACAAAGTGCTCCGGCAGAAGCTCTTGAAGGCTCTGGGGCTCCAGGCATTTTTCACATGAATGATCGCATCTGGCATAAAACCGGCATCCGGGAACCGGATTAATAGGGGATGTCAGTTCTCCCTTCATCAGTACCTGTTCCTTTTGTTTTGTGATATCTGTGGATGGAATCGCGGATAGCAGCGCCTTTGTATACGGGTGCAGAGGAGTCGTAAACAGCTCTTTGGTGGGGCAGGTCTCAATCAGCTGTCCCAGATACATGACACAGATATTATCCGAAATGTGGCGGACCACAGACATGTTGTGCGTGATAAATACATAGGTCAGCCCTACCTGCTCCTGCAGGTCCATTAACAGATTCAAAATCTGAGCCTGTATGGATACGTCCAGTGCCGATACCGGCTCATCACAGACGATAAATTTCGGATTGATGGCCAGAGCCCTGCCGATCCCCACACGCTGTCTGCGTCCTCCGTCCAGCTCATGGGGGTAAGATTTCAGGAATCTCCGGTCCAGTCCCACCATATCGAATATCCGGCGGGTTTCCTCTTCTATCTGATCCTTTTTGCAGCGTTTTGTTATTTTAAGAGCCTCCGCGATCATCTGTTCCGCCGTCATTCTGGGATTCAGCGAAGAATAGGGGTCCTGGAAGATAATGGAAACCTGATGCCGGAATTCGTTTAGTTCCTTTGCGTTTAAGCGCGTCACATCCCGGCCTTCGAAGAAAATAGAACCATCTGTGCTTTCCAGCAGATGGATCAGCGTCCTTCCAAGCGTAGACTTTCCGCAGCCAGACTCTCCTACTATCCCCATCGTTTTCTTTTTTTCTATCTTAAAGGACACATCGTCCACCGCGTGAAGCTGTCCGGACGGCACGTCAAAATATTTTTTCAGGTGTTTTACTTCGATCAGTGTATCACTCATGCCCATTCCCCCCATCGATCTCCTTCCACCGCGAACAGCTGCAGCAATGTCTGTTTTCCACCGTGGCCAGCGCAGACTTCGCCCTCGTACACGCCTCCAGCGCATAGGTACAGCGCGGCGAGAAACAGCATCCTTCCGGCAGCTGTGCAGGGTCAGGAGGAAGTCCTTTTATATTCTCCAGACGGTCCACGTCCGTTTCCAGATTCGGTATGGCGTTAAATAGCGCTTTCGTATAAGGATGCTTCGGATGCAGGTAGATATCTTCTTTTGACCCATACTCCACGATCTCCCCTGCGTAGACCACCGCCACATCATCTGCGATATCCGCCACGACTCCCAGGTCATGGGTAATCAATATCAGCGCCATGTTGAACTGGTCCCGCAGATCCTTGATCATCTTGATCACCTGGGCCTGTATCGTCACATCCAGAGCCGTCGTCGGTTCATCCGCCAAAAGTAATTCCGGACGGCACGCCAATGCCATGGCGATAATCACCCGCTGTTTCATACCGCCGGAAAATTCATGCGGGTAGTTATTGTACCTGTTCCTGGGAATCCCCACCAGGTTCAGCATATCCGCCGCTTTCTTTTTTGCCTCTTTTTTGGAAACCGCATCATGGATGCGGATCGTCTCCGCGATCTGGCTTCCCACCTTCATAATGGGGTTCAGGGCGGTCATCGGGTCCTGAAACACCATGGAGATCTTTCGGCCGCGGATCTTTAACATCTCATTTTCACTTGCTTTAAGAAGATCCGTTCCATCCAGGTATATCTGGCCTTTCCTGATCCTGGCCGCACGGTCCGGCAGAATCCCCAGAATCGATTTGGCGATTGTCGTTTTCCCTGCACCGGTCTCTCCCACCAGCGCCAGCGTTTTACCTCTGTCGATGGAGAAGGAGACGCCGTTTACCGCGTGGATCACTTTGCCGTCGGAAGTATATTCCACCGCCAGATCCCGTACCTTTAAGAATATATTGTTTTCGCTCATCTTATATCCTCCGTCAATCTTTCAGTTTCGGGTCCAGCGCGTCCCTGACTCCGTCACCGAACATATTCAGTCCCAGTACGGTGATCATAATAAAGATCCCGGGAATGATGACCATATAGGGATAGTCCCGCATATAGTCTCTGGAGGCGGATAACATAGCCCCCCATTCCGGCGTGGGCGACTGGATTCCCAGACCAATGAAACTGAGCGCGGACGCATTCAGCACGGTAGTTGCCACGCCCATGGTGGCGGACACAATAAGAGGCGCCCAGGCGTTCGGCAGAATGTGCTTCATCATAATCTTAAATTTGCTGCAGGATAAAGAAGTAGCCGCTTCCACATATTCCACCTGGCTGATCTGCAAAAACTGTGCGCGCAGCACTCGGGCATAGCCGGATACACACGGTATAGCCAGGGCGATGATCGTCATTACAAACCCGGACCCCAGCACCGCCGACATAATAATCGCGATCAGAATCGAGGGAATGGACTGGATCACATCCAGGATTCTCATAATCAGGCTGTCCACCCAGCCGCCGAAGAATCCGGAGAAACTGCCCAGGAAGATACTGATCAGCAAAGCCAGTCCGATGGACAGGATACCCAGGCTTAACGAGTAACGCCCTCCATACAGAATCCGGCTTAACAGATCCCGTCCCAGCTGGTCCGTGCCAAACAGATGAGCGGCCGAAGGTCCCTGTAGCTTGCTGGTCATATCGATCTGTTCGTACCCGTAGGGACTGATCACCGGGGACAGGATTGCCAGCACTACCAGGGTAAAGAATATAATGATTCCGAACATGGCCGGTTTATTTTTCCGTAAACGTCTCAGGAATGTTTTAAACTCGCTTGTTTTCTTTATCTTTTTTACCTTGTCTTCTCTATGCATCTGCTTTTCTCCTTGCCGCTTTCGTTCCGATGTATTTGGATTTGATCTTCGGATCAATGAAAGCATACAGAATATCCACAATGAGCATGATCACAGCAAAAACTACCGCCAGTATGATCACACAAGCCTGGATGATCGGGTAATCACGGGAGTTCACGGCTGTCAGCAGATATAAGCCGATACCGGGTATTCCAAATACGGTTTCAATCACCACCGACCCGCCGCATACATGGGCCAGTCCCACGCTTGCAGTAGACAGAATCGGGAACAGCGCGTTCGGCAGCGCGTGCTTATAGATCACCTTACGCCTGGACACTCCCTTGGCCCTCGCCGTCACGATATAGTCGGAACGGATAACCTCCAGCATGGCGGAGCGTGCCTGCCTGGCATTGGAGGCCATCCCGCCGAAGGAACCGGCGATACACGGCAGAATGTAATATTGGGGTCCCCCGATACCGCTGGATGGCAGCCACCCAAGTTTCAGCGAAAACAGCAGTACCAGCATGAGGCCCAGCCAGAACGGCGGCATGGAGACTCCGAACAAGGCCACGAACATACAGAACCGGTCTCCGAATTTGTTCTGATTCACACCGGCAGCCACCCCTAACGGCACTCCAAGCAGCACCGTCAACAGCCAGGTGGTAACCCCAAGCGTCAGCGTCCGGGGCAGCCGTCTCATCAGCTCATCGGATATTTTGACGCCTGTAATATACGACTCGCCAAAATCAAAGTGCAAGAACGTATCACTTAAGAAGTTGCCCAGCCTCACTATATAGGGCTGGTTCAGGCCCAGTTGTTCCCTTACCGCCTGAAGCTGCTCTTCGGAAGCCTCCGCTCCGGCGACCACTTTTGCCGGATCTCCCGGCACAAAATACATGATCGTAAAAATCAGAATTCCAACTGCCAGAACAACAGGAATAAACATTAATATTCTTTTGAATATGTATTTTCCCATTTCTTTACTCCTAATCTTTTTTCTGCAATCATGCGGTGTACGGTCCCCGTTCGCCTAAACCGTACACCGCGTTAGCGTTTAGTTCCAAACGTAGATGCTTGCACCAGGAACTTGTCTGGCATCAATATTGGTACACATTTTCACAATCTTGTCCGTATTGTATACCACACATTTTTCTTCTACATAAAGCTGCATCAGATAGGCCTGATCGATCAGATAATCATGCACCGCGCTGGTGGTTTCCACTGAGTTGGTATCCACATTGCTGGCGGTCTCCACCAGCTCCTGCAGATGCGGATCATTCAGGAAGCCCGCGCAGTAAGCGCCGTCCGACGTGTAGATATTCTTATTCAGCTGGTTGTTCCAGATCCGGGTGATGGTGCCGGGGCCGCCGGAACCGTTGAACATCATATCGTACTGGGTGGGATCCGTTTTATAACTGTTGTACAGGGCATTTTCATAGGACAGGACTTCCACCTTAATTCCTATCATATCCAGGTAAGCCTGGATGATCTCCGCCATGGAATTGCAGTATGAGCTGGTAGGGAACATCAGCTTCAGGGACAATTCGCCCGGGGCATATCCTGCTTCTTTCAGACACTCTTTGGCGTAGTCCGGATCATATTCAAAATAATCCTCATTATCCCAATTGGGATCTGCGTCGGGGTAGCGGGTCTGGCCGTAAGTCTTGGGATTGATCGCGTGACCCTCGAACACGCCGTCTATGATGGCCTGGCGGTCGATTCCGTACAGCACCGCTTTTCGCAGCGCGATATTATCTTTGAACACGCTCTTATCCGACATATTGAAGAACAGCGCGTTGCCGCCCCAGGTCTTAATTGCCTCGGCGCAGAAGTGATTCGCAGCCTCGCCGCCTTCTCCGAATCTCTCCGCCGCTGAAAAATCCACAAACGCGAAATCCAACGCTCCGGTCTCCAGGCCGACTACGATCTGGGCCGCCTCCGTAATCATGGAATAGACGATTTTTTCTGTATTGGCCTGCTGTTCCAGTGCTTTGCACAGCTCCGGCTTCTGCCAATAATTCTCATTTTTCACCAGGGTCAGGGTAGAACCCGTTTCATAAGCATCTACTTTGTAAGGGCCGGTGCCGACGGGATCTACCGACATATCATCCGAGCTGGCTTCGTACGCCGCCTGTGTGACAAAATATAATCCGGCAATACTGTTTTCAAACGTTGCCACATTATTGTTGTTGACCGTAATCTCGACGGTGTAATCACCGGTGGCCTCATATTTTTCAAAATTCAACGCGCTTGTATTTCCCTTTTCCACCATCTTGTCCAGGCAGAATACGATGTCAGAAGCGGTCATCTGATTGCCCGCAGAGTCCGTTATGTAATCATATAGGTTTACGGTGTAGGTCAGGCCGTCCCGTTCGTAATCCTTTGCCAGCACTCCATACAAATCGCCGTCCTCCGTATAGCCGAATAGCCTCTCACAGACTTCCATAATGCAGACATGGCGCGAGGAGGACATGGCCGCCAGCGGATCCAGAGTTCCCGGGTCCCCGTCCCCGCAGCTGATATAGGCTACCTGTTCCCCGTCGTAGGAGGAGGGAGCCGCCGAGTCGCTTCCTTGGGAAGCTGAGGATGCGGATTCCTGGTTTTTTCCATCCGCAGCGCTCTCCGAAGCCTTGTCGCCACAGCCGGTCAACATACCGGTAAGCATAGTGGCGGTAAGCAGTAATGCCATTACTTTTTTCATAGTCATCTTTCTTTTTCCATCCTTTCTTATGGTGTTACTTGTCATTGCAATATGACGAAACCTGTGCTAAAATTAGCCCAACAAGAAAATCTGCACATTACAGAAAAATACTTTTACTTTAAATGCACAATATCATTCTTTTTTTCTTCATTTTTTGAATAATATATTTGCTTTTCTTGTATTTTTACCTATAATTTTGAACAAATTTTCTTTTCGTTTATAATGTTCATTATATTTTTTGTCCAAAACCTTTTCAAGTACCCATAGGATATAATATGTTCCAATTTTCATGTTTTTCTGATTGCACCATGAGCGGATGTTCCATTATGTTGGAAAAGGGGGATGTTATGAAGATACATATGATCGTTGCCACTGAGGACCCGCAAATCTGTACTTCTATCATAGAACTGGTCTCAAACAGCGGATTTGAGTTTGAGCTGATCGGTTCTCCCACAAGTGTGCGGGAGTTGGATCAGCTGATACGGATTAGTTCCCCGGATATTGTGATCACCGGCTCGCGTTTGTCGGATTCAGACTGTTTCCCCATCATCCGGCAGGAGAAAAATAACCCCGGCAGTACGACTCAGTTTCTGGTCTTCGGCGGGCAGAGCTTTGAGTCCGTATATCAAGCGGTAAAAGCAGGCGCCTCCGATTATCTGATCTTCCCGATCGATCCCGGGGAATTGAAGGCTTCCCTGGCTTATGCCGTGGACTCCCAGACAAACGCCCTGTTCAAAGACAGTACCACCAGGCTGTTTTATATCAATGATCAGGGAGCGGAGATCTTAAAGAATAAATCTTTAACATTAGAACAGGTCAACAGCATGTACAGCACAAACTTTGCCATGGGCCTGTTCCAGATGCTCTTTATAAAATTTGATTTTCCCAACTCTTTCGAACGGATCAATATGAGTAACCCGAAGATGTTCCGCCAGGTACACAGTCTCGTTTTAAAACACTTTCAGGATATCTGCGCCGACATCATTCTGGAAAATAAAAGCGACGGCATCATGATCCTGCTCAACTACGTCAACGAGCGGCACAATCTGGTAGAGATCAGGATACTGGAGCTTTACCAGCTGATCGGCAGCCAGATCAAACCCCGAAGCGGAAAGGATCTGACCATCTGTGTAAGCGCAACCGTCACCGATCCCTGCGATGTTTGGCAAATCAAAGAACAGGTAAGGGATGCGGAATGGTCCCGGATTATTTACGGGGTGAATAAGGTCATCTTCTGGAAACCCGGTTCCCTGGATCACACCGGTATCCAAAGCAAGCTCAAGCCGGTGGGCGCTAAGGCGAAGGAAGCTGTGGAATCGCTTGACACTGCGGAATTTTCAGCCGCCCTCCGCCGCTTTTATAATCTTCCGCAGCATATTTTAGTCAGTCACGAAGCCCGGGTATTTGTCAAAGAAATCATCGCCTCCATATTTGAGATGTACTGGGATACCATCTCCGAATTTACCGACCCGGCTCTGATCTTCGATGAGATCTCCTATTATCTGCATCTGTGTACGACTTTCCAAAGGCACCATACCGTTTTGCATACCCAGTGTACGGATCTGCTTAACAATATCTCCCAGCAGATCAATAAAAAATATTCTCCGTCGGTAACCTCAGCGCTGCTGTTTATCAAGCAAAATATAGACAAAAAAATAACCATCGAAGATGCCGCAAAATATGTGCACTTATCCAACGGTTATTTTTCCTTTCTCTTCAAGCGCGAGACAGGAGTAAATTTTACACGATTTGTAAAAGATCAGAAGAACATCGTCGCCTGCAAATTGCTTAAAACTACAAATCTTAATATTTCGGAAGTCGCCTGCCACATCGGCTTTACCGAAGACGTGCGGGAATTCAGCAAATTCTTCAAGGCCCTGAATGGGGTTACGCCCACAATGTACCGGCAGATGCATAAGAGTACCGCCGGGGATGTTTTGTAAAATCTGCGTTTTTATTCTTTCTTCCACCGCCCGGAGAGCAGATAAATACTTCCGATAAAAAATGGGACAAACCCGGCTAATGCGTTTCCGTACCAGAATCCCTCGTACCCCATTTTAAAGTAAAGCCCCAGAAGGAGTCCAAGACCTATCCTGGCAATGATCCCGTCCAGAAGCGCCACGCTCAGATTCAGCCTGGAATTACCGGAACCATTGATAAGCGCGCTGTTCGGGGTTCGCAGGGCATTTCCAAAGAACATCAGTATCGCTACGGGGATGTAGGTGAGGCATACCTTCAGTACGCTTTCCTCTTCCGTGAATATCCGAAAGACCGGCGTCGGCGCGATCATCAAAACCACGGAAAACAGGGAAGCCAGAACCGTTGTGATCGCATAAGAAACAAAAATAACGCGGCTGACCCGTTTATATTCCTTTGCTCCGATGTTCTGCCCGATCATAGCCGCACCCCCGGTCATAATCGAGTTGGTGCAGAAGCCAAATACCACATTCAGTTTATTGGCTATGCCCGTGACCGCCGTTATGATGTATCCGTAGGAATTGATCCAGGAGCTCACGAACATTTTGGAGATCTGTACGGATGCGGTCTGAATCGCCAGCGGAACTCCCAGCGCCACATATTGCTTTAATATCCCAGGATCGATTCTAAAACTGCGCAATCGGAAATCAAAACCGAACGCTTCTTTTCGCCTGTATAAATAAATCACAGAGCACAGGAAGCTTACGCTTTGGCTCAAGACTGTTGCAAGCGCCGCTCCGAACACCTCCAAATGAAAAGCTGCCACAAACAGAAGATCCAGAAATACATTCAGAACAGCCGCTATAGCGATAAATAAAAACGGCCGCTTTGAATCTCCCATGCCTCTTAAAATAGCGCTGACCGCGTTATATCCATAAGTAAAAATCAGTCCCGCCATACAGGTAAGCGCGTAAGCATAAGCATAATTCCAGGCTTCCGGAGGCGTATTTAACCACGTCAGAATAGGCTTTCTCAGCAAAAAGCATAAGATACTCATACCGGCCGCGCACAGGGCAAGAAAGGAAAACATTGTCCCGATCAGTCCGGTGATCTTCTGCCTTTGATTTGCCCCGATATACTGGGAGATCATGATCTGTCCCGCAGTGGAAAAACCCATGGACAAAAATTCCAGCAGCGCTTGGATATCTCCCCCTACGGATACGGCCGCGAGCCCCACACTGCCCACGTAATTCCCCACAATGATCATATCCACCATATTGTAAACCGCCTGCAGCAAATTCGACAGAAAAAGAGGCACGGCAAAAATCATCAATTGTCCGGCCACACTGCCCGTCGTCATGTCCTGTATCATACTTTTCTTATTTTCCACGCCATCTTCCCCTCTCCCGCTCTGTTCGTTTGTATCTTCGCATGACTTGCCATGAAACAGTTTCCTATTTTACACGACGAATTTTTCTTTTTCAAGACAACCGGTTAAGAGTGCATGAAAATCAGAACATAATATACGAAATGTCCACTTGAAACCGTTTTGCGCGAAAAATATAATTAGAATTGCAGGTATCCGGTTGAAGAAAAATCAAATATAATCAGGAATCGGCAGAAAGGAGCGGTTATATGGGAAAAAAGGATTGGAAAGAACTTTCAGCTTTGAAAGCGGTCAAACATAATGGGGTTACCCGTTCCAGGGATTTTACCACAGAGGCATATATGGAGGAATTTCGCAAGTTCAACAGAACAAAAAAGATCTATGACATCGATCCGTATGTGGAAGTGTATCATCTGCGCGACAATGTCTACAGCCTGTTTACGGAAAACTGCGATGCCGGCGGCGCCGTATTCATGCATCTTATCATAGGCCCCGAAAAAGCCCTGCTGATCGATACCGCCTATGGACTGGGGGATACCAAAGCGCTGGTGGACGGACTTACGGGAAACAAACCTCTGATCGTAGTAAACACGCATAATCACTGTGATCACGCTTACGGAAACTGCCGGTTTGACACCGTGTACTGCCACAAATATGAACTCCCGTATCTGGAAGCACAGGATTCCCACATCTGGGATTACCTGTTTGATGAGAATGGCAGATGCAGATGGCTGGAATTTGACCGGGCGGATCTGCCGGAATTTAAAAAGTATCAGATCGTATGCTTCGAAGATATGCATGTCTTCGATCTGGGTGGCGGCTATGAGATCCAGGCTGTATGGCTTGGCGGACACACGCCCGGACACTGCGGCTATCTGGATAAGCAGAACCGTATCTTCTTTTCCGGCGATGATATCGTCAGCACCGGAACGAATGTGGGGGTCGGCCCCAACCCCAATGATTTTAATTCGTATTTCGGGGAGTATATGAACATCACCACCTTCCGGAGTAATTTAATCAAACTTATGGCATATCAAGACCAGTTTGACACAATTTTTCCCCAGCACGGCCCCGTTGGCCTGTCCGGCGATCTTTTGCCGGTTCTGTTAACTTCGTGCGACGAGATTTTAGAAAATCCGGAATCTTTTGATTATAAAATGGAATTCGCCGGTCTGAAGGGAGAGGCCTCCATTGAAATTAAACAGAAATTTATCCCCGGACTTGGAGTATTTTCCTACACCGATAATGGTTTATAGGATATATTTTCTTTCTCAACCTCGTGATTCTAAGGATTCGCCCGTTTTTATTTAGGATGATCCGCAACCAAAAAGATAATTAAATAGACTGCCGCGACTTGTCCCCACAGCTTACAAAAGCCTGTAAGTGGAAAGTCGCAGCAGTCTTATTTCATGCATTTATACGAAACGATACCTAATTATTAAAAATCATCATCGTCCAGATCCAGCACATCCAGATCAATATCCAGATCGTCCAGATCATCTTTGCTCTCATTCATCAGTTTTTCAACCGCATCCATAATCTGAGCCTCATCGTCCAATACCACCGGCTCTTTTTTCGCCGGTTTGGATGCACTGCGTGACACCCGGGTCGGGTGGGACGCTTCGGAAGTCTGGGATGTTCTCCGCTCTTTCGTCCTTTCCGCGCCGGAAGTATCCTGTGACGGTTCGGATTCGGTATCTTCATATGAAGGAGGCGTAAGCTCCCTGATATCCGGCTTCACCAACTTGGGCGTCCGGTTATCCCTTAACCCTTCCTGAGTTTTCTTCATGATTCTTTCCGACATCGGAAGCTGTTCCAGCCAGTTGTCATCATCCGGTTCCATTTCGTCATAATCTTTGTCGTCGAAATCATCGTCGTCTTCCCAATCATCTCCGCGTTTCATCCGGTTCACCTTCAGAATCAGGTTGATGACAACGAAGAGCAGAAGTACGGCCAGAACGATCAGCGCACAGATGATTTTAAACCGGGCCGCCAATTTGGCGTCTGCCTCATCCTTGTTGATACCCATCTGTTTTTGAAGCGCCGCCAGTTCCGCTGCGGTATCGTCATTCGATCCCGTGTCGGCTACTGCCGCGGGGACATATTTTTGGAACGTCTGCTGGACCGGGTCAAAGGAATACCAGTCCTCCAGGCCATTATTATCCATCGCATAGATCAGCTGATAAGAACTGGCCGAATCAGAGGCCGGCACAGCGCCATCTTCCGGATTCTCCGGTTCCTCACTGCCCTCGCCGTCTTCCGGATTGCCGGAGTCCTGGGCCTCGGTGGCATACACGGTCATAGGGCCGAACATGGCTGTCAACCGGTTCAGAATCCCATCTGCCGCGGCATCCCCACCGCCGTCATCGGAATTACCGCTTCCGTCACCGTCCGCATTGGCATCAGGCTGGTCCGTCGGAGCCGGTTCTGCATCCCCCGCTCCCTCCTGGGGTACTTCTGTCTGGCTTACCTGATAGCCTTCCACCGCTATTCCGTCCAGCTCGACCTGGATCTGCTCATATCCCTGGGGAACCTGGGAGGGATCCGGCGCCGGGATAGGGATCAGGAATCCACCCTCTTCCGGAGAAAGTCCGATCGGTATCTGAATAAAGTTTGAAAATGTCTCGGATTGCGGGTTATAGATATAAAATCTGCCGTTTTCCTTATTCTCATCCACCAGATACAGCAATTCCATATCGGAGTTGGTCATCTTGGCGCTTTTTATCTCTTTTTGCTTATAGCTGGACGTGTAGGGTTCGAAGCCCTGGGGAATCTCCTCATCCGTAAATTTTTCGGATACCAGACGGATCTCAGATCCGACCGCCGCTTCCAGCGTATCATCTTCTTTCGGCTGTTCCTCATCCGGAGTCGGCGTCGGCGTAGGTGTCTCCTGGCTCTTAGTCTCTTCCGTTACCGCGATGCTGTAAGTGGCTTCGTTCCCATTGGGAGCGCGCACGATGATTTTAATCGTGGTTTTGCCATTGCTCAGCTCGGTACCGTCGATAGACACCACTTCCGCTTCTTTTTCCATCGGATTGGCGCTGACCGCCACCGTCTTCGTTCCCTTGGGTACCGTAGCCGTATATTTGGTTCTGGATCCGGTAAAGGACGGGGAAAGGGTTCCCGGAGATATTTTCAGGGAGGTCAGCTGGTTGTTGGCGGATTTCTTTTCAGATCCGCCGCCGTCACCGCCGCCATTATCTCCGCCGCCGTTTCCGCCGCCTCCGCCTCCGTTATCTCCGCCCCCGGGGGATGTGACGGATACGGAAGCGCCGCCGGGCTGCCCGATGTCCAGCACTTCTTCATTAAAGTTAGCCACTTTGTAATTCGAAACATTCACCGAGGCGTTCCCGGGCGCGATGGCCTTGAAGGTAACGGTGGCACCCAGGGAAGTCTGTCCCGGCGCGCTGTTCTGCGCCACCAGATGGACGCTTCCGGAACCTCCCGAAGCATTCACGCTGGAACTCTGGTATTCTAACAGCGACGCATCATAGGACAGCGTCACATCCATTGCCGCGATATCTCCGTCCGCGGCGTTCGCCTTTACACTGACACTTACAGTCTGGCCCACATTACAGCTTCCGCCGGAAACCTGCAGGTTTCCGCTGGCTGCCAGCACCCTGGAAGGAAACCAGGGGATCACCAGGCAGCAGACCATGGCAACCGCCAGCACCTGATATAATTTTTTCATAGTATTCTCCTCTCCTGTCCTACGACAATGACTGTATCCCTAATATATGCTTCTGAATCCGAATCAAATCGATGATATCCACAGTCCCGTCTCCGTTCACATCCGCTGCCGCAAACTGGTCGGCGTTCAAAGTGGTCAAGCCGATAATCGCCTTTTGTACCCTTACCAGATCCAGCACATCGATGGAACCATCCTGATTCACATCCCCCTTGGTTACATTGCCCGCCGGAGGATTCTCTCCGCCCGGATTCTCTGCCGTACCTCCGCCGCTCTTGGCGATATTCAGCGTATAGGTTCTCGTCGTACCATTCTGGGCCTGCACCGTGATCTGCACGGTATTCATGCCCTCCTTCAGGGCTACGCTGCCGGTTCCGCTCAGGATCCGCGCCGACGAATCATAGGTGCTTGCGCTTATGTTCACTGCCGCCACCGGATCATCCACGACCAGGGAATACTGCGTCGTATAAATATTAAAGGAAGGGGATAAGCCATATCCGCTGACTTCGATATTGCTCAGCAGATTGACCGGATTCCCATCTCCGGTAGGCTTGGCGCACACGGTGTTCGGCATATTGGAATATACCGGAATCTTGAATACCAGCGCCATATCCTTCAGCTGGTCGTAGGCGTTTGAAAGTTTCGCGCTTTCATTTGCCGCGCCGTAGATACTGGTCATATACTGATGCGTATGGGGGCTCGCCCCCTGAACATTGAACTTCTTCAGATACGTGGTGTCCTGTCCCCGCGCCACATACTGGGAACCATAGAACTGGGCTCCGCCAATGATGGACTTATAGCGGCTGTTCCAGGGCCGGTTATAAGAGGTATCGCCGTTGTCGAAGCCTCTGGCGTACCAAAGCCCTCTCTGCACGGCGTCCCGGTTCCCGTCGTCATAGGCGCCGATATTCAGATAGTTATATAAGCCTTCATACCCCGGGTAGGTTCCCGAGATCAGCTGGGAAGTCCCATTCCCCTGTTCCGTCAGAATAGCGGAGGCCAGCGCATATGGACTGACTCCCGACTGCCTTCCGGCTTCCATCAGCACATCCGCGTAGCTGTAATTCTGGCTGTTTTCAGAAAAACCATTGGCCATAAACGTACCGGAAATAATCCGGTTCACGCCATCCGTGTTCTGCGCCCCCTCATTAAAGGACTGGAGCAGGAACAGGAATATGTATTTGGAATCCAGAAAATTCCTGGGATCCATATAATACCGGATGATGCCGTCGGACGCCGCTACCCATCTGGCTCCGTCCTGGCCCACCCACTGCCCGGAAGACAGGTCATAGGCGCCTGGTTCGATGGATTTCCAGGAGGAAATACTGCTGTTCTCCACGTTATTTTTACCGATTGCGCATTGCGCGGCCACCACGGAATTCCAGTCCATCCCGGTCTGCTGCGGTACGAACTGCCAGTTCGGATACTGGCTATGTAAAGAAGCGAGAGCGTTACAGTAACTCTCCGGAAAACCTGCGTCCAGAAGCTGCTGCTTGTAGCCGTCGTCTACCGCGGTCAGCGCTATGCTGCTGGCGATCACATATCCTTCCCCGGAGCCGTATTCGATCTTATACCAGCCGTTTCCCATATCCTGGAGGATATTTACCGACTGTCCGTTGTTCAGCGATCCTATCTTTCCGTAATTTGTCCCTGGTCCGGAACGCACGTTCAAAGTATTACTGCTCTGCATTGACACTACGCCGGTGGTGGCAGCCGAACTATAGAAATTCGAAACATAAAAGGCTCCCCCCACGATGATACAAACAGCAAGACTGAGAACCAATCCTTTTATTCTGGTTTTCCAGCCTGTCATCACAAAATCACTCTCCATGCCCTTATTATCAATACTTTGTCATTTTACATTATATGAATTTATGTAACCTATTGTCAATCGAAATATGCGTAAAATGTCATTTTTTCGATATATTTCCAAAATTTAACATTCTTTATGTCAACTATCGACTTTTTTCGGTCAAAATCACACGGAAATCACATGACAATGTTTTATTATACACGATTTTCTGTTTTAATGTCTAAATATTTTCTTATTTTTTCCATTTTATCCGCGGATCATGGCCGGGAAAAAATGTACACAAAAAAAAAGTCCAGACAGCAGCAGTCTGAACGATGATAAATAAACCAGCCGGCGGGACATTTTCTATGAAACAGTATTCAAAGGTCATACGGAGTCCCTGACCGGTAAGAATATAAGGCAATATCAAATAAAGATCCCATCCAGGAGACGGTTAAGTCTGAGATTCCACAGGCCCGTTATAAAACAACATATGAAAACTTCATAAGCGGCATCCTTATGTTTGGAGACACCATATGTATAGAGACACCGCATGTATAAAATTTCCCTCTCCTGGATATGACAGCACAGCATCCCCCGCTAATACGTAGTCCCCCCTCTGACCAGTTCCACATCCGGGAGAATCCGATTTTCCGTAATCTCTTCCCCCTCGATCTTGCGGATCAGGGTATCCACCAGATTCGACGCCAGCAGATCAAAGGGCTGGGCCACATGGGTCAGGGTCGGATGGAACATTCTGGCGATATCCACTCCGTCATAGCCCACCGCCTTGAATTCTTCCGGCACCCGCATGCCCCGTTCCAGCGCGCATTTCACCGCATAGACCACCACCACGTCGGTGGAAAAGGCTCCGTCTATTTCCGGATAGCGGTCGAACAAAGAGTTGATAATCTGATAATATTCCCCTCTTTGAAACTCATTTTCCTTCAGTTCATAATTGATACACCGGATGTGGTGCTTTTCCAGGAGTTCCTGAAACACCCGGTTTCTGATCAGCGCCGGAGTCTTGACGTCCGTGTTGCCTCCGATATTCAGCACGCACTTGCAGCCGTTGCGCACGAATTCCATGGCCGCCAGCCTGCCGCCCTTCTCATGATCCGAACTGATCGTGGGGATCTGCTCTCCAAGCGACATATCGATAGCCACCACCGGCAGGCTGATCTTCTCATACTCGCTGGTCTTTAACATATGTGTACCGATGATGATTCCGTCCACCTTGTTTTGACGCAGCATGTTGAGATAATCATGCTCCCGGTTGGCCTTTTCCTTCGTGTTGCACAGCAGCAGTTTGTACCCATGCTGATATAAAAGCAGCTCGACCCGTTTTGCCACCTCCGCAAAGAAAGGATGGGAAACATCCGGAATCAGCAGGCCGATGAAATAAGTGCGGCGGTTGTACAGATTTCTGGCCAGCTGGTTCGGCTGATAGTCCAGCTGATCGATCGCCTGGTATACTTTCTCATAGGTTTCTTTTGAGATATAACCTCTTTTATTTAATACCCGCGAAACCGTTGAGACGGAAACACCGGCCAGCTGCGCCACATCTTTAATTCCAGCCATATCTGATTCTCCTTTGCTGATAGAAATTATACTGTTATTATACCAACATCTTCCAGCTTTTCCAAATAGTTTCTGCCGGATGCGTTTTCCCGTTCATCTATAAGCCTGAGGGCGCCGTTCTTCATTTCATAAACCAACGGGTCCGGTATATAGTCGCCCTGTTCGGACCAGACTGTCCCCAGCAGGTACCATCTGCCGCCCTTTTCCACCAGCTGGTTGGCATACTGCACGTTGCGGTCCGGATCCTCAAAATCATCCGGCAGCAGCTTCCACTCCCTGCAGAACCGGTAGGGACCGAACATGGAATCGCTGATCATGTAATAGCTGGTCTGCCGCAGCCGGCGTCCGTATTTTCTCACATACTCGTCCGAGAAAAGCAGGCCATAGCAGGAAAATAGCAGCACATAATGTCCGTCTATCAGATGAATCTGGGGACACTCCATCTCCTGGCATACCGCCTCGATCTCCATAGGCCTTAGCAGCTCCCAGTGTTCCATATCCCGGGATCTGGCCAAACCCGCAGTACCGCAGGCATCCGGCCTCCCGCCCTTTCTTGTGGCGCAGGTCAGATGATAGGCGTAATCCCCGTCTGTAAACAGATAGGGGTCCCTCCAGTGGGAGAAAGTCCTGACACCGGCGCCGTTCATGGCATAATAATGATCATCCGGACAGGTAACCGGATTATAGCTGCATTTTTCCCAGTGATACAGGTCTTTTGAGGAGGCCAGACCCACCATTCCTACAGGACCGTTCCACTGACCGGTATAAGCCATCCAGTAGATCCCCTTATACCGGATCACCGAACCGGTGGATATCCCGTTGGCATCCCACTCCCCGGCGTCTCCCTTTCTCAACACCGTACCCTGCAGCTCCCAGTGAACCATGTCCCTGCTGGTGGCGTGGGCGATCTCCCAATCCGTATGACGCGGCACGGACTCCGGGCAGGTGAGGTAATAACAATGGCAGATATCCCCCTCTACATAATACCAGGTATCCCCCAGATGATTTCCTTCATGTCGTAACAAAAGTGTCCCTCCTTATAGCGCTCTGCTCGTATCACGGTTTCTTACATAATAGATACTGCATCCGCGATATCTGAAAAATATTCCTGAATCCGTCGCATCTGTTCATCCGAAGGCGTCTGAAATGTCCGGGAAGGCAGACCGATCCCTTCCGCCTTATAATTTCCATAGGCGTGATAGGGCAGCAGGTCCAGCCGCTCCACCCCGGATAAACCTTCCAGGAAACGGTGGAGCCCATTTAAGTCCTCCTCCGTGTCATTAACCCCGTGCATCAGCGGAGTACGGATCCAGAGCCTGCTCCCGGCCCGTCTGAGCCTGGCCGCATTATCCAGTATCCGCTCGTTCGAAACCCCGGTAAATTCTTTATGCTTAAGGGGATCCGTCATCTTGATGTCGTATAAGAACAGATCCACCTCCAGCAGCAGAAGTTCAAACCAATCGAAAGGAACACAGCCGGCGGTATCCACGGTTACCGGTATCCCCGCCTCCCTGATCCTGGGAAGAAAACGGCTGAGCACGCCGGCCTGCAGCATCGGTTCTCCCCCTGAGAAGGTCACGCCCCCGCCATCCTCATATAAATCCCGGTCTGCCTCCAAAGTTTCCATAAGGGCAGGCAGCGCAAGCTTCTCTCCAATGACTTTCGTGGCGTCCGGGTAGCATACCTTCGCGCAGGCGCCGCAGACCGCACATTTTCCGGCATTCCTTTTCATGTGCCCTTCCTCTATGTACAAAGCCTTCTGCGGACAGGCCTGCAGGCAGGCGCCGCATTGTATGCAGCGATTCGGGAGGTACTGGATCTGGGGCCCGCTTTTTTGTGTCTCCGGGTTATGACACCACCGGCAGGACAGATTACATCCCTTTAAAAACACGGTCGTCCGGATGCCGGGGCCGTCGTGCAGACTGTACCGCTGTATTTGTGTGATGAACAGGTTCTCATCCATTGACAAACGTCCTTCCGATAATTTCATCCTGGATATGGGTGTCCAGTGAGGTAAAATAAGCGCTGAACCCACAGACGCGGACTACGATATTTTTATAGGCATCCGGATTCTCCCGGGCCTTTTTTAATACCTGCGGATCCAAAAGATTCAGATCCAGCGCGCTGCCGCCCGCTTCCAGGAAAGCTTTCATGGTCCGGGCCAAATAGGATGTACCGGGTTCTGATTTCATCAGGGGCATCTCCAGGTACAGGACGCCGGCTCCCGGATAATCCGTCATATCGATCTTTTTTAGCGTATGCAGAATGTTGGCCGTATTGGAGATACCGCTTATATCCGTCGGGTTCATTCCCCGGGACAGCGCCGTTCCGGCCAGCCGTCCGTCGCTGGTGGCTCCCACCTGCTCTTTCATCCAGTCAAAGAGATAGAACACGAACAGAGAAGCCTCATAACGGCCGCCCCGGTTGTTAACGGGCCCGGAAGTAGCTGTGGCCAAATCGTGGAAGATTCTCCCGGCGAACGCATTCACCTCTGGTGTATCCATACCGTATTTCGGACAGCGGTTCAGCAGATATTCCCGCATTCTGGGGTCCGCCTCAAAATTACTCTGCAATAAAGCTCCCAGCTCCTTAAGACTCAGCATGTGCTTGTCATAGACCACCTCTTTGATAGCCAGCAGGGAATTGATGGCTGTGCCGATTCCCACCAAAGGCATGCTGGTCGGATTATAAATAGCGCCGCCCTCGGTCATGTCGATCCCTTTTTCAAGGCAGCCGGTCAGCGTGGCGGACAAGAGCGGGCAGGGATCGAATTCCCGCATAAATGCCCCGTAATGGTTCAACACCTCCACCAGCCGTTTATAGATACTTTTTAATTTTGCGATATAATTTTCATAAAATTCCTCAAAGGTTTCCAGATGCTCCGGTTTCTCATACCCCGTATCCTCCCGCTCAAAGAACAGGTTCAGGGAATCGTCGAAAAAGGAATTGACCAGCTGGGGCAGGCTCAGATACAGGAACGCCCGGCAGTTAAGCTCTGTGTTATCCAGCACCGGTTCCTGGCATCCTCCCGCCGAGTACAGTCTGGCGTCTTTTAAGTCTTTTCCCATCCTGACATTGGATGCGATGATGACGTCGTCGTTTAAGAAGGAAAATACATTTTTTCCTCCGGCGATCATGGCGGCCGTGCGTGAAAAATATTCTTCCGGATGACGGCTGCTGATTCTGGCCTGGATCTTGGGATTGACCAGCTCGTATTCATCGTAGACTTCCAGGATCATACGGGTAATGTCATTGTATATTACATTTCCCTCCTGATCGCAGCCGCCGATGATCAGACTGTTGTTGGTGGAGGCGAACTCGTCTCCCGTCAGGTCCCATCTGGCGTCCGTATGGATCAGAAAATGGGCCATCAGGTTCTTCGCCTTCTCATAGTCCAGCTCTCCCCGCTCACAGTCCCGTATATAATAGGGTTCCAGAAGCCGGTCCAAATGTCCAAGGACCGCCACCGCCACCCCTTCCAGGCCGGTCATCATCTCTTTGAAGAACAGGATAACGCACAGCGCTTCATAGAAACTTTCCGCCGGTTCCCAGGGTACCCGCTTCGCCGCCTCCCGGATCATCGACAGATTATCCCGCAGCTCCTGATCCTGCTCGCCGGCAAGCAGCTCCTGCGCCAGCGCGGAAAAACGTCCCGCGATCTGCCGCAGCGCTTCGCAGCCCTCGATCACACTCCGGTAAAAACCCAGAGCCGCGGGGGACGGCTGCTTTTCCATCTGTTCCCGTGCCTTCTGAACGAATCCCTTTAAGCCTTTCGCCAGCAGATTGTCATAACCGACGCTGTGATGCGCAAGATCGGAAAAAATATCCCCCCAGATCAGGTCGCGCTCCCGATAGGGCCTGATCCATTCCTGGAACTCTTCGGCATAGTGCATCTGTTTATCCATATACCAGCCCTCCAGGCCGGGGCCCGGCGGGAATCCGTTCTGGCTGCTGTTACGGATTCTTCCTGTCTTCACCTCGAAGAAAAAGGGGGACTGCCGGAAGATCCGGATCTCACACAGCTGTGCCGCCGCCCGGTAGACGAGCGCTTTTCTCTCATAGGGGGTCCGGTCTTTTGCCTCCTCATACCACTGATCCAGAATCTCTTTTACCGGCGTGACATCATAGGGGCAATCCCGATAATATTCCTCGTATTCCTCTAAAATGGCCTCCCGGTGTGTTGCAAAATCTGATGCCATTGGCTCTCTCACTCCTTTTTTCTACATCCGAACTCACGGGAAGGTCAGCGCGACCTTGACGGCCTCTTTCTTTTGGATCGCATCAAAACCTTTCTCAAAATCACCGATCGGCAGAATGTGGGTGATCAGAAGATCGGTATTTATTTTTCCCGATAATATCGCATCCGCTATGAACCCGTGTGTCTTTCTCTCTTCTTCATTGATCGGCCACTGCACGAACTGGAGCTTCCGATTCCTTATCCCGCTCATGTTAAGTGTCAGATGTTCTCCGCTTCCCAGGCCGTATACCGCAACCGTACCGTCCTCTCCTGTCAGACGCATTCCCCGCTGTATCGTCTCCTGGTTTCCCACCGTGTCAATATAGCAGGTAAGCCTGCCCGACCAGTCCGCCGCCAGTCTTCTGTGCTCTCCCTCATCCCGGTTATCATAACAGTCCGCGGCCCCGATCTGCCGGGCACGCCTCAGATTCTGTGTGCGGTTGCCCAAGACGCTTACGCTTCGGATCCCCGACAGCAGGCAGTTATATAACATACAAAGCCCCACCGGGCCATCCCCCACGATCAGGACGCGGTCCTTTGCCGACAGGCCGATCCTTCTCACCGCGCTTAAGGTCTCTTTTAAAGTAATCATCAGGGACGCCTGTTCGGGTCTGATTCCCGGGGGCACGACCTGCTGGGTAAGTCCGCACCGATCATCCGGCTGCTTTTGTCCGTCCTCCCGCAGCGCTTCATAGTCCACCACGATCCCGTATTCCGCAAATCCGCCCCAGGCGCTTCTGTATTTCCCCGCGTCCTTTAGACACGGCCGGACCACCAGGTCTCCGGGCCGGAAGTTCCTGACCCGGCCGCCGGTTCTTATGACGTATCCGGCCCCCTCATGCCCGAGTACCAGCGGATACTCCTGTGCCTCGGCAAGCTTTCCCTGTATGATCTCCCGGTCCGTACCGTTGCAGATCATGCAGCAGCTCATCTTTACCAGCGCCTCATATTCCCCGATCTTCGGCGCGGGGATATCGTCCACAAGTCTTACTTCCTGTTCCTTCGTTACGATTAATCCTCTCATTCCATTACTCCTTGATCCCCGACATGGCTACCGACTGGATAAAATATTTCTGGAAAAACAGATACAGGATAAATACCGGCAGAATGCTGATCAGGGTCGCTGCCATAATCTCATTCCAGGGAGGTATGAAATCCACGCTGGGCCCCGTCATGGTAGCCAGACCCAGGGTTATGGTGAATTTCTCCTGCTTGCTCACCACCACCAGCATCCAGATCAGATTGTTCCAGCTGGTGATGAAAATATAGGTGGCCAGGGTCACCATGGCCGGAACCGCATTCGGCACAAGGATACTCCGGAAGATCCGGACATGTCCCGCCCCGTCTATCCTGGCGGACTCATCTAATTCCTTCGGAATACCCAGAAAGAACTGACGGATCAGAAACGTACCGAACGGAATCGACCAGGCGATCTGGGGCAATATCATTCCCGCATAGCTGTTGAGCATATGCAGATTCTTCACAATGATAAAGGAGGGGATCAGCCGGACCACCTGCGGTATCATCATCGTGGACAGATACAGAAGGAACATGGCATTGCGCAGCTTAAAATTCATCCGGGTAAACGCATAGGCCGCCAGGGAGCACACCACCACGGTGAAAAACGCGGTGGGCACCGTCACCATAAAAGAATTAAAGAAATACCTGGGGAAGTCCAGCAGGTGCCAGGCATCCGCAAAATTATTCCAGGCAAATTCCCCGGGAAGCAGGCGCGGCGGAAATAAAAACAGTTCATTGTCCGGCTTAAGGGCCGTGGACAAAACCCACAGAAAGGGTACCAGGACCAACAGCGCCGCCAGAACCGCCACCGCCGTCAGCAGGATGCCTTTGGATCTTTTTTGTGTTCTCATGTTCTTCCCCTCCTAGTCTGCCTGCGTCACTTTATTCTGGATCACGGTAAATGTAAGGACAATGATAAATAACACCACGGACATGGCGCTGGCATATCCCATCTTCATGGATGAAAAGGCCGTCTGCCACATATAAAAGCCGGTCACATAAGTGGCTGTCCCGGGGCCGCCCAGAGTAATCATGTAAAACAGGTCAAATTCCTGGAACGATCCGATGATGCTCATCAGCGCCACAAAATAGATCATGGGTTTCAGCTGCGGAAGGGTGATATAGCGGAATTTCTGAAATCGGCCGGCCCCTTCCAGATCCGCAACCTCATAATACTGCTCCGATATTCCCAGCATTCCCGCCACGAACATTACCATATAATATCCGGCCCATCTCCAGACCGTCACGATCACGATGGAGAGCATCGCCACTTTTCCGCTGGTAAACCATTTGACGGACGGCAGGCCGATCCGGTTGAGCAGACCGTTGATCACACCGGTGTTGGTATTTAACAGATAGCTCCATACGATCCCTGTCGCCACCAGAGAGAGCATCGTGGGTACAAAATAGATACCCCGGAACAATTTGGAGGTCCTGCCCACAGATACGACGATCTCGGCCAGGCCCAGGGCCGCCGCCACGATAAGCGGTACATTCAGGATGATATAGTAGACCGTGTTCTTAAGACTCGTCCACCAGAGATCATCCTGTACCAGAGTCCGGAAGTTTTCAAATCCTGTAAAGTCCTTCCCTTTCAGTGGATTCCACTCAAAGAATGCAAGCACCATAGAATAGATCATCGGCCAAAATACAAACACTGCAAGCAGCAGGAAACTGGGCAGCAAAAACAAAATCACACAGGACGAATTGTAGAGCCGCTGCCGTTTGGATCCAAATTTTTTCTTCATTTTCCGCCTCCTAAAATCCACAAAAAAGGTTCCTTCCGTTCTCCATCACCGAAGAATATTTATTTTACAAGAAGCCCGTTGACTTCCTTTGCCGTATCCTTCATCACATCCGCTACCGGCTCATTGTCATACCAGATCCGGTCTAACTGACGTCCCACCGCGGTGATCTGATCGTTGACCGACAAAATGTTGGGCATCCATTTGCAGTATTCCAGCGCGTCCACGAAGATCCCGGCGTTCTTGGAAGCATCAAACGGCGCGATAGACACCTCTTTCAGGGATTTTCTGACCGATATCTGCGGGTCACTGGTGTTCTCCAGGAAAACCTTAAGCCCCTCTTTGCTGGTCACGAATTTCAGGAAATCCATGGCTTCTTCTTTATGCTTTGATGTGCTGGCCACGCTCAGGGTGTTCACATACAGCACTTCCCCTTTTGCTCCGTCATTTCCGTGGGGCGCATGCATCAGCTGCCAGTCCAGTTTCTCACTGTCTTCCAGTTTCAGCGCTTCCCAAAGGGCCACACGTCCCATGGCGATGGAACCGGAATTCAGCATTCCCACGATCGGGAGCGATCCCTCATCCAGTTTCTCCATGGTGGGCATTACTTTATGTACCTCATACAGATCTTTGATGTACTGGACGGCGTCGATGGCCTTCTGGTCATCCAGCAGGCTGGCCGTTCCGTCTGCGTTCAGATACTCACATCCGTTCTGCCAGATATAGGGAAGAATCGTCTTTAAGCCGTAATCATTGACCAGGGTCGCGTAGTTTACACCGACCTCATCTTTCCGATCCATGATCTGTTTGGAGACCTCCACGAATTCATCCCAGGAAAATCCCTCATCCGGCACCTCAATCCCCAGCTGGTCAAAGATTTTCTTATTGTACACCCACGCGTAGTTGCCGCCGTCCACAGGCAGTCCATAATATTTGCCGTCATACATGGCGTAATCCAGAGTGGTATCCCAGAAATCATCGAACTCATAGTCCGCGTCCGCCTTTAAGTCTTCCACCCGGATCTCCTCCAGCACACCGGCATCCGCGAATTCCTGTGTGTAGCCCACCTGGCAGGCCAGCAGATCCGGCAGTTCATCGGAAGCCGCCTCGGTAAAGATCTTGGTCAGATAGTCGGAAACCTGCTGATACTCGATCTTGATATTCGGATTCTTCTCCTCATAGGCGTCGATCACAGGCTGGTATTTGGAAATGGGGTCCCAGCTCTGCCATACCAGCGTCAGCTGATCCTGATTCTCCCCCTTGGGTTCTGCGGACGCCTCCTGCTTCGGTTCCGTTTCGTTCCCCGGCGCGCTGCCGTTCGCATCCCCGGCGCTTTTATCCCCGCATCCCATAAGAGACGCAGCCGCCATCGTCGTTACCAGTAACAATGCCATCCATTTACTCTGCTTTATCATAGCCTTTCCTCCTGATTGTTTTTTTGCTTCCCCAACAGTTACACTTACCTTTGCCTTTTAGGCAATACTTTCCTTTTCTCCTTTTCCAGCCGTAGAAACTTACCATCCACTGCTTTCCGGGAAAAATATGCTAACCGGTTGACATATATTGGATAGCATCATAATATCACTACATTTCTCATATGTCAACCGGTTAGCATATTTTTTTATATCTTTTCTCAAAATAGGGATAACGGAGCAAATATCGGGGAATTTCAGACAGTCTCCATTGACATTTACAAAAGGAAATAATAGAATTTAAATCTATAAGAAGTGTTTGGCAACCGGAAGGGGTGACAATTGCCATGAGCAATAAAACTTTAGAGATCAAGGTTATAGATTATGATTTTTCCATATGCCAAGTTAGGGATTATTCACTGGTTCATTTCGAAAGTAACTATTGTTTTACCGGGAAAACAGATGAAGAATTTTCGCTGGTATGTGTTACGGAAGATGTACCTGCTAATTTCATCAGGAGGGATGACGGATGGAAGGCATTCCGGATACAGGGCGTTTTGGATTTTTCATTGATCGGAATCCTTTCTCGTATATCGGCTTTACTGGCAGAAAACAAAATTGGTATTTTTGCTCTGTCAACTTTTAATACGGATTATATTTTGACAAAAGCCGGAGATTTTACAAGAGCGGTTAAAATCCTTTCAGACGCCGGTTACGCGGTCGTCTGAATTCAAGCATAATAATGTAAATGGCAAGTCGGATAAAAGCTCCGGAGGACGGGTGGCAGGTTCTTCCTGGGGGTTAGGTATGTCCCCTGTTTTAAACAGCGGGCATACCTAACCCCCAGGAAGAA
>NZ_JAHQCW010000053.1 GCF_019042275.1 Diplocloster agilis
CGGGGAGACACAAAAGAATCCGGCAGCCCGGAGCATTCCGGAACACCGACACATACACCGGCCCTGATCAGCGGGCATACCCAAACCCGAGGAAGAACCTTAAATGGTTAGCGTCAAAATGGCGCTTACTTATGAAGGAGACAGGCTGGCAGTATCGGACCAATTGACAGAGAGAGGCATATATGAAAGGTAAAAGGCTTCCGCAGGAGCAAATAACGGCTTATATGAGGCATTTACCGGTACAGGTGGGGAATTTATGGACTTGGATCACTTTTCTTCCGTATTAAGCGGTAAAAAAGAAGGCTAACTCACAGTTGGTGAGCAGCCTTCTTTTAAACTATCTTATAAGCTACATATATACATATAATAGGAAAGCTTTTTGCAGATTTACGCGCTTAAATCCTATTCGTATATGATCTCTCTGCCGTTCTGGGCTATGCCGATAAAAGTCTTACCGGTGTTAAGAACAATCTCATTTCCGTTATCGTCGTAATATTTGGTAGGTTCATTATCGGACGTCTTTTTCCAGGTAATGTGAATACCCTTTCCTCTTGTAAAATAATAACCGTCGCTGGTGGTATCCTTTACCGTGAATCTCAGATACTTATTATCCTGGCGGTAATCCCAATAGGTGCTCTGGACGATTACGTTATCGAAGGTAAGCTGTTTGTCGGTAAGCTTGTCTATCTGAGGCTGTCCATACAGGGATTTGTAGTAAACGCCTTCTTCCTCATTATATTCCAGTGATGTCTTGGTGGTAGTGAAAATCTTGGAGAAATCGATCTTCTTTGCATCGAAGACACCAGGCGCACCTTCTAATGTATTGGGCTCGGAGACGGTGGCGAAGGTAAAGTGGTCAGGCTGATAATATTTCTCCCGGTGGGCTGTCTCATAACCCAGGGCAGATATGGCGGCCGTCAGTTTTTCGCCGTTGGTATAGCCGTTATGAATCGTGGGATTCTTCGGATCGGAACGGTAGAAAGCCTCGCTTCCCAGAGCCGGGGAACTGTTGCCGGGTACTCCGACCGAGGCGGCGCTTAAATTATCCACATCGGAACGGTCGACCATTTCTCTAAGATAGAACGGTCCGCCCCAATGGATGTAGAAGGCATCCCACTCCTGGGACCAATATACATAATAATCACGGCCGCTTCGAATATTACCGATCTGCTTCAGATCCTGCCATTGTTCGATCACACCCATCTGGCGGGACATTTCGCCCTCTTCCATACATTCGTACAGGACTCCGGCGGAGCCGATACCGTACTGAGGCTGGGAACCTTTATCCGTAGGGAACATGACGGCTATGGGCCGGGCTGAGGCGGTTTCCGGGGATATCCAATCGTTGGTCATAGCGCTGCGCACCATGCCTTCTTCCGGAGGTTCGTCAGATTTGGCCTGTTCGGTATTCGAACTGTCGCTCTCTTCAGGTGCCGGAGCCGTGCTTTCCACAGGCGCCGGGGTTTCTTTGATTTCCGCGTCTTTTTCTTTGTCCTTACCGCATCCGGTCAGCGCCAGGGTGACGGTTAGAGACAACAGTAGAAGAATACGATATTTCTTCATCTTTTTACCCTCTCTTTTTGAAGTTTCGGTATTTTTTCTGTCTGGACGAAAAAGTTGTAATTCGGTATACAGACAGAAAATATATACTTTATTTATCTTAACACACGGGGGCTGGTGAATACAATGACAAATTGTGATGAAAAAATTTAAAAACCCCCTTGCCAAATTAAAAAAGATATGCTATTATAGTCAAGCGTCAGGTTACCAGCCAGATGCAAACTGACAAATACCTGGCTCCATGGTCAAGCGGTTAAGACACCGCCCTTTCACGGCGGTAACAGGGGTTCAAATCCCCTTGGAGTCATTTTTAAGGTTACGCCGATGTGGCTCAATTGGCAGAGCAGCTGATTTGTAATCAGCAGGTTATCGGTTCGAGTCCGATCATCGGCTTTTGCTTGCGGACCTTTAGCTCAGTTGGTTAGAGCAACCGGCTCATAACCGGTCGGTCCTGGGTTCGAGTCCCCGAAGGTCCATTTTTCGCAAAAGATTTTGGCCCAATGGCTCAGTTGGTTAGAGCGCCGCCCTGTCACGGCGGAGGTCGCGGGTTCGAGTCCCGCTTGGGTCGTTTGAATTCTAATATTCGTGTGTGGGATCTTAGCTCAGCTGGGAGAGCATCTGCCTTACAAGCAGAGGGTCACAGGTTCGAGCCCTGTAGGTCCCATTCGGAGTTTATACTCTGAATGCCGGCGTGGCGGAACTGGCAGACGCACAGGACTTAAAATCCTGCGGGACTAATCTCCCGTACCGGTTCGATTCCGGTCGCCGGCAGTAACGAAAAGCTTCAAGTGTTGATACTACAGCATTTGGGGCTTTTCATTTTTTATTCGTGCGAAAAGGAATTGTATGAAATGCATCTATTCCATATATCGTGGGGTTACGGGAGCGCGTTACCATAGGACTGCGTCGAATTGATATTCTTCTATGTATTTGCTATAATTATCTCAGTTTATAATTACACAGGATCATACTATATTTCCCGAACACAAAGATCTGTGAAACCGGAGGACTTTTATGGACAATCCAGATAATATTATGGAAGGTTTTCAACTGGACTCGAAACTGTTTTACGAGGCGATCATCAACAGCACCGACGATTACATTTATATTATTAATATGAAGACAAATACAGCGCTGGTCACTCCCAATATGCAGCGGGATTTTGAACTGCCCGGGAGGATTGTGAACGGCTTGGTAGACGTGTGGGGAAAACTGATCCATGAGCGTGACAAAGAGCGCTATTATAATTCTATCGAACGCATGCTGCAGGGAGAAACCAACGAGCATAATGTGGAATACCAGGTGAAAAACCGGAAGGGCGAGTACATATGGATCCTGTGCCGGGGAATCCTGCAGAGGGATGAGAGCGGAGCCCCTTTGATGTTCGCGGGCGTTGTCACTGAGCTGGGGAACAAGGGAAAGATTGATTATATCAGCGGATTGTTTACACACAGGGAATGTGAGAAGAAGATCGGCGGATTATTTGAAAAAGGACTTTCGGAATCCTGCGGTATCATGCTGTTGGGACTGGACGATTTTATACGGATTAACGATCTGAACAGTCACGCGTTCGGGGACGCGGTTCTGCGGCAGTTCGCCCAGGGGGTTCAGCAGCTGCTGCCGCCGGAGGCCTGTATCTACCGGTTTGACGGAGATGAGTTTGCGGTCGTGTATCCCGATACCACCCCGGCAAAACTGGAGTCCCTCTATGAAGAAATATACTCGTACTGCAACCATCCGCAGCGGTTGGACGAGGTTACGTATTTTTGCACAGTGTCGGCGGGAGCCGCATTATTGGGAAAGGACAGCGATAATTACCCCGGGATTATCCGATGCGCGTCCAGTGCGTTGGAGGCCTCTAAAAAGCGGGGAAAGAATGTTCTGACGTTTTATTCCCCGGAATTGATGCAGGGGAAGATCAGGGCCCTGGAAATGACCAACCAGCTGCAGCTCAGCGTGATGGAAGGAATGAAAAATTTCCGTTTGGTTTACCAGCCTTTTGTCTACAGCGGCAGTTTGAAGATCGCGGGAGCCGAAGCCCTGCTGCGCTGGTCCTGCGAACCTTTTGGAGAGGTTTCCCCTGTGGAATTCATTCCGCTCCTGGAATCCAGCGGCTTAATCGTGCCTGTGGGAAAATGGGTGCTGGATCAGGCTGCCATGACTTGCAGGGAATGGAGCGGCGTACAGGACGATTTTGTTATGAATATCAATGTTTCCTATTTGCAGATGCTGGATGAGGAGTTTATTCCCATGGTGGAACAGACTCTGAGCAAGTATAAAGTGGATCCGAAACATATAGTTTTAGAGCTGACGGAAAGTTATTTCGTCACGAATATGGGGGCGCTTCGGGAGACATTCCGCAGGCTTCGGGATTGTAATATTAAAATCGCTATGGATGATTTTGGCACCGGCTATTCCTCGCTTGGGATGCTGGCGCAGTCACCGGCGGATATCGTGAAGATTGACCGGTTGTTTATTACGGATATCGCAGAGATGGAAAATGCGTTTAACCGTAATTTCATCGGTTCCGTTATCAAACTTTGCCACAGCGTGGGAATCGCCGTGTGTGTGGAAGGGGTGGAGCGGACCGAGGAGCTGGACGCAGTCTGTGATATGGAGGCGGACTGCATCCAGGGATTCTACATTTCCAGACCGATACCGGAAGAACTGTTCCGGGATAAATATTTGACGGGCCATTGAATGGTCTGACGCGGACCCCGGTGCGGTTCCAAATAAGTAAGAGAAAAAGGACAAACAGTCATGGTGATAGAGCTTTGGAAGGCAATAACAGAAAATGAAAATGTCCGGCAGAACCTCAGCAAACTGCGGATGGAAATTAAGCAGAGCCAGGCAAAGGAAGAATTGCGGCGGGAGATCAAAGGGGACGAAGACAGGCTGACAGACCTTCTGCGGCATGAGGATGCCAAAACCAGAAAAAATACGGCGTTGCTGATGGGGGAACTGGGTGAGGATATATATCTGGAAGCGTTGTATGAGGCTTATGACGCGGAGCCCCAGCGTTTTGTGAAAAGCTCCTATCTGACCGCGATGAAACATATGGATTGTAAGAGGTACAGGGATCCGCTTAAGAAGCGCCTGGATCTTTTACTTACAGAAGAGATGAACCCGGAAAATCAAAAACATCTGACGGAGGAAATCCGCTGCCTGTCGGATCTTCTGGTTCACTTGGAAGAGGTAAAGCAGCATTCGTTCCGGGGCATGGAAGAAACCTATGATGTTATTCTGCTGACAAACCGGGATCACCAGGACATAACACTGCGGGAATTGGAGAAATACGAGCCGCAGGCACAGGCTAAGACATTTGGGGCCGGAGTTACGGCCAGGGTGTCTAATCTGAGCTGGATCAATAAAATCCGTACTTACCAGGAGCTTTTATTTGTGGTGAAGGGATTACGGACCTGCCCGGCCAGTGTGGAGGAAGCCGCCCGAACGATCGTCCAATCAGGTATTTTTGATTTTCTGAATAAGGCTCACAGAGGCGAACCGCCTTATTATTTCCGAATCGAGGTAAAGAGTAAGATGGAGCCGGGCGCCAGAGGAATATTGGCAAAAGGGCTGGCGGCACGCATAGAGCAGATGTCCGGGCGCAGGCTGATCAATTCCGTATCCAGTTACGAAGTGGAGATCAGGTTGATCGAAAACAAGGCGGGAGATTTTAACGTTCTGGTGAAATTATTTACCATCAGGGATGACCGCTTCTCTTACCGGAAAGAAGTCACAGCGGCCAGTATAAAACCGGTAAACGCGGCGCTTACCGCCGCACTGGCTATGGATTATCTGAAGGAAGACGCAGCTGTTCTGGATCCTTTCTGCGGCGTGGGGACGATGCTGATCGAGAGGCACCGGGCGCTTAAGGCCAACACTTCTTATGGAATCGACTACCTGGAGGAAGCGGTACAAAAAGCCCGCCTGAACACAGAGGCAGCCGGACAGATTATTCATTATGTGCACAGAGATTTTTTCGACTTTCGGCATGAATACCTTTTTGATGAGATCTTTACCGATATGCCGTTTCGAACAGGACAACGGGCGGAGGAAGAGATCCACGAGCTGTACCGGAAGTTTTTCCCCGCGGCCGCGAAGGTGCTAAAGGAGGATGGGACAGCGGTGCTGTACACCCATAACCGGGATGACGTGAGAAAATATTCTGCGGCGGGAGGGTTTCGGCTGATGGAAGAATTTGTGATATCGAAAAAAGAGGGAACTTACGTGATGATCCTTCGGAGGGACGGCGCCGGCCACCGCTAAGTGGAATCGAAAAGCCGGGTTTAGGAACCAAGCCTATTCACCAGGCTCGGTTCCTAAACCCGGCTTTCCGATATTTCATCTGCCTTTTCTTTTTTGATCTGCCATTTTTCTTGGAGCATTTCAATTACATTATCAGGTATGGTGCGAAAGCGCCTCATAATCACATATTCCGCCCAGCTCCCGGGGCTGGTTCATGAAGCTGTTTTTTGGCTGTTCTTTTCGTTCTCTTATTCCCTAACCCGGATAAACCGGAACAGCAATTTTGCCACTTTGCGCAGAAAATTATCTGCCGGTATTTATAATGTACCCGTTAAAATTAAAAGAATATACACTTTTTCTATAAAATGATACATTTCTTCCCCTCAGTTCCCATGCTAACATTAACATATCAATGAAAAAGAGGTGATATGTTGTGAAAATTACTATTATCGGAGGTACCGGGTGGCTGGGGGCAGAGATTGCTTATGAAGCCGTTACGCGAGGCCATGAGGTGATTGTCATTTCCAGGAATCCCAAAGATATACAATATACGCTGACGCCGGAGCTGGTATCCTTGAAAGCCAATGCGGCGAATTACAGAGAATTGTGTCAAGCGATTCCGGATGATACGGATATTTGCATAAACGCTATCATACCGGATCCATTTGTACCGGAGACTTTTAGCCAGTGGTGTTTGAATATTATCCGCTGCTGTAAAGAGAAGAGGATTCGGAGGCTGGCGGCCATAACCGATTCCTGTATTTTTGAGGTACGTCCAGGGGTGAAATTAAATCAGACAACATTTTTAACTCCATTTTATAGGACCTGGTTTGGCGCTCACGAAGCTTCTCACCGGTTATACCTCGAAGAACAAGAGTTGGACTGGATCGAAATCGCGCCGGCAGCGAAGTGTTTGCCGGATAAGCAGCTGAAAGAGTATCAGATTGCGGTGGATCGACTATGTAGCAATGATCCGATGGTTATGGCACTGGATACACCGGACCCGGATCACTATCCGTTTGCAGATACCAGCTATATTTCCACACAGGATTTTGCTTTCGCAGTGCTGGATGAGCTGGAGCATCCATTATACCACCGTACCAGAATTTGTATAGCCTGGAAAGAGAATCATATGATCTATGGAAAAGGGGATACGATATGAAAATAGCGATATTGGGAGCCTGTGGCCGTGTGGGCGGCAGAGTGATTAGTGAAGCACTGATGCGTGGCCATGATGTAGTGGGAATCGATATTGTAGCAGCGCCCGAACTGGATAAGCGTGTGAGCTATTATAACATTGATATGCTGGAAGAAGAAAAACTTACAGAGAACGTAAAAGGCTGCGATGTCTATATTTTTGCGGTGATCCCTGTCTTGAAAGGTATCGATCATATTACTGATGTGATCAAGGTGTCCCTGAATGTCTGCAGAAACGCGAATATCCCCCGATTTCTATACATATGCGGAGGATTGTCCTCCTGGGAATCTCCTGGTATATATTTGATGGACGCCCAGAAAAAACCCGGGCATCGTATGACAAATAAAACCAATGATGCGATCATCGGAAGTCATGAAATCGCCCTTGAATATTTGAGGACAATCAAGGATGTAGACTGGGTGTGCCAGACTGCTCCGCTCTGGATGGAAGAAAATATGGGGGAGAGAACGGGTATGTACCGTATGGGAACCGAGTATCCGGTCTACATCGACCCGGACAATAAGGATCTAAGCCCCCAACAGAATTGCCACATATCCATGGAGGATTTTGCGGTATGTATGGTGGATGAAATCGAGCAGAGTAGACACCATTTTTGCCGTTTTACAGTGGGGTATTAGGGGGAAAGTCGGGCAAAGGCTTCCTTACCGTTACGGTATCGCTCCGGGTACCTCTCCAGCTTTACTGCCGGATATGGATTTAACGGTATGCTGTTGTACTTGTTTGGTTTTGTACAGAAGGGGAGTGATGTGATATAATATCGTCAGATATTTTACTTCAAAGAGTGCTTTCTTAGCCTGAGGTGAGCAGCTGGATGGATCTGGGGGGATTGGATGGATAAAGTAGTGATTATAGATGATGAAATACATATTCGCAGTCTGGTCAGGAATCTGATTCACTGGGAGGAACTGGGACTGGAGTGTGCCGGATGTTATGCCAGTGGGCAGGAGGCGTTGGAACGGATAAGGGAGACAGATATCGATGTGGTGATTACGGATATTCAGATGCCCGGTATGAGTGGCTTGGAGTTGATCAGACAGATCCAGGCGGTTCGGGGAGAGTGCAGTTTTATTATTATCAGCGGATATCGTGATTTTGAATATGCTCAGACGGCGGTTAAGTTGGGAGTGCTGGATTATGTGTGTAAGCCGATTGATGAGGAAGAGCTGAATACTTCGCTTACGAGGATTTGCAGACGAGAGGGAGCTGTGGTAACTAAATCGGAACGGAAGAGTTCACCCAGACGTAAAAATTTTGTGACAGTCATAAAGGGGCAGTGTAAAGAGATATCCGTGGATACGGCGAATAAGGATTATGATTTTCATTTTCAGAGGGATGGAGTATTTCGGGTGTTGGAACTGGGATTTTGTGGGGTAGACGAATATTCTAATGTTTCACAAAATGCAGAGAAAATTATAAAGACTTTGGGAGAATATTTGAGTTCCAGATGTTATGAATATGAAAGCTTTCTGTTGACGGGTAATTTTTATGCAATGGTGGTTCAGTATCGGGAAGAAGAGGATGGCGCCCTATTGAGGGGACTCAGCGGTGTTTATCTGGATCTGGTGCACAGATACACAGATCTGTTTGCCGGACGTTTTTATATAAGTGCGGGGAAAACGGCGAGGGAGATCGGGGATCTGTATGAATCCTACCGGGGGGCGGATTTTTTTATTCATGGCAGGCTATATTATGGCAATAGTCGTGTGTATATCGCAGATTATATTCCGGAACTTCAGAAGAAGTACCATGAGAGCCTGGTCTTAACAGTGGATGAGAAAAAGGAATTGATTCGCGCGATGGAGGGAATCCAGTTGGATGGATTGAAGAAATCAGTGATTCGGCTCTATGATTCATATTCGAATGAAATGAAAGAGAATCCCACGCTAGCTTATTACATGGCATTTCAGATCTTTGATATTCTCATATCGGTGTTGGCGGACCACGATATTAATATGAACGAGCTGAACAGTGCGCAGGAAGAATTTCGGCTGAAGCTTGAAAACTGTGATACTCTTCCTATGCTGGAACGAACATTGATTCGTGGTTGCAGTGATAAGATCTCCGGATATTTATCGGAAAAAAAGCAAAACGCACAGGTTTATATACAGTTTACGAAAGAATATATCGAAAAACATTATGCAAGCGATCTTTCATTGAATATGATTGCAGAGCGGATACAGATTAATCCGTCCTATTTATCAACCGTATTCAAGGAGCAGACCGGCATTAACTATAATAAATATCTGACCTCTGTCAGAATCGAAAAGTCTAAGGAGCTGTTGAAAGATCCCCGATATAACATATCTCAGATTGCACAGATGGTGGGATACAGCAGTACCAGATATTTTGGAAAAATGTTTGTAAGTGAGACAGGAATCAAACCCGGGGAGTACCGGAGATTGTACAGCGGGAAGTCTGGTAAATGAATAATAAAAAACGGGGAAAGAATATATATTTTAATCGCGTATGGGTGCTCATTGCTGCTGTGGAAATCCTGTTGGCAGGGCTTTGCCTGACCGTTGTTGTGGGAAAGACGCTGGAGGGAAATCAACGGATCTGGATTTCCCTGGCGGCTTTTCTGGTTCTGCTACAGGGAGTTTCCGTCATTCTTTTGTGGAGTAGGAGAGTTCTGATGCAGCAAAGTCAGCAGGAGGGTATGAGAGAAAAACTGGAGCGCGAGATACAGCGCAGCGCAGAAATAGAACTGCGTCAGAAGAAGCAGCAGCTGCAAGCGCTGCAAAGCCAGATCAACCCGCATTTTCTCTACAATACGCTGGACACGTTTCGGGGAATCGCACTGGAGCATGGGGACAGAGAGCTGGGTAATATGATTGCAGCTCTTTCCGCTATGTTTAAATATAGTGTGAATTACGATACAGATCTGGTTACGATAAACGATGAACTGCAGTATTTGTCAAAATACGTCAAACTTCAGCAGGTCCGTTTTCCGGATCGTTTTACCTATCAGGAATATATTAATTGTCCGCAAGAATATCTTTTGATTCATACCTGTCCCCGCTTTATTTTACAACCCCTGATAGAAAATTCCATCAGCCATGGCTTGAAGGATATCCAGAGCGGCGGCAGAATTACGCTATCCATAGAACAATCAGGACAGGTATTTTATATTCTGGTGGAGGATAACGGATGTGGGATACCGACGCTTCAAACGATCGCTATGAATAAAAGATTCGCCGGAGAAAGAGAAGCAAAAGAGATCCGGGAGAGACAGGACTCTGTTGCCCTGCATAATGTCAATGAGCGGATTAAAATGTATTGCGGGGAAGCCTACGGGCTGTATGTCACAAGTATGGAACATGTCGGAACGCAGGTGCGAATTTCACTTCCGGCGAATAAGGAATTGGATGGAATATGAAGGAATTCATGAAATGTTCGCGTCTGAACCGGAGGAATGAGTCAGAACGCCTGGAGGAAGTTAATATTGATCTCTATGCTGGAGAGATAGTAGCATTTCTTGGAATGAATGGTTCTGGGGTTGAAGGTGTGCTTGATATTTTAAGCGGCAATGGGGATGACTACAGCGGCGACGTCTGGATCGAAGGACGCAAGGTTCGGATATCCTCGGTATTTGATGCGCAGAGATTGGGGATATTCTGTATCGGAAGAAACGAACTTCTCGTACGGAATATGTCTTTGGTTGAAAATATTGGCGTGCTGGATGGCAAGGAGCGTTACCTTGGTCTAATCAGGCGGGAACAAGTAAAAAGAACTGCGCAGATCCGCCTTGAGGAATTCCATATTACTGTTCCGATACATGCCACACCGAATCAGTTAACAGAATATCAGCGCCATGAGGTGGAAATATTGAAGGCAGTGTACTGTGGTGCAAAGCTTATTTTATTTACGGACTTTTTCGCCTTCTATACAAAGCAGGAACAACGGGCGTTCCGGAATAGAATACAGGGACTTGCCAGGCAGGGTATAACGGTCGTATTGGCGCTCAATCAGTTCAAAGACGAGTGGGAGAATTTCTTCGACAGGACCCTTTTGTTCCACGGGGGCACCGTAGGGATGGTATTTCATCGAGCTGGAGGAATATTTGAACAGCATGATATCGGTGGATATCTGAAAAATATTCCCATAGAGACACCATACATAGGGTACAACGAACTGATAAAGGAAGAGCTGACCCAACCGAATAGACAGGAAACGCTGCTTGAGATACGGGATCAACATGGACGACTTATACGCTCATTTTCCAGGGGCAGTTCTTTCGGTGTGTTGAATTCAGCAAAACAACTTCCGGAAACGTTCAAAGGATTGTCCGATTACCTGGGATCCGGTATTGAGATTAGTTTTCGGGGACGGAAGCTGTCCGGTATGACGGATAAGGAGATCCATAAAATGCGTATTGCTCTGGTACAATGCCGATATACCCAGTCACCGGTAATTGAAAATTTGTCGGTAATGGAAAATATTTGTCTATATGCCAGGGCTCGCTATAGACGGATGGGAATCATATGCAGGAGAGTGGAAAGATATCTGATAGCGCAGGCATTGGATGGCTTCGACTATCTAAATGATATAAGACCATATTTGCACTGCCAGAATTGTTATGGATTGCAGAAACGAACTCTCATGAAGATTATGATTGCCCGTTTTATGGCTTTGGAACCTGAGCTGGCCGTTTTTTTTGTTCCCTTTCCATTTTCGGATGTGTACGATATGGAGCAGCAGAAGGCTTTTATCCGACAACAGATATGCAGAGGGGACCGGATCGTGATACTGATATCCGATGAGCTGGAATTTTTGACAGAGACAGTAGGGGAGATACTTTACCCAATCCGGGAAACCTAAGGAATATAAAAAATGTGCCATTTTTCTATAAATCATGTCATTAAAAATAAAATCCGTATCCCTTATGATATATCTATAGGAAGCAGTAACCTGAAAATACCAAAAAGAAAAGGAGCAATCACATGAAACAGAGAATTTTGGCATTGTTATTAGTCGCGGCAATGGTATTCGGAGCCTATGGATGCGGATCGAAGGCAGGTACGGACGCCGGCTCGGACCAAGGAAGCACTACGGTAAAGGAAGAGAGTGAAACGCCGGACCAGACTGCGAATCCAAAGGAAACAGATGCAGGCACAAATGCGCAGGATAGCTATACGGTGGGTATTCTGGTAGTGAGTACGCAATCCCAGTGGTGCAATGAACTGATTGATGGAATTACCAGTACCGCTGAAAGTTATGGAAACAAAGTCATTGTATCCGACTCTCAGGTATCCGGTGACAATGAAATTTCCGGTATGGAGAATCTGATCAATTCCGGTTGTAATGCAATCGTAGTAAATGCAATGAATCCGGGAGGACTGGTGGATCTATGCAAGGAAGCCCAGGACAAGGGAATTTATATTATTGGATTTTCCGATCTGCTGGTAAACTACGATGCTTTGGTTGTGGAGAATCCGGCAAAAGACGCGCAGATGATGTCTGCACAAATCAGTCAATGGGTGAACGAAGAGCTGGGCGGTACCTGTGAGATGGCGGAAATCTGGCTGTCTGATTCAAAAAATCCGGAGACTACGGCAGGAGTGTTTAAAGATGCATTTGAAAAGGAATTCCAAAAAACGCTATTCGACGGCATGGGGATTGAGATGGTAAACAGCCAGTATGTGGCGGAAACTAATGCGGCCATGGATACCGCAGAGGCGATCCTTACTGCGAATCCCGGTGTGAAGGTGATATTTTGTCAGAGTGACGAGCTGGCGGTAAGCGTAATTCAGGCTATTGAAGCGAAGGGAATAGATACTTCCAAAATGTTTATCTGCGGCCGCGACGGCACAAAGGAAGCCATCTCAAGTATTGCAGGAGGCAGCTGTCTGCGGGCTACTGTCTATGTAAATACCACAGGAGTGGGCAGACAGATCGGGGAATGCGTACAGAAAATGATGGCGGAAGGAATCGTGGAAAATGTGGAGCAAGAAACAATTCTGATCAACGCGGATAATGCATCCGAATATGTGGCTCAATAATCTGGGTCTGCCAAATGCTAAGGATATGAGGATGAAACAATATGAGTTTATCGTTCAAAAATATCAGTAAAGTATATCCGGGTGTGGTAGCCCTGAATAAAGTTTCACTGGATATCCATGAGGGCGAAGTACTGGCCCTCATGGGTGAGAACGGTGCAGGAAAATCCACACTGGTTAAATGTCTGACAGGAGCCAATGAACCCAGCAGTGGTGAGATCTGTATCGACGGAAACACCTATAAAAAAATTGCTCCGTCCCAGGCGCGACAGCTGGGAATCGGAGCAGTATACCAGGAATTCACTGTGGTACCGGGCTTACCTGTTGTGGAAAATATCTTTATGGGAAATCTGCCGGGGAACGGATTCCTAGTGGATAAGAAGAAAATGCTGAGGGATGCGGAGGAGATCTTTCGAAGCTTTAAGGTAGACATCGATCCCAATGCCATGCTAGAGACGCTGTCCCCGGCCATGATGCAGATTGTGGAGATTGCGAAAGCCATGTCCATGGAGACGAAAATTTTGATTCTGGATGAACCCACCGCGCCTCTGACGATTAGAGAAGTGGATATTTTATTCGGAATCATAAGAATGCTAAAAGCGAGGAACGTTTCGATTATCTATATCTCGCACCGGATGGAGGAGATCTTTGAGATCTCCGACCGCATAGCTGTCATGAGAGACGGATGCCTGGTCGCGCAGATGCGCACAGAGGATACCAACCGGAAAGAGTTGATTAAAGCCATGATCGGGAGGGAACTGAATGATAACTATTATGAGCATCATTCCTGCGCCAAAGAGACGGTCGTACTGGAGGCCAGTAAGCTCAGAGGTAATGGAGTACGGGATGCAAATTTTAAGTTGCATAAGGGAGAAATCCTGGGATTTGCAGGTCTTGTGGGGGCCGGAAGAACTGAACTTATGAGTCTGCTCTACGGGGAAGTCAGAAAAGAATCGGGAAACCTTAAGGTAAATGGCAGGGATTACCGGGCGATAGAACCATACCAGGCCATTGAAAGAGGGATCGGCTTAATACCGGAGGACCGGAAAAATAAGGGGCTTTTGCTGGATAAGTCCGTACTGGTTAATATCACGTTAGCCAGCCTGAAAAAATATTGTCGTTTCGGCGTTATCCAAAAGAAAAAGGAAGCACAGGCGGGACAGCGGTATGCGGCAGAGCTAAATGTGAAGACACCCACACTTAAGCAGGAAGTACAGTTTTTGTCCGGGGGAAACCAGCAGAAGCTGATTATTGCTAAATGGCTGGCTGTGGATGCCGATATTCTGATCTTTGACGAGCCTACCAGAGGAATCGACGTGGGGGCCCGCGCTGAGATCTACAAGCTGATGAACCAGCTGGTTAAAACCGGAAAATCGATCCTGATGGTCTCATCTGATTTCGAAGAACTGATGGGGATGTCCGACCGCATCATAGTGGTATCTGAGGGCAGAATCACAGGCGAAGTTCCCAGAGCGCAATTTGATAAATCAGTATTACTGGATATGGCATCCGGCAATCGTTAAGGAGTATGAGGATGAATCAGACAATAGAAAAAATAAGAATACATTCAAAAAAACTGGTGGCGCAGATCCTGCTGTTGATTATTATCATCATCTTTTCGGTCATGCAGCCACAGACATTCCTTACCTCGGATAATCTTTTGGCCATCGTCCGACAGGTGGCTACCACGGGAATTGTGGCGCTGGGTGTTTCGTTCCTGATGCTGACCGGGAATCTGGATTTTTCCGTGGGAAAAATATATGCGTTTTCGGGTGTTTCCTGTGCGCTTATGTATCAAGCTGGTATTCCTATCGTGCTTTGTATGATCCTGTCAGTACTGTTCAGTGTTTTGCTATGTATGCTGACGGGAATCATTTCTATGAAGTTCAACATTCCCATGTTAATCGTATCGATTGCTATGATGCAGGTAATCGATGGGTTAAATCTGGTATTGACGGACGGGGCTACTATCTACGGACTGCCGGAGTGGATCAAAATATTCGGACAGGGATACGTGATGGGTGTGCCGATTGCCGCGATTATCTTTATCGTATGCGCAGTGATTGTTGCTTTTTTGCTAAACAGGACCTATATGGGCAGGTACTTTTTCGCGGTGGGCGGAAGCAACGCAGCCGCCCGGCTGTCCGGTATCCACGTTAATAAGGTAAAATTGATCGCCAGTGCTCTATGTGGGCTGCTTACAGGAATTGCCGGCATTATCATGATGTCCAGATCATTCTCGGGAAGTCCATACAGCGGCGCCAATTTAAGCAACGACGTGATCAGCGCGGCCGTGTTGGGTGGTGTATCCATCATGGGCGGCACCGGCAAAACCAGCGGTGTCGTAACAGGTGTTTTAATTATAGGGGTTTTGTCTACTGGACTCGTGATGGTCGGCCTGAGCAGTAATTTCCAGAATATGATCAAGGGAGCCGTGCTTATTCTGGCGGTGATCATGGATGTCCGTTCAAAGGTAGTCAAGGTCAGAATTCCGGTAGATGAGGAGGGACAGGGAGATGATTGATTTACAGGGAAATCCCTATTATTTGGATCAGGACCAGTGCCAATGGGTAAATGACAGAAGAAAAAAAATGAGCCTGGAAGAAAAGCTGGGGCAGCTCTTCTTCGTGATCGGACTGGAAAAAGATCCACAAAAATTATATGAACTATATCAGAAGATACCGTTCGGCGGTATTATGTATCGGCCGGACTATGCGGCAAGCATAAAAGAGAGGAACGAATATTTACAGGAGCATGTGGATATTCCTCTGCTGGTGGCAGCCAATCTGGAAGCAGGAGGCATCGGCATCGCAGTAGATGGAACCAGCTTCGCAAGTCAGATGGAAGTGGCGGCAACAGGAGATAAGGAAAATGCTTATCTGCTGGGCAAAGTAAGTGCCGCTGAGGGGAAGAGTGTTGGAGTGAATCTGGCCTTTGCTCCAGTCTGTGATATTGATCGCAACTGGAGGAATCCCATTACCAACACCCGGACCTACGGAAGTGATCCGCAAGTAGTGCTTCAAATGGCCGGAGAATACATGCGAGGATGCAGGGAAGAGAATGTGGCGGTCTCACTCAAGCATTTCCCAGGCGACGGCTGTGACGAACGAGACCAGCATTTGGTCACCACGGTGAATGATTTAAGCTGTGAAGAGTGGGATTCCACTTATGGACATATTTATCAGGAGTTGATCCAACAGGGTGCACAGACCGTCATGGTGGGGCATATCATGCAGCCGGCCTACAGCAGAAGAATTCGTCCGGAGATCCGGGATGAAGAGATTATGCCGGGATCCTGTTCGGAAGAAGTCGTAAACGGGCTGCTCCGGGAAAAACTGGGATTTAACGGAGTGGTGCTGACCGATGCGGCCAACATGCTGGGATACTGTGGCGCCATGTCAAGGAGAGAACAGATCCCTGCTACGATCAACGCCGGTTGCGACATGATCCTATTTGGAAAGAATCTGGAGGAGGATTATTCCTATCTGAAAGCGGCTGTTTTAAACGGAGTCGTATCTATGGAGCGGATTGATCAGTCAGTGACAAGAATCCTGGCGCTTAAAGCATCCCTGCACCTGCACGATAAAAAGGCCGGGAACTGGTGCAGAGAAGAAGACAGCGTAAGAGAAGATTTAAAAGAGGAATCCGGAAAGATCGTAGGCTGCGAGAAATTTCGGAAGCTGGCCGCCCGATGCGCCGACCAGGCGATAACTCTGGTAAAGGATACGCAGCATCTGCTGCCGGTCACCCCGGACACACACAGGCGGGTATGGCTGCATATTGCAGGAGATCAGCCTGGATTCGCGGGAGGAGCAAAATGCAAGGACTGGGTATTAAACGCTCTGACAGAAGCCGGTTTTGAGGTGGATTACTATGACCATGAGCAGGCGCGCATTGAGGACACGATGATAGCCATGGAAGAGATCCGACAGAAGTATGATGTCATCATGTATTTTTCTAATGTGATAAACGCCAGCTATCAGACAGTAGCCAGAATCAACTGGCATGGAATGGTCGCGGAGGACGGGCCCTATTATGTTAAGGAAGTACCTACGCTGTTCGTCTCTTTTGGTAATCCTTATGGATATGTGGATGTACCCATGATTCGGACAATGATCAACGCTTATCATGCGTCCGAAACAACGGTACAGGCTGTTGTACAGAAGATTACGGGAAAGAATCCGTTCCGGGGTATATCTCCGGTGGATCCGTTTTGCGGAATGTTCGGTGCAAAACTATAGGTGCATAAGATGAAAAAAGGAATGATATTTGATCTGGACGGAGTCCTGGTTTTTACTGACCATTTTCACTATCTGGCCTGGAAAAAACTGGCGGATCGTTTGAATATAGAGTTTAATGAGAGCATGAACAACCAACTTCGGGGCATCAGTCGGCAGGACAGTCTGGAATTGATTTTGAAGGAACGATCGACAGACTATAGCGAAGCGGAAAAGAGAAAACTGGCGGAAGAAAAAAACGGATACTACCGGGAATTCCTGCAGCAGATGAGCCCATTGGACGTATCCGATGAAGTGAGGAATATCCTGAGGTGGCTCAAAGGAAGGGGGTATCAGCTGGCTGTCGGTTCTTCCAGCAAAAACGCTCCGTTTATTCTACAAAGAACCCAACTGTCCGGATACTTTGACGCGGTAGCGGACGGTAATCATATTACCAGATCCAAACCAGATCCGGAAGTATTTTTAAAAGCAGCTGAGTATCTGGGTCTTTCTCCTTTTGATTGTGCAGTGGTGGAGGATGCCCGTGCCGGGATTCAGGCGGCAAAGGCGGGAGGTATGACAGCAATTGCCATGGGTGATGCGGTGGGGGCAAATGAGGCGGATTATACGCTGGACAGCTTATCAGACCTGCCGGCGCTTATTACAAAGATGGAGCACAGTTTCAAAACTTCTATGCAATCACCCTTTTGAGGTCGGACAATTCATGGTATAAGCGATGGATTCCCTGATACTGGAAATGATACTGATGATAAAACTGAGAATAATATAAACGGCGATTCAGCTATGACAAGCGGATTAATCAAAATGGACATGTCCCAAACCGGAATGGACATGTCCCCTTTTGCCCCATCCTCTTGCGGGAACGATACCTCATGTGCTATACTTTCTACAGTTTCTAAACGTTTAGATAAATGGTGGAGGTACAGGAATGGCGACATTAAAGGATGTGGCGAAGAGGGCCGGAGTGTCGATAGCCACGGTAAGCTGCTGCTTGAGCGGAGCGAAGAATGTGCGGGTGGAGACGAAGCTTAAAGTCATGGAGGCCATCGAGGAGCTGGGGTATATTCCTAACTCAGCGGCCAGGAATCTGAAGCTTAAGTCGTCCAACGAGATCGGCGTGGTGCTGCCGGATATCAATGACGCGTTCTACGCGGAGATCCTGAAAGGGATCTCGTCAGAGTGCCAACAGGAGGGCTATATCATCAATGTGGCATTCTCCTATGGATCGAAGAAAAGTGAATCGGAAAAGATAGAGGAATTCATCAACAAGAATGTGGCCGGCCTGCTGATTCTGTCCTGTCAGCCGGAAAATACGGCGTTTTTTAAGGGGCGCATTGAAAAACTGAATATTCCCACTGTGTTTATGGACCGTAAACCGGAGGATATCAATGTGAATTTTGCCAGCTTTGATAACTACGGAACGGTCTATTTTTTTACCAGATCCTTGCTGCAGAAGGAGTACAAAGATATCGCCCTGATTACAGGCGCTCATCATTTGTCCTCACAGAAGGCCTGTCTGAGAGGATATATGGATGCCCTTGGTGAGTTCGGCTGTACTTATCACAAAGATTGGGTGAGGGTGACGAATATGTCCAAAGAGGATGCCTTCAAGGCAGCCATGCTGGTATGTCAGCAGAAGATTCCACACGCCATCATCAGCTCCTCCGTCACCATGACCCGGGGAATCTGGGAGGCCCTTGATATCCAGGGAATCAGTCCGGGCAAGGATATCCAGGTGCTGACACTGGGGGAGGAGAGTTGGAATAAGTCGGACCAGCTGCCGGGAGTGACTCATTCATCCAGAAGCGCATTTACCATGGGAACTTCCGTGGCCGACCTGCTGATCGGTAATATCGCGAAGCCCTTCTCTTTCGAAAAAAAGAATCTTTCCTTTACGGATGATATTATATATACGAAGTTAAATATTCCGCCCAGGACCGAACGGAAGAGCTCAGTGATATCCGTCTCCGGCCGAAAGACTCTGCGGGTTCTTCACTATGAGATCCCTTCCACAAATTCCATCAAGTTGGTATCGCGATGTTTTTCCAATCAGTACGATGTGGATATTATCTATGACAATATAGATGAAGCGGATAAGTTATTTTACCGGATCGCGAATGACGGGCCCCAGCTGGATCCGCAATACGATATTTTGATTTTTGATGTTCCGTGGAAGGATTATCTGGCCGATAATCACTGTCTGGAAGACATCACGGAGGTAGTGGAGAGTCCGGACTTCAACCGGGACCACATTTTAAAAGAAAATATGGAAAATTGCTATTATAAAAACAGGTGTGTAGCTATCCCGTTGAGCGGCGGTACCCAGGGCTTGTATTACCGACAGGACCTGTTTGAGAAGGCGTCCAATATGAAGGCCTTTAAGGATAAATATAAGATACCTCTGCGTGCTCCGCGGACATGGACGGAATTCAACGGGATCGCCGAATTTTTTACACGTTCTTATAACCCCAATTCACCCACGGAATACGGAACCAGTGTCAGCGGGCAATATGACGGAGAGCTTGCGCCGGAACTGTTAATCCGACTCTGGGCCGAGGGGGGGAAGATGTGGAACAGCAAGAATCGGGTATGCATGGATTCCCCTCAGAATGAGAGAGCGTTTCAGATTATTTTACAGACGCTGAAATATGTGGAGCGGCTGCCTTTTGACACCTCCATCGATGAGATCATAGAGGATTTCTGCAGTGGTAAGACGGCGATGTTAGTCACCTGCACGGAGTATGCGGGAAAGATCCGCAGCAGTATTGATACTAACGTGATCGGAAAGGTAGGTTATACCATGCTGCCTGGCAAAGCGCCCATGACTTTGGGCTGGAATATGGGACTCAGCCGTTATTCGGAGAATAAAGAACTGGCATATGAGTACTTTCGGTGGCTGTGCAGGAAGGATACCAGCTATTATATGACGATACTGGGAGGTCAGTCGACTCTGGTATATCCGTATCATAGTAATGAGATCCTAGAACTGTATCCCTGGATGCGCGTGGTGCAGGACAGCTTCCGCTACACCCGTTCCCGCAGCGGCCCGGTGAAAACCGTAACCTCCAGAGTCATGTGTAGCAACAGCCCGGAGGCGGTCCTGTGCAATGTCCTTCGCAATATCCTGAACCGCGGTATGACAGTGAAAGAGGCATTAAAGACAGGACAGACCGAAATGGAGCAGTTGTTCCGGGAATATGGTTATCCTATGTAAGCAAAATCTAAACGTTTAGAATTATCGTATCGAAAAACTATTGATCCCAAAAGACAATGTCGCTAAAATGAGTGCAAGTTGATGTTGAACACAACGTTACATATCGCATTTCAGCAAAAAGACAGGCCTATCTTGCAAATGTGGACGGTAAGGAATTGGAATTGGAGGACAAGAAAAGTGAAAGAGAAGAGTGTACAGGAAACCGGCGCAAAAAAATCTGGTAAATGGAAAGCGGTATTCGCACGCAGTGAGGTTACGGTACTTCTGGCGGTTGTTGTACTGAGCATATGCTTTGCTGCCATGTCGGACGGATTTTTCACGGCTTATAACCTATTTAACATTTCCAGAACGGCATCGATCTATGTCTTCATCGCGCTGGCCCAGGGAATCGTATGTGTGGTCGGCGGAATGAATGTGTCACTGGGCAGCATGGGTGGTCTGATCGTAGTATTCATCGGCTATGCCATGCAGAATCTGGGAGTCGGTATATTTCCGGCGATCCTGATCGGTCTGGGCACCGGAGTGGCGGCGGGCTTCCTAAACGGTATGATCATTACAAAGCTAAAATTAAACGCATTTGTCGTAACGTTAGCCACCTCCTTTATCTTTGCGGGTTTGGTGAGCGGTATTTCCAGAGGATATTCCTATACGGAGATCGCGGATAACTTCGATTTCGTCGGCCGTTCCGGGCTGTTCGGGATTCCGATGCTGCTGATCATTGCCCTGATCACCATCGCATTTTTGATCTATATGTTCCGGTATACCACGTTGGGCCGGCGGCTGCTGGCTACAGGAGGCAATCAGGAGGCGGCCCGGATGTCAGGAATCAATTCAGAGCGAATGATCGTGACGGCCAATATCATGTCCGGATTGTTTACCGCCATCGCCGCCTTGCTATGGGTGTCCAAGGCAGGCTCCGCACAGCCCTCCACCGGAAGTGACTGGATGATTATCTCCTTTGCAGTCACGGCCATCGGCGGCACGGCGCTGGCAGGAGGAGTTTTTAACGGGCTTGGAATGCTGTTTGCTGCTTTTCTGCTTGTCATGGTAAAGAACGGCCTGGTGGCCATCAATGCAAATGTATACTATGAAGAAACGTATTTGGGGCTGATTCTTTTGTTTGCCGTTTCCCTGGAAAGCATCAAAGCGATCATAAATGCCCATAACCGGAAAAACCGTCTGAAAAAACAACAATTGGAGAAATAAGGAGGAAATGAAAATGAAGAAGAGTTTATTGGCTATTTGTCTGGCAACTGTAATGACCGGCGCCTGTCTGGCCGGATGTGGAAGCCCGGTGACAACAGCTCCCTCCGGTGCATCCGCGGAAGAACCTAAGACGGAAGCGGATAAGAATGTAGATACTTCCACCGCTCCCGAAGGGGAAAGTGAGCCCGCAAAAGATGGGGCTTCAGACATCAAGATGGCTTGGTATGGGTTCAGCGGTTATCCTTACCATGAAGAAGTATATAAAGGGGTGGAAGCCTTTGCAAAGGATTCCGGAATCGAAGTGTTGAAATACATGGGCAGCGATGTGGCACAGTCCGCCCAAAATGAAGAAGTAGAAGCGCTGGTAGCCCAGGGAGTTAACGCTCTGAGTATCTATCCGGCCGACGCGGCGGGGGCCAACAGCTTATATGAAGAGATAACCGCCCATGGGGTCAATGTGGTGAACTTTGGCTGCGCTACGAATACGCCTACCACAGCTTCCTTTACGGTGGGGACCGACGTAAAGCAGGCGGCTATGGATGCGGCGGAAGAACTGATCAAAATGATGGGGGAGAAGGGAAATATTTTGAATGTCCTGGAAGTGCTGGAGGACCCTAACACAGCAATTCGAAAAGCAGGTGTGGAAGAAGTTGTTGCGAAATATCCGGATGTAAAGATCGTGCAGGAAGTAGGAGGTATCAAGTCCCAGGAGGAAGCCGTACAGAAGATCGAGACCGCCCTCTCTTCCAACGCAGGAAACATAGACGGTATCGTCTGCACCGGAAATACAGCGTCCATCGGAATGGCATTAACTCTGCCGGATTATTATCAGCAGATGGGTACGGACAAACATATCTACTGTATCGGTATTGATACGGATGAGACGGTGGTCAAGGCGATCAACGACGGTACGGTGGATGCGACGGTGGCGCAGAATCCTTATGCCCACGGCTATATTTCCTGCGCATTGTTACAGAAGCTGGGCGAGGGAAAGAATGTCAGCGATTATACATTTGTGGACACAGGAGTCGTACTGGTCACGAAAGAGAATTCCGCTGATTTCTCCGGAGACCTGGATGCTAAGACAAAAGAGATCATGAGCAATCTGGATTCCTATTTTGACTAGGTAATACTGCCGGCCTGCGGGAACCATATTCCCGCAGGCCTGTATAAAAACGTTGGAGGAATCACTATGCTGGAATTAAAAGGAATAGGAAAGAGCTTTCCCGGAGTGAAGGCGCTGGATGATATTACCCTGACATTTAAGCCGGGAGAGGTTCATGCGCTGATGGGAGAAAACGGAGCAGGCAAATCCACTCTGATGAAGATCATCACCGGAGTTTATAAACCGGATGAAGGACAGGTATATCTGGACGGCAGCGAGATGCATTTTAAAAATTACCGGGATGCGGTGGATCATGAGATCAGCATGGTTAGCCAGGAAATCCAGGTCATATCTGAAGCCACGGTTGCCGAGAATATCGTGCTGGACAGGCTGGACCGGTTCGGGCGGTATGGTGTCGTGAACTGGAAAAAGGTCAATGAGACTGCCGCGCAATATCTGGGCATGGTGGGTCTTAAACTGGATCCCACGCAGAAGATCGGCGGCCTGACCGCCGCGCAAAAGCAGCTGATACAGATCGCAAAAGCACTGTCCTGCAATGCGAAATATATTCTGTTGGATGAGCCTACGTCATCGCTTACCGGTTATGAGACGAAGACATTGCTGGAGATCGTCCGTAAATTAAAAAGGGACCAGGTGGGGGTGATCTTTATCTCTCACAAGATCGAGGAGGTGTTAGAGGTCTGTGACAAGGTATCCGTACTGCGAGATGGAAAATTCGTCGGTACGAGAGACTGCGGCAACAGCGAACGTTCCGATATTGTCAGGATGATGATCGGAAGAAAAGAAGATATGGCCCACAAAGGTTTTCTGACGGTGGGAGAGGAAAAGGTGTTAGAGGCTAAGGATATCACCGTGTACGGGCAGTTCGATCATGTGAACATGGATCTGCGAAAGGGCGAGATCCTGGGACTTAGCGGACTGGTCGGATCCGGGCGGACCGAATTCGTGCGTCTGCTCATCGGCATCGATAAGATGGATGAAGGGGAAGTATACGTCAACGGGAAAAGGGCACAGATTCATTCCCTGCAGGATGCCTTGGATAAATACCGGATCGGCTACGTCACGGAGAACAGGAAGGAAGAAGGGCTGATCCTGGATAACACGGTGGGCTTTAACCTGACTATCGGAATCTGGAAGCGGCTGGCCAGTAAAATCCATCGGATTCAGACAAAGGAAGAACAGCGCCTGGTCGGTGATATGATACGGAAAATGGAAGTGAAAACCCCTGACGAGAAGACAAAGGTCAGTTCCCTGTCCGGGGGAAACCAGCAGAAGATCAGTATCGGCAAATGGCTGGCAGCCCAATGTGACATCCTGATTATCGATGAACCCACAGTGGGTGTGGATATCGGGGCCAAGGAATATATCCACAACCTGATCTGGGATCTGGCGGATAAAGAGCACAAATCTATTATCCTGATCTCCTCAGATATGCCGGAGCTGATCAGCCTTTCCAGAAGAATTCTGGTGTTCAATGACCAGAAGATCGTGGGGGAAATTAACAATCTGAATGAAAGAGAACTGAGCTACGCCGAGGTGAGTGAGAAGATCGGTGAATATCTGGCGTAACAGCTCATAAAACAGAGGAATAGATTCTATGGCTAGTAGTAGACTTTTGGAAGAGATAGAAGAGATGCCCGTCGTGGATACTCATGAGCATTTCGACCGGTATTCAGATACCTTCGGTTACAATATGCCCCGCTTTTTTTATTACAGCTGCTATGTCAATATGTACTCCGGATATATGCCCGGGGAATGGATCGGAATGCTGGAAGATCCTGAGGAAGACGAGTTCAGCCAGTTCCGGGCTTTGCTTGCGATCCGAGAGCAGCTTAAGTTCAGCCAGTGCAGATACCTGATGGACGAAGTGGCAAAGAGGGCCGGGCTTTTGCTTAAGGAGGAGAACTTCGGGGCATTCCGGGAATGGTATGCGAACCGGAATGCAGACGAGATCGCTGCGCAGAATCCGGAGATTCAGGCATACATCTGTAATTCTATCGGGCATCCCATGTTCGGGGGACTGGAAGGATTAAAGAAATATATGGGACCGGGAATGGAACCGGATCCGAAGATACACCGGGTATTAAATATCACAGATTTTCACAGTGTGGCCGACAAAGAGCAGCTTCAGATGATCGGAAGATTGGCGGATATGGAAATTGGATCACTCAAGGATTGGGAACGGGCGGTGGAATACGTGATCCGGACCTTTGTGGAATTGGGGATTGTGGGGTTCAAAGAGCTGTATCTGTACTTTCGGCCCCTTCACCTGGGAGCGCCGGATCAGACGAAAGCTGTAAGAGAGATGAACAGCCTATTAAAAGGAGAGACTTCCGGTACCGGTCTGATGGACTATATGATGTTCAAGGTATATGAGATCCTTTCCCAATACCGGCTGCCGGTAGCGGTACATACCGGCTGTACCCTGGTCACCGGAGAGAGCGCGCTTTATTTCCCGGAATTCATAAAGATTATAGAAAGCGTACCGGAGGTAAACTTCGATCTGCTGCACCTGAACTATCCGGTTCTGGAAAGCTATATGGCGATTTTGAAAAGCTGCCCCAACGCATATGGAAACTGTACCTGGATCACGTCCAGCGACCGGGAATACACAAAACAGTATATGGCAAAAGTTCTGGATGCGGTACCGGTGGACCACACATCGTTTTTCGGAGGCGACCGCCACTGCGCCGGCGAACCGGTGGGAGCGGTACTGCAGCAGACACGCCAGCTATTGGCGGAAGGATTGGAGGAAATGATCCGGAAGCACTATCTGAACGAGGCGAACGCCCTGGAGATCGCCCGGCTGTGGCTATACGAGAACCCCAGACAGCTATACGGCCTGCGGTAAAAACGGAACTGACGGAAAGGGGACTGGCACTTTCCGTCAGTTCCGTTGAACCGTAAGATACGAAAGGCGGAAAGGGCCTGTCCCCGAAAGCGGGCCGTAAAACAGCAAAGAAGAACGTCAACAGACCTACTCCTCATCCCCCAGTTCAGGCAGCTTCAGCGTTCTGGCATTCACTCCGTTCACCTCGATATGATCATCCACCACGATGACCAGGCACTGCCGCCCGTCGATCACCCGTGTTTCAATCAGATCTGTGCGCTCCGGATTCACATTGATTACCACATCCGGGGTCTGGATATTAAACTTTCGTACGTTGGCGATATTCGAAGCCAGCAGCGCCGTTTTTTCGCCGGCTACGGCGTCGTAGTCCGTCTCAAAGGTTTCCAGCTTCTCTTCCGGCACACCGCTTTGTTCCAGCAGATGCTTGACATCTGTCTTCGTCAGGGAGAGAGGTTCCGGGGCTTCTTTGAACTCTTCAATCATCACATTTAAATTATCGTGAATGGTGCGGATCACCTCATAATCGCATTCCTCACCAAGCGTATCCGAAATTATGGTGTTAAACGTCTCCTTCTGGCCCTCCGCGGTCAGGGGCAGCGAACAGCCCAGCATCTGATCGATAAAATCGGGCTGAAGCTCCTCGGCATTTTTGGAATAATAAAGGACGCTGTGAAGATCCGTGCTGCGGTCGTTGAAAACGGGGAACAGGAATCCTTTTACCGGATGTTCGACGATCCAGTCCCGGATCCGGTCCTCGATACTGTTTTTCTGCGCGTTATAGCAGAGACCGGGTTTCGATAAGTTCACCGGACAGATACTGCACAGCAGATATTCGAAGACCTCGTCGGAGGCGTCGAACATCTCCGAGCCGTCGGTGGATTTCCCGGGAATATCGTAAGCCGCATGGATCAGCAGAATCAGATAGTTTTCTCCGTAGAAATAACTTTCAATAACCTTGTCATAGAATTCCTCCAGCAGCATATCGTCCTGAAGCTTACTGTCCCGAAGCTTTAACAGGAACTCCTGTGTGCCTCCCGGCATTTCCTGCTCCAGGGGAAAATCCATATTGATGAGATTTTTTCCGATGGTCCCGGACAGAGTCTGTTTGAAAATATCAAAGTATTTGAACATTTCCTCTTCCGGCAGGGAGAGAAAAGCTTCTTTTAATTCCAGTTTCTTTTCTTTTTCCGCATCCACGTAACAGCCGCAGATCCGGGAGATGGTGCAGTTCTGCGGGGTGTACTGCTTGCGGATTTCCAGTACTTCTTTCTTAATCATAATATGTAACGCCCTTCTTTCTGTTCAGATCAATGTGCCCTGTATCAGGGGGCACCCGATTATCTTAGCATAGTGAAATAAATTTTACAATGAATGAAGTTATCCTTCGGGGGAGATTATTTTAATGAGTCCCGCCAGATCCCCTCTTGTACCTGCCAATAATGTTCCGTCAAATCATCCTCCAGGAAGACCCGCAGTGTTTTGACCATGCCTTTTGCCAGATTCAGCGCGGGAAGTTCGGACAGCTTCGTCCAGTAGACTTCTCCCTCCGGGGAGGATGTCAGGTTACCGGTAAAACGGTTGGTTTTATATAGAAGGATCACATAACGGATGCCGCCTTCATAGGGCCACTGCTTGATACCGCATAGATAAGGCTGGGAAATATGTAAGCCTGTTTCTTCGTATACTTCCCGGACCACCGCATCCGTAAAGGATTCCCCAGGTTCGACATGCCCGCCCGGGAAGGCGATGCCTTTCCAGCCGGGGTCTTTTCTGTCCTGAACCAATACATGGCCGTCATCGTCGTATATCATACACATGTTGGTAAAGATTGTTTTTTCAATTCGTTCCATTTTGAACCACCTGTATCTTTCTATCATTGTGCCTGCCGGAAATATTGAATCAATTTTATCATTTATTATCCGACGGTACAACGTTTTTGCTAAATATACTGTTTCCAACCTGTTTGAAAAGAGTGACAGCATTCCCGGTAAAAAATATACATGAACAGGATGGATCTAGACATTCCCTTCGATGCGGCCAGGTTCTACAATATTTAGTATATAACTGCCAAAACTAAAATTTAACGACCGGGGGGTGATTGCGGGAAGGGCGGATATTTAGTATTGGCCGTAAATAAAAGAGTATTTATACAGACCTAAGGAGAAAGGGATGGGAGATATATGAAAAAAATAATAAGCGGTATTTTGGCCATTTTATTAACCCTCGGCAGTATTCCGATGACGGGAATGATTCAAGCCGGCGCTGATACAATCGAGGATACCAGGACGGTAGCTCATACGTTGTATGTATCCCCGGATGGAAGCGACAGCAATGACGGTTCGGCGGCCAGCCCGTTTAAGACCATTGAGAAAGCGAAAGAAACCGTCCGGACCCTTGATAAATCGGGCGGAGATATCGTAGTAAAGATTGCCGACGGTTTCTATTCTCTGGATGATACGCTTCTGTTCTCAGAAGAGGATTCCGGAAATGAGAACTGTACCATCTATTATGAGGCTGAGGAAGGCGCAGCGCCCATTATCAGCGGAGGCGATAAACTGAGCGGGACATGGACGCTAGAGGATTCACAAAAAAATATTTGGAAAATTCCGCTGGAACGTGAGAATAAGCTGCGTTCTCTGTATGTGAATGGCGAGCGCTCCTATATGGCAAATACCAATGGAACGATAGGGGCAAAAGGTTCCTACGGAAGGTATACGGTTGGGCCCAATTACAGCGATACGGATTTCAAATGGAAGGAAATCTTCTCGGATGATTTTTCCAAGCGCACGGTTGGCGACAGGATAGGCTTGGATGATCCTATCTATGAACTCTATGCGAAATCCGGAAATAACAGTAACAGTATCGTCAATGTGGTAGACGCAGGGGAGGGTAATCAGGCGCTTCAGATCGCCCATACAGCCAACGAAGACTGTGGATTTACCGTAAAATGTGATACGTATGAGAACGCATTAATTGAGTTGGATTACCAGTTTGCTGCAGATCATGTATTTAACAATCTCTATGAGTCTCTTCAGCTCCAGGGGTGGTACAAGGATGTCGACAACTGGTACAGTTTTGTCCAGGAAAAAGCCAGATCTTACACGCAATCGGATCAGGAAGGAGAGGTTTCCAGTCCTATTGGAGAATTCCCGAGTAGTCTGCAAAACGGGAAGTGGGTATCCACAAAAATTATGATTTTGAATGGTAATTATTTCGTAAAAAACTGGGAGAAAGGTACACAAGAACCGAAAGAATGGACTTGCCGGAACGCGATGCCGGTATCCGGGGAAGGAGGACGGCTTCGGATCTATGCCTATAAGGGGGGTAACAACTCTAAGGTAGACATCCGGATCGATAATATAAAGATCAGCGCTTATGACGGGAAGCTGGGAGATCAGGAGGCAGTTGAAGCGTCGGATTGGGCCTGGGCGACCGGCACCAAATTTGACGGAATCCGCTACAGCCAGTCAGACTTACCGGAAATTAGACGGAATCCCGAGGATGTAGAGATCGAGAATCAGCAGGTTTGGAATAAGAATACGGTCTGTGTGCGGGAAATCGAAGACAGCGGAGACGGACAGTGGATTCTTAAGCTGCAGCAGCCGTACGGAGCTATCGCCCAGACTCCGGGATGGGGAGTGGGGCTTCAGGGAACCGGCAACCATATCATCTACAACGCCTACGAACTGCTGGACAAGCCCGGAGAGTTTTATTTCGACAAGACGGAAAAAATGCTGTATTACATACCAAGGGAAAATGAAGATCTCTCCAGCGCGGAGGTTGTAGTTCCCCGGCTGGAAACCATTTTAGACTATAAAGGTACCCCGGTGGCTTCGGGAGACATGAATACCGCGGGCCGCAAGGAGATCAGCGGACAGGTGCAGTATATTACGATGAAGGGGCTGACGATCGCCCACTCCGACTGGGGCCTGCAGAAGGTTGGGGATTCCTATGGGAAATCCACGGTGCAGGCGGGAACTGTATACACCGCTTTTTCCACGGATAACTGGCATTATGATATGTACCGGAATCTGGATACCCTTCCGGGAGCCATTCAGATGGAGTTCGCCCATCATATCAGCATATTGGACGGTGCGATCAAATTAACCGGCGCGGAAGGCGTCAACATGAAAAATGACGTGGAGGACTGCGAAGTGACCGGCTGCTAATTCTACCAGACGGGCGGCAGTGGCGTCGTTGTGGGAAATCCCCAGCATATCTATGAGAACGACTCGCTGGAGCCGGAGGTGTATGTCCATCGGGTGGACCAGAAGCCGGAAAATGAGATACTGGGTGCTACTGCGGATAAGGAAAAATATCAGAACGGGCTGGAAGCAGTACCGAGAAATGATAGAATAACGAATAATCTTTTTTATGAATGCTCACAGTTATTTCCCTCCAATGTGACTATTACCTCTTTCTATACGCAGAACCTGCTGGTGCAGAATAATATATTAAAAAATACAGCTTACAGTGGTATGAGCATTGGGTGGGGCTGGTGTAACTTTGACGGGAAGCCGGACGGGTTCCTGGATTGGGGGAGCGCCAATAATCAGGGAGGCAGTGTACTGCCGGGCTATCCCACGGAAACCTGCCGGGAAAATAAGATTCTGAATAACCGAATCGACGATACGATGCAGATCTTAAACGACGGAGGGTCCATCTATACATTGGGTAAACAGGACGGGACTCAGATAGAAGGGAATTATTTAAGAAATTCGGAACATACGCTCTATCAGGACGAAGGCTCTGCTTACTTTGCGCCCATCAAAAACAATGTGAGTTCAGGAAGAATCAGTGACGCCATATATGCCGGAGAATACGGGAGAAAGCATGACCTGTTATATGATAATAATTACTCTACAAGCAATAACTGCTATACGGCCGAAAAAGAATCCATTCATATAAATAATGAGAATTTCCATTATCAAAGCGACGGCGTATGGCCATTAGAAGCATATGAGATCACAGTGAACTCCGGTCTGACAAAATCGTATGCCCATAAGTACGCGGACCTGTTAAGCCGCTTCTACAATGGAGTGCAGAATATCGTTCTTCCGTCCAGCGTCGGTGTGGATAGCAGCGAAGAACTGCCGATTATGGGATTCCTGGATCCGGAAGATGAGATCTGGCTTGCTCCTGCCGGGACAAAAGATTTTTCAGAAAATACCTATATGACAAAAGCCCGGGGGGATGCGGATACGATCGCGCTTCCTCAGGATTCCGGCGAGTATAAACTGTATGTAAAGAGTTCTGACGGATCTGTTTCCGGTGAGTCTCAATATACGGTATTTGTAACGAACACGGCTCCCCGATTCAATACACGGACGATGTCACTGTATCTGGGAAGTAAGGTGTACGGTCAACTTACCATCGAAAACCTGCCTGAAGGCTCCGAGGTGAAATGGGATAGCAGTGACCCTCAGATTGCAGTGGTAGATGAAAATGGAAGGATCAGGGCTTACAGCGCGGGTACAGCTACGATCACAGCTCAGATAGAGGGGTATACGCTATCCTGTGAAGTGACGGTTAAAGAGAGCGCTTTCGTACCGGCAGATAATCTTACGATGCGGTTCGCGGCTGACGAGGGAACGACTCTGGGTGAAGATGGAAGCTCGGTACTGGAATGGGCAGACCAGAGCGGTTCCGGGGTAAAATTAAGCCAGTCGAACGCCGCCGCTGCCCCGAAACTGATCACAGACGAGAATGGGAATAAGCATCTTCAGTTTAATGGGAGCAGCGAATTCCTCGCCATGAACGGAGTGGATTTTAATAATAAAGAGGAGCTAACTGTTATTTTAGTGAATCAATATACCGGTCCGGTTCGTCAAGGAGATGAAAACGGCGACCGGGGAACTTCGTTCTTTGTGACAGAAGGCGGCGGCTGGGGGTCGGTCTATCTATCGCCTTATCAGGATCATGTGGCTTTCCGATTCGGATCTGGCGCGGCCAACTGCCATGTTAAGTATAACCGGGAAGCTGCGATGGAGACCAACTCCGTGACCGCTGCGGTAAAGAAGGGATCCACGGAGCAGTTATATATCAATGGACAAAGCGTTCTGAAGAAAGACGGTCAGGCGGATAGGACGGCAAACAACGGATCAGATCTCTATGTGGGGGCAAGCATATCGAATAATCAGATGTTTTACTTTACCGGAACGGTCTCCGAGATCCTGGTGTATGATAAAGCGCTGACTGATCTTGAAATGGAAGAAGTCAATGCGTATCTTATGGGGAAATATAAGATCCAGGTCGAACTTGAGTCAATCAAACTTAATGGCCCTGACAAGACAGAGTATGAGATTGGAGAGGAATTGGATACGGCCGGCCTGACGGTAACCGCTTCTTATAGTAACGGTACCGAGGCGGAAGTAACCAATTATGAGGTAAGCGGATATGACTCCGCACAAGCCGGGGACAAGACTGTCACGATCAGCTATACAGAAGGCGGAATTACGAAGACAGCTTCCTTTGGGGTTACCGTAAAAGAGAAGGAAGAGCCGGTAGTGCTGGAATCAATAACTTTGTCGGGGCCGCAGAAGATCGTATACGAGCTGAATGAAGCATTGGATACCACAGGGCTTGTAGTGACCGCCAATTACAGTGATAGCAGCCAGAAAGAAGTTTCAGATTATGAGCTGAGCGAGTTTGACTCTTCTGAAGCAGGGCAAAAGACCGTGACGGTGAGCTATACGGAGGGAGATGTTACGAAGACTGCGGACTTTACGGTGACCGTGAATAAGGCGACGGATCCGGAAACCGTGACTTTGACATCCATCACGTTGACCGGTCCGGATAAGACAAGCTATGAGATCGGCGAAGAGCTGGATACCACAGGCCTTACCGTTACGGCCCACTACAGCGATGACAGCGCAAAGGAAGTGCAGGATTATGTGATAAGCGGATTCGATTCATCGGCTGCAGGGCAAAAAACCGTGCATGTAAGCTATACGGAAGAAGAAATAACCAAAGCGGCATCCTTTACAGTGACGGTAAACGAAAAAGAACCGGAACCTGTGATACTTGAATCGGTATCCCTGACGGGGCCGGATAAGACAACCTATGAGATCGGAGAAGAACTGGATACGGCCGGGCTCGTAGTAACGGCCCACTATAGTGACGGAAACACCAAAGAGGTGCAGGGGTATGAGATAAGTGGGTTCGATTCTACCGTTGCAGGTAAGAAGACGGTAGTAGTAAGCTATACGGAAGGAGATGCGACCCAAACCGCATCCTTCGAGGTAACGGTAAACGAAAAAGCAGAACCTGTGATACTTGAGTCGATTACACTGACGGCACCGAAAAAGACGGAATACGCGGTTGGGGAAGCTTTTGATCCGGATGGCCTTGCGGTTACTGCGCATTACAGCGACGGCAGCACGAGGGAGGCGGCGGATTATGAGGTGAACGGTTTTGATTCCCGTACCCCAGGACAGAAAACAGTAAAGGTCAGCTATACAGAGGGCGGAGTGACAGAAAGCGCGAGCTTTACGGTAGTTGTAAAAGAAAAACAGATTACCCAGCTGGTTGACAAAGAAGAACTGCTGAAGCTGATTCAGGAGGCGGAGAAGTTAAAAGACGGCGATTATACCGATGCCAGCTGGTCTGCACTGACGGCGGCCTTATCCCACGCAGGATCGGTATTTAGAGAATCTGTGAGTACTCAGGAGCGCGTGGATGAGGCCATCCGGAACCTGAAAGAGAAAATGGACGGACTGGTACGCAAAAGCAGCGCGGCCGTGGAGGTTAATATCCAGGATAAGATGCCACAGATTACCATTGCAAATCAGGAGGAAGCTTTGCGGGCAATTCTGTCGGATGAAGAATTCCGTCAGATCTCGGAAGGTATAGGAGTCAGAATTCTTTTACAGCTTCAAGCCGTGGATGAGAACAGATTTGCGCCGGAGATTCAAAGCATGAAGAACGCGTTTCCGGGATGGAGTCTGGGTAAATTGTTGAATATTACCCTGTCCAAACAAATCGGCAGCGAAGAGGCAATAACTCTGAACCAGACGGAGAAAGCCATCAGATTCGTGATTCAGATTCCAGAGGAATTGAAGGCCGGGGATGCCGGGACAAGAACATTCTCCATATTAAGGGTTCATGACGGCAAAGTGGAAGAATTAAAGGATTTGGACAGCAGTCCGGACACCATAACGGTTGAGAGTGATAAATTTTCCGTATACGCCATCGTATATAAGGTTCAACAAAAGGAACAGGAGAAAGAAGATAACAAGACATCACAGAACAGCGACGGCCACTCAGGCAATGACAGCAAGGCTTCGGAGGTGTCCACACAGGATGGGGCGCCCATAGCAGGAATGCTGATTCTGGCTGGAGGTGCTGCGGCAGCGATTTTCTTCAGTCTCAGACGTAAAAGGGTGCAGAACAGATAACTTAACATAAAACAGGCGGACATAATTGGAAAGATGCCGCTCCACAACTCAAGGGAGGTTGTTGGAGCGGCATCTTTTCAGAGGCCCCAGCCCGCCAAGTCTCACAGATTTTTGCCGATCGTCACCATGGCCCCGGATAGATCCGTTCTTGACGCCGGTAAGGAGGATGCGCCGTTCATCTCACTTCAGCCCTTAAAAAATATTGGACAAAATTTGTTTATTTCTATTGACAATTTCTGAGAATGATGTATAATATCTACTGTTACGGGTTTTCTTCTGTTGAAAATTCGTGTGCGTGTAGCTCAGCTGGATAGAGCGTCTGGCTACGGACCAGAAGGTCGGGGGTTCGAACCCTCTCACGCACGTATTAAGCCCTTGCAAGCGGTAGGTTTGCAAGGGCTTTTGTGTATTTCCTAGAATATTTTCCCAGGGAATCCTATGGATTAAAAAACCTTTGGGGGGATGGACATCAGGGCAATTCCTTTTCTACTTATTTTTAAAAGACTTTGTGCCAGGGAGGCAATCTGGTATATAATAACAGTAGATCCGATGATACGGATAATCAGGAAAGCCCGGATATATGATTGGAAGAATAGTGACGTGATGAGGGCGGTGCTAAAAAAGACGGCGGGACAGCCGGAAAAAAGGAGCGCTTGCAATGGTAGAACTCGTTTGGAATAACCCGAAAATTCATAGAATACAAATTGAACTTCCCCGGAATCCTCTTAAAAATCTGAACATCTATGTTCTGCAGACCCCGGAACGGTCGTTGGTGATCGATACAGGATTTAACGATCCTGCATGTCATGAGGTTCTGTGGGCGGGGCTTGAGGAACTGAAGCTTAACTTATCCAGCACGGCATTGTTTTTAACACATTTCCATGCGGATCATATCGGATTGGTGTGGGATTTTGTGGAGCGGGGCGTTCCTGTTTATATGGGAAAAAGAGAATATGAATATACGAAGACGATAAACGCGGAAGACATTGTAGGCGGGATGAACGAGGCGTTTTCACAGGAAGGGTTTCCGGGGGGACTGCAGCTGAGGCACCTCGGTGAGAGCAAAGGTAGGCTTGAGATACCAAGGACCGGATTCCCGGTTAACGTGATCGAAGATGGAGAAGACCTGCCGATGGGAGACCTGAAGGTGCGGACGATCTGTACTCCGGGCCATACCCCCGGGCATACCGTTCTTTACCTGCCGGAGCAGCAGCTTTTATTTACCGGAGACCATATTCTGTTTGACATAACGCCAAATATCAGTATATGGCCGTCTGTGCCCCACTCCCTGGCCGATTACCTGGAAAGCCTTAAAATGGTCCGTAAAATTCCGGTCCGTCAGTCCTTCCCGGCACACAGGGAAGCAGGTGAGGATATTTATCAGAGAATCGATCAGCTTCTGGAACACCACCGGTGCCGGTTGGATGAGATCCGGCAGACGGTTATCGATCACCCGGGAATCACCGCATACGAGACTGCGGGGCTGATCCACTGGTCCCTCCGGGGCCTGTCATGGGAGATGTTCCCGTATAATCAGCGTTGGTTTGCCATGGCGGAAACGCTGGCCCACCTGTATTACCTGGTGGATGCGGGGCGGATCGTCCGGGATGAGTCGGGAGAGTTTGTGCGGTACTATTGCTGGCAGTAACCTTCGGACTCTCCGCTGCAAACACTAGTTGGGTTTAAAAAGATATCAGGCGCTTGGAGCGTGTAACGCCGATTTTTCATAATCTGAGTCAAATCCCGCGCAACCAGTTTCTTCAAGACCCGGAACCTCCTCCTGATATGGCAGCCGGATATAGTATTTCTTCTTGTACTCCTCCACTAGTTCCGCGTAGTTCTCGGCCTGAGAGGATTTTAAGGAGCGGAAATAGCCGTGGGATTCAAACGAGAGGTCATTCATCTCGATGACGCTTAAGGCCACATTGGAACAGTGATCGGCCACCCGCTCAAAATTATTGAGCAGATCGTTAAATACAAAGCCTAACTCCAACGTACATTTTCCGGCCTGGACACGTTCGATATGGCTGGACTTCATGGCGCCCGCCATCTCCTCGATGACCTGCTTTAACGGTTCCACCCGGTGCGCCATTTCCAAATCATCTGATATAAAAGCGCCAAAGGCGATATCCAGAATCTCTCTGACGGCGGCAATACAGATACTCAGTTCTGTGTCCGCTGCCGCAGAGAAGGTCAGTTTCTTTTCGTGAAGCTCCGCAGCCAGTTCCATCACATTCACGGCATGATCTGAGATCCGCTCCAGATCGGTGATGCTGTGGAGGTATTTGGAAGAATAGCGGGCTTCGCTGTGGGACAGTTCCTTCCCGCTTAATTTAACCAGATAAGTACCCAGCTTGTCCTCATACTTGTCCACCACGTTTTCCCGATTCACGATTTTTTCCGCTGATTCGGGACGGTAATCCGCCAGCAGGTCAATCGCCTGCAGGATATTCTTCTTAGCGGCCTCGGCCATTTTCGTGATGGTGAGATTGCTCTGTTCAATGGCCAGGGGCGGGTAATTTAAGAAGCGCTCGTCCAGGAGGTTTTCTTCATATTCCTCATCCTCGGGCGAGGATTTGAAGGTGAGATAAACCAGCTTCTCCAGCTGCCCCATGAAGGGAAGCAGAACAATGGTGGCGAACAGTTTGGCCACCGTGTTGACGATGGCGATTCCCACGGCAGTGGCGGCCATGGAGGTAAAGGTCAGATCAAACAGCCGTGTGGCGGCATAATAGACCACCATAAATGCCAGTGAACCGAACAGGTTATAATATAGATAGATAAATGCGGCCCGCCGGCCGTTTTTGTTTGCGCCGATACTGGATACCAGAACCGGTGCGCAGGCGCCGATGCTCATGCCCAGGATCAGCGGCACCGCCATATCATATGATATGCTGCCGGTGACGGCCAGGGCCTGCAGGATACCTACGGAAGCGGAGGAACTCTGGATAACGGCGGTAAACAGGGTTCCGGCCAGAATTCCGATGAGGGGGTTGGAGAAAACGGTCAGCACGCGTATGAATTCGGCGCTGTCCTTTAATGGCTCCACTGCGCCGCTCATAATCTGCATGCCGTACATTAATATAGAGAATGCCAGCAGGATCACGCCCACGTTTTTCTTCTTCGTACTGTGGGCGGTCATGTAGAGAATGATGCCGATCAGCGCGATGAGAGCAAAAATAGTGGACACGGAAAATAACTGCGCCGCTGTGCCGCCGTCCTGCAAATCGGTCAGGCTTAAGATCCAGCCGGTGGCCGTAGTCCCGATATTTGCGCCCATGATGATGCCGATGGCCTGAGACAGTTTCATAACGCCTGAGTTCACAAAACCAACGACCATAACGGTGGTGGCGGAAGAACTCTGAATCACGGCCGTCACGAAGGTTCCAAGCAGAATCCCCCGAATGTGCGTGGAGGTCAGTTTCGCAAGAAATACCTCCAGCCGGCTGCCGGCTACTTTTTTTAGAGAATCTCCAAGAAGGGACATGCCAAACAGAAAAAATGCGAGACCTCCCAGCAATGTAATGACTGATACGATATCCATTGTCGAAAACCGACCTTTCCTTATGTAAAAATTTGTTTAATTTTATGTTAATTCATTTTGAAGTTCATGTCAATTTATGGTTTATAATTCTTTATTATTTATTTTATTAATGATATGGTAATAGAGCGGCCAGCATTGAGGTAATTTGAAAATGCTCAGAGTATGACTAGAAGACGATGTATGATCTGCTGCAAAAAGATCATGCTATGATTACAAAGGAGGTATAAATTCTGATGCATAATATGGATTTGCCGAATCTTACAAGGTACCTGGAAGACTTACACCGTCAAGAGCGCAGTGCCGCGACCATAGAAAAATATAAACGGGCATTGACGAGATTCTATCACTGGATGGCGGAGAAAAAGCAACTGGATAAAGATCGTGTGATTGATTACAAAAATGAATTGACGAATCAGTTCGCGCCTGCCGGCGTCAATACAGCGTTAGCGGCTCTCAATGGATTTTTCCGTTTTATGAGCTGGGAGGATTGTCTTGTGAAGCCTCTTCGCCTGCAGCGGAGGACTTTTGCGTCAAAAGAAAAAGAATTGACGCGCCGGGAATATGAACGGTTGGTTACTGCTGCCGACCGCAAGCAGAACAACAGGCTTTCCCTTCTTCTGCAGACGTTGGCCTCAACCGGTATCCGGGCTTCCGAAGTCCGCTATATAACGGTGGAAGCCGTTCAGGTCAGGAAAGCCGTGATTATCTTAAAAGGAAAAACCCGAACGATTCTGCTGCCGGAAAAACTCTGCAGGAAATTAATAAAATATGCGAGGGAACAAAAAATTGGCTCAGGAGAGCTGTTTCTGACCAGACATGGACGTCCGCTGGACCGCAAAGAGATCTGGGCGCAGATGAAACATCTGTGCTGTGCAGCCGGGGTGGATCCGGGGAAAGTCTTCCCCCATAATCTTCGACATTTATTTGCGCGGATTTTTTATGATTCTCAAAAAGATATCGCGAAATTAGCTGATTTGCTGGGACACTCCAGCGTGGAAACGACCCGTATTTATTTATTGACTTCAGGGGAAGAGCATATGAGGGCGTTAGACCGGCTTCATTTGATCTGCTGAAATATAAAAAGACAGAAGATTTATTCTGTCTTGGACTACTTTCAAACGGTTAGTGCCGCATATGTAATTCTTATTAATTTTACAATAATTTCCTACCTTTTACAACATT
>NZ_JAHQCW010000054.1 GCF_019042275.1 Diplocloster agilis
TGTATGGTTATTGTAACTCTATTTTTGTCACTCGTAAACCGAAATGACGTGAATTAAGTGCTGCAAAATCAATGTTCTGTAGAAATCACGAATTCACTTAGTAATTTTACCTTTTACAGAATCGGACTGAATCGGACCGAATCGGCTTTTACCAAATGCGTTAATTGCTTTTTTCAAATTAGAACATATGATATATTGTAGTACAAATTTCAGAAAGTTTGGTAGTTATATGAGATATAAAATTCGCCTTTTGGCATTTACCCTTGCGCTGGCCCTCGTCCTGACTTTCGGCTTCTCCGGTACAGCGTCGGCGCTTCCGGCCGATTCCACGGTCGTTTACCACGGAATCGACGTCAGCCGTTGGCAGGGGGAAATTGACTTTGAACAGGTGGCGCAAAGCGGCGTTTCCATCGTCTATATCCGCTCCTCCTATGGAAATACGGAAGATCAAAATTTTAGAGCCTACACGCGAAGCGCCCTGGATCATGGACTGATGACAGGCTTTTATCACTATCTGACAGCCAGAAGCGTCTCCCAGGCCCGCTATCAGGCTGCATTTTTCGTGCGGACCATAGGCGGCTATACACCGGACTGTCTGCTGGCGATGGATTTTGAAGACTTAAGCGGGCTTTCCCCACAGGAAATCAATGATATCAGCCTTGCTTTCCTGCAAGCCGTGGAAGAATTCAGCGGACTAGAGGTGTGTATCTACAGCGATGCCTACCAGGCCTCCCGGATTCTGGAAGCGCCGATTACGTCTTATCCGCTGTGGGTTGCCGAGTATCAGGCCAACACCCCCTCGGATGAGGTCGCATGGGCTTCCTGGAGCGGCTGGCAGTATACGGATACCGGCCAGGTCCCCGGAATCACAGGTCCTGTGGACCGGGATTATTTTACAGATGAAATCTTACAGAACTCCGTAAAGCCAGTGCCGGCCCATGTTCCTCTCCCGGAACCGGGCATTTCAGAGCTCACGTACCGGGTACGGCCGGGGGATACGTTGTGGGGTATAGCAATGCGTTATCACACGACTGTTCCGGCGCTGGCTGATGAAAACGGCATCCGGCAGCCCAATCTGATCTACGCAGGGGAACTGCTCACGATTCGAATCGCAGACCATACCGGAAACACACCTATATTTTACACCTATATGGTAAAGCCCGGGAACACCCTGTCCGGTATTGCGGAAAAATATCATACAACACTTGGCCGAATCCTGGCCCTGAACCCAATTCGTGATCCGAACCTGATCTATCCGGGCCAGCTGCTCTATCTGCCATAAGATATTTAAAACAAATACACCATCCGGAGCAATCAGGCTTTCGCTTTTCAGAACTGCCTTTTCATCTCTTCGGATGGTGTAGCTGTTACATACCGGTCTCACCGGCTCACTCGTCAAAATCCACATATACATAAAATCCTCTGTCATTTTCCTGGACTTCATGTACTATGCCGTATTCGGATTTGATCCGTTCCCGTTCCTGATAGAACCCGGACATCGCAACCGCCGGCTCAATAATATAGGCATAGGCCCCGGTTTTTAATTCGTTGATTTTCACCTTGTCCCCGGCTTTCACTAACCCCGGACGCTCCATTTTAAATTTTTCTGTTCTCATGAATCCAGCCTTCTTTCCAATACCTTTTTCCATTTACTGCATCCAATTTACCGCCAGCACCGCTGCCGACAGCAGCGACAGTTCCAGATATTTTGTATTATTATACATAAGCTGACCGGGAATAGCAAGTTTGTTGATATTGACAGTTTGTTGATATTTATAACTTTCCGGAAGGAATACTTGTATCTGCTTCCTTAACCTTTTATAATAGATTGGACTGTATCGAAAAAGTTTCAGTATTGATTTAGTATTATGAAAACTCCGGCAGACTGACATCGATACGATTGATGTTGATAACAGAGAAAGGCTGCGGCACAGGTATACAGGATAAGTATCCCGCAGAATCTGGAAACGTTCATGAGAAAGAGTATTACTTTACTGGTTACGGATCAGCTGGCAGGGTGTATGATCAAAGAAATTCTCCGGCAGCACCTTGGCCTGACCGCCAGGCAGGTCAGCCGTGCGAAATTCCGTTCGGACGGAATCTGCGTAAACGGAAAGCAGGAATTCGTCACATACCGTCCCGCAGCCGGAGACCTGCTGGAAGTCCGGTTGGATGATCTGGCCGACGGTCCGGCCGGTTCCATGAATCTGGCCCCAAGCTTCCGGCCTCTGCATATTATTTTGGAGGATGAGGATCTGCTGGTTCTGGATAAACCGGCCGGGCTGTCCGTACATCCCTGCGGCAGCCAGCAGATAGACTCTCTGGCGAACCGGGTCGTCGGATATTATCAAAAACAAGGGCTCTTTGTACGGGCAAGGGTTATCGGCAGGCTGGATCAGGATACCTCCGGGATTGTGTTGTTCGCTAAAAATCAGGTGGCGGCCTACCGGCTGACAGAGCAGCGCAGGCAAAATCACCTGGAAAAACAGTACCTGGCCATCGCCAAGGGGACATTTGTAGAAAAACAGGGAATACTGTGCACTCCGCTTTCGAAAGCGCCCGGCCTGCCCCCCAGAATGACGGCGGATCAGGATGGCAAATATGCGGAAACCCACTATACGGTCCTAAAAGAGTATCCCGGTTACAACCTGGTCCGCTGCCGGCTGGTCACTGGAAGAATGCATCAGATACGCGCGCATATGGCTTTTGCGGGTCATCCGCTGCTGGGTGATCCACTCTATCCCGATGTTTTGCCCACCTTGGATCAAGATTCCCCGATTGCGAGAGCCGCCTTGCACTGCGAACAGCTTATCTTCACGCACCCGTTTACCGGAAAAATCATATCCTGTACCGCGCCGGTTCCGGAGGATTTCAGTCGGCTCTTAATCTGATCCGGCCTAATCTGATCTGGCTTAATCTGATTCTAACATGATATGCAGGAGATAATTACAGTCCCAATAAATACGCCGGCATCCAGGCCCATAGGAGTGCCCAGAATGCTGCCGAACAACAGATAAAGAAGATAACCGCCATAACAAAGTCCAAACCCTTTCCACATTTTAAAACCAATTTTATTCCGTTCTTCCCGGCTCATATTGCAGGCGTCCTGATAACTGTACGAGGTAATCCAGTAGATCCGGTCCTTTTTATAAATATACCATGCCAGGAACATGAGCAGTGCCGCATAGACGCCGAATATAAATCTGAGCGTTCCGCTGTCGGACAGCATTCCGCAGCTGTTCAGACGGACAGAAAGCGGAATAGCCGCAAACATGCAGACCAGAATCAGAAATATCAGCCTATAACTCTTTTTCGGGCAGTCCTGTGAACCGGCCTCCGTGTACCGGTAAACATTGTTATCCTCCATGTCCCGGTCATCTTTGTTATCCTCCACGCCTTGTTCCTCTTTCTTGTTCCCCGCTTTCCGGTTATCTTCCATCGCGCCCGCGCCTCCTGCTATTTGATAAACAGACCTGCCAGTTTCATATCCTTGTCAAAACTGATGGTGTAACGCACTTTGCCTTCTGCATATTTGACATTGATCAGCGCAACCGCCAGATCCTCCTTCGTATCCTGGGCTTTGGAGCCCACCACTTCACAGTTGCTGATCTCCTCAAACTCCCCTAACTTATCCAGAATGGGCTGCAGGGTGTCCTTAAGCTTCTGTCCCTGCATCGCTATCGTCATAGTCGCGTTGAAAGCTTCCTCGATAGCCGCATAATCTCCGGTATTCAACTGATCCACCACCTCTTTGGCCGCCGTTTCCACCGTCTCCTTGTCAAAGTCATCGGACAATTTGGCGGATGCACAGCCCGCTGCGCCTGCCAGAACCAGTATGACGGCCAAAACACCTGCTATTTTCCGAGTGGCCGCTTGTTTTTTCATTTCATATTTTTTCATCTCATATCTCCTCTTTTCTTTTATCCTTTTCCTGGATTTTCTCTGTTTGTTCTACTTCTCCGGTTTCCTCCACCGGTATGACCAGATCGGTCTGAAATTCACCCGTAACCGCTCCGGCTTCCTGGCAAAACCGGCAGGTTCCTCCGTATTTTTCAACCGTGCGTCTGACATTGGACAGTCCGATCCCCGGGTGACCCGCCTTGGTACTGCGGAATTTGCCGTTGTTTTCTTGAGGGCGTCCCTTCATAGAATTGCGCATTTTCACGATTAGAAAATCTCCGTGCCGGTCGATTTTTAATGACAGGTACCGTTCACCCTCTATCTCCTTACACGCTTCCAGCGCGTTATCCAACAGGTTTGAAAAGATCGCCGTCACATCCACATCCGTCAGACCTGCCGGTACCGCATGGATCTGGATTTCTGTTTTTATCCCCAGTGCGTTGGCCGTTTTCAGCTTTTCATTGAGTATCACATTTAACAGCTGATGCCCGGTGTAACAGGCCTGCCCCAGAGAATCCATCATTTGCAGAAGCTCCTGCTGATAGCGGGCCCCATTCTCATTTTCGGTGGTATACAGGTCATTTAACGCCAGCAGATGGTTTTTCATATCATGGATCAGCTTCCGGGAATCCTGATATTTCTGCTCCAGCGACTCGTAGTATTCGTACTGCAGCTGAGACTGCTGCTGGGACAGCGTCAGCTCATGACGCAGCTGCTGTTTCACCCAGACAGCGTCAAACACATAGGTGACATACAAGTTCATCCCCAGTATCAGCAGATAACTCAGCACGATCCAGTAAAAATCGCCGTACAGGTAAACGTGGATATCCGCCAGATAAAGGATCACAACAATCAGTACCATGCTCAATACCGGCAGTATAATAAAATTCATAATGCTAAAGGCGGAGAGCTTTCCGATCTGATGTCTGCAAAAGAAAAAGATCAGCACCCTGGAAAACGCCAGGCAGGCAAACTGTTTGATCAGCATCAGCATGGAGGTAAACAGCCAGGCGGACTGAAAGGTCACCTGCCACTGTACGCAAACCGTCAGCACCGCCCACGCCGCGATGGACTGGCAGCAGATAATACAGATCTGATAAATCACATCCTGCAGCAGCCTCATTCTCTGCCTGGAAAACAGCAGCCACTGGATCAGCAGCATTCCAACCACTCCGACCGCCACATTCCACGGTCCGAAGAAGACGGAAGCCGCCAGCACCGCAGCCGCGTAAAGCACAAATGCCATGACATAGTACCTTTTTTTTTCAAAAATCGTACGCTGCATGCGGTTCATGAAATCAAAACTTATAAAAGCATAAACGACTCCATCCATAAAAAATACACATATATAGATAATCTCAAGCATCGGACTTTCCATGTCATGTCTCCTTATATCCGCTTCAGCAAAAATACGTTCATCCGTTCCCGAAAAGCAGCCGCTTTTTTCTGGGAAAGAGGCAGCACACAGCCGTTCATCAGCGTCACTTCCGCCCCTTTGATCGCCTTTACATGATAAAGATTTACCACAAAGCTCTTATGAGGCATATAAAAATCAAACGGTTCCATTTTCTCCGCCACATCCGTTATTCTGCCTGACATCCCGTAGCAGCCCTGCTCCGTGTGGATATATACCTTCCGCTCCATATATTCAAAATACACAATATCTTCCGCAGTCAGACGGATTCTGCCCTCCGTCGTCTGAAAATCCAATACGGTTTTCGGCTCTTCCAGATGCATGTATTCGATGGCCTCATCCAGCTGCCCCCATATGACCTCCGTTTGAACCGGCTTCACCAGATAGGCAAAAGCATGTACCAAAAAAGCCGAGGGCGCATAATCCTGATAAGCGCTCAGGTACAGAATTTTAACCTTTTTATCCCTCTCCCTTAATTTTCCGGCCGTCTGGATTCCGTCCAATCCGGGCATATCCACATCCAGAAAAACAATGTCGAAAGACTCCGTATCCTCAAGCAGCTGCCGGCCATTCTCAAACAGGCGCACCCTGCAGGGATAACCCGGATACCGGTTCAGTATCTCTTCCATTTTCATCCGTATCGCAAGCTCGTCATCACATACCGCTATATTTAACATATTCATCCCCGCTATCTTATCCTTTACGCCGCCCTATTAAAAGCCCTCACGAGGTTTTCCGTTATCGTCGAATCTTTTCTTCAGCTGCCGCTCGGTCAGCGGGATACTGACAAACAGCAAAACGATCTGCAGGCCGGACATAACAAGACTCAGATTTCCCATCTGCCCCGGAGCCGCGAGATATCCGGCCGCCAGAACGGCCAGCGTCACTCCTTCGGCTGCCAAGCCTGTGCGAAATACAAGGGCTCCCCAGTACCGGTTCGCAAAATCCCAACTTTCCCGGGACTTCATCGACCGCGAAGTCCGGTACCCAAAAGCCATATTTATATTTTTCGGGGGATGCGATCTGAATATGGCGCCGAATCCCACCAGCATAGTCGGCAATAGCAGGCCCGTTATCATATAATATACCAACATTGGCCATATCTTCCCTTCTGTATGTTTTTTTCATTATATAAACTGGCGGAAATATATGCAAGACCTGACACATAAGAGACAGGATATGTATCCTGAAAGACAGAGTTTGAAGGGGCCGGAGCGGGATGCTGCGCGGTCGGCCTGTGGAGGCGGGAGGCGGGGGGAACCGGCAGCGGGGGCGAAAACGCTTCGGCCGGGACTAAGAACGGGTAACTCCGAAGAGGGCGAAACCTCTTATTGGCAGGACCCGGGGCAAACTCGCCAAAATACGGCTCAAACAGTGCCCCGGGTCCTGCGAGGTTTCCTCCTCTTCTGCGTAACCCGTTCTAAGTCCCGGCCTCAAGCGTTTTCACTCCCGCTCATAGCGAAAGGAACATTTTAATAAATAGCGTACTTCCGGGCTGTCTGTCTGGATGGCCGTGTTGGCCAGGTCGGATACGATGACAGCGCGGTTTCCTTCGGTGTGGTAGTCCACCCTGGCCAGGATTATTTTTTCCTGGTCTGTTAAGGGAAAGCGGGCCTTTTCCATATGCTGGTCCCGGAAATCGGTCCGCATACCGGAATATTCCCGGTTTTCGGGAATGCCGGTTTTCCATTCGGTATGCTTAAGCTGTCTGTGCTCCGTCATTCCCACTTTCCAGTTGACCGCACGGACCTGATTCAGCCTGGAGGAATCGTTCCCGAAGGATACCGTAATTTCGCCCTCTGAGTTTTCTCCGGCCGCGACGGGGATTTGTTTTTCCTCGATGTGGACCAGTTTCCCATCGTCCCATGTTTCCAGAAAGATGTTTACCGCTTTGCATTTTTCATCTACGTTATAGTGGTAAGCGGCTGTGGCTCCTAACTGCCCCGGCGCACGGCAGCTTTCCAGCTCATCCGGCGTCAGTTCTTCGCGGACAATGGTGTTGGTCTGGCGGTTTCCGGTGTGTGCCGGCATTTTTCCTGACACCTCCTGGGTCATCAGTGCGCAGATGAAGAGACTGCAGATGAAAGCAATCAGTACTGTATTGTTATTATTTTTCATAACTGTGTCCTCACACCCGGTCCGGCCTTAGGGTTTCTCGATCTCAAACTCCTGTGTGCCCATGAATCCGGGAGCGACCTCATATTTTGCGAATACCACAACCGGGTTGCCTTTTTCATTGATGTAGAAGCTGGTGTCCGGCCCGATCGTCTCGAATCCGCCTTCTTCCGGCGTAAAGTACGTATAGTCCGGATTCTGTTCCGTGCGTTCCTTCATCTGACGGAGAATGCTTTCATTGGCCGTCTGCACATAGTTCGCTCCCAGCACCTCGTCCAGAGTAATATCTTTTCCGGTATTCAGATCCATATTGAAATAGAAGTTCTGATTATAGGCGCTGACCCAGTTTTCACTGGTCATAATCACAAAGGACAGAATATTGTCCTGCTGCAGTTTTACATCGTATGTCACGGAGGACTTGATATCATGCTCTTTAAATTCCTCTTCCGTTCCGCCCGTGGCGATAAAGGCTTCCTTATATTCCTGCACCCGCTGTTTGGACTCTTCCACAAATTGATCCACCTTTTCCTGGATCAGCTGGTTCACTTTGAGGGTATAGTCCTTCACCTGGCCGCTGGCTGCGCTTTCCTGCGGGACTACTTCCGGTATTTCCACCTTCAGTTCCTGGTCCGCTGTCTTCTCTTCATAGGAGCGGAAGGTAAACACTCTGGCCACGGAACCGACGACCGGGATTCTGGATGCGGCCATGGCAAAGCCCTGGTTTGTATTTAACAAAATAATAAATATGGCTAAGCAGGCCGCCATGGCTCCGGCTATTTTAAAACCCGCGTACCCGGATTGGGCCTTACGCCTTTTTTTAGACTTTGCAATTTCCAGATTGATACGTTCCGCCAATTCCTGGGGCGGTGTCTGCGCTTCATAGATTGGTATGGTGTTTTCGATATTTCTCATAAGAAATCCCCCTCGATTTGAATTTTAAGTATTTTGAGTGCCTGGTATAACCTCGTCTTTACCGTACTGAGATTTGTTTCCGTAATATCCGCGATCTCCTTTAACGCCATGTCTTCGTAAAACCGAAGCAGAATTACTGTCTTAAGCTTTTCGGGAAGTAGCATCACCTCCTGATACAGCTGGTAGTCCTCCTCGGAAAAGACGCCCTCTGTAGACGGTATGTCCCATGTATCTTCTTCGTCTGTGAGCACTTCTTTTTTTCTGTTCCTTAGCATCATCTGACATTCATTTACCAGAATCCGGTAAAACCAGGTTTTCAGAAATTCAGGCTGTCGAATCGTCCTGTATTTTTCCAAAGCCTTACAGACCGCATTCTGTACGGCATCCATGGCATCCTCCGGATTCTTCAGATAGCTGGCCGCGATCCGGTAGAAATCGGCCTGATGTTCCTGAATATAGGTTATCAACTGCTCATAAACCTCTGTTTTTCTGCCCCTCATGTCGATTGGTTTCCTCCTTTGCAGCGGCTTCTCAGATTCGTATCAGCCGGTATTCCTTATTAAAGAAGGCGCCTTCCGTCACTGGAAATTCCCAGTCCGTATCGGGCTCAGACTTCTTTTTAATTCCGTTCTTCTTATTAATCCGCTCACATTCTTCTTTTAGAATTCCCATAAACCAGCTTTCTATCTGATCTTGATTTTTTATTTTTTTAAATTTATCTAAGCTTTTGGAAACCGCGCCGTTCACAGCCTCCTGTGCGTCCTTCGGATCAAGTAGAAAGTCCGCAGCGGCCTTAAGGAAATCATTTCTATGGATCTGAACAAAGTTTACGAGTGCTTCATACATATGCGTTTCTCTTCGTCTCATGCCGTTCTGCCTCCTTATTTTACTTTCTACTAATTAGATGCCAAAAAGAGAGAAAAAGTTTCAACAAAATAAACTTTTTCTCTCTTTTTTAAATTTTGTGCGTTTTACAAGGATTTTCGGCTGTAAATTGCAGGGTTCATCGGATTCAATGATTATTAATCGCGGTTACCAGTGCATTGATCGATGCCTTGATAATATCCGGGTCCACGCCGGCGCCCCAGGAAATATTTCCGTTGGGCCACTGAACGCCTACATAAGCGATCGCCTTGGAACTGGAACTCTTCTCAAGCGCATGCTCCTGATAGGTAACCAGTTCGTAATTTAATCCGTATTGTTTCTTTAACGCATTGCTGACCGCGTCCAGACGGCCGTTTCCGGATGCCTGGGATTCATGCTCGATCCAGTTGTAGGTGGAAGTAACAAACGCCGTAATTCCATTTTTCTGGATAAAGTGGCTTTCTTCCACATTGTAGGGCTGTGTGATATCTTCGTATTTCTCCTTGAACAGATCGAAGATCTCCTTGGGCTGCAGCTCTTTGTGGGTATGATCGGAAACACTTTTGACCATGTAGCTGACCGCTTCTCTCATCTTCGGCGGCAGGTTCAGGCCGTAATTGTTCTCCAGGATGTATCCGACGCCGCCCTTGCCGGACTGGCTGTTGATACGGATCACATCGCCGTCGTAGCTGCGTCCCACGTCCTTGGGATCGATCGGCAGATAGGGAACGGTCCAGTATTCGCGCTCCTTTTCCTCCCGGAACTTCATGCCCTTGGCAATCGCATCCTGATGTGAACCGGAGAATGCCGCAAATACCAGGGCGCCGCTGTAAGGATTCCGCACATCCACGCGCATATCCGTCAGCTTTTCATAGGCCTCGCAGATCTCCGGCATATTGGAAAAGTCCAGTCCGGGATCCACGCCCTGGGAGAACATATTCAACGCCAGAGTCACGATATCCACATTTCCGGTGCGCTCGCCGTTTCCAAATAATGTTCCCTCGATCCGGTCGGCTCCGGCCAGAATTCCCATCTCGGAATCTGCCACACCGCAGCCTCTGTCATTATGGGGATGCAGGGAAACCACCACATTTTCCCGGTACTTCATATTCTTACACATATATTCGATCTGGCTGGCGTACACATGGGGCATCGCGTGCTCCACCGTCACAGGAAGGTTAATGATCGCCTTGTTATCCGCAGTAGGCTTCCACACATCCAATACCGCATTACAGATATCCAGCGCGAACTCCATCTCTGTTCCGGAAAAGCTCTCCGGGCTGTATTCAAAAGCGAAGTTTCCGTCCGTCTCATTGGCCAGATCCTGAAGCAGCTTCGCGCCGTCAACCGCGATCTTGATAATCTCCTCTTTTGATTTCTTAAATACCTGTTCCCGCTGCGCAACCGATGTGGAGTTGTATACATGCACCACCGCTCTCGGGCACCCCTTCAAGGCTTCGAAGGTTTTGCGGATAATATGCTCCCTGGCCTGGGTCAGCACCTGAACCGTCACATCCTCCGGGATCAGGTCACGTTCGATCAGGGTGCGAAGGAACTGATACTCTGTCTCGGAAGCAGCCGGGAATCCCACTTCGATCTCCTTGAATCCAATTTTCACCAGCAGCTGGAAGAACTCCACCTTCTGCTCCAGGCTCATAGGCACGATCAACGCCTGGTTCCCATCCCGCAGATCCACGCTGCACCAGATCGGAGCCTTGTCAATGTGATCTTTCTTCGCCCAATCCATACACTCTACCGGCGGCATAAAATACTGCCTCGTATACTTTTCAAAATTCTTCATACTTCTCTCTCCTTTTCTTATATTCCGTTTTTGTTACGCTCAACTGATCTCCCCGGAAGCGGCATCTTCCTTTCCGACGCTGTGCGATCCCCCGGAGGGTTTTTTATTCCATAGACGCATTTTCTATGGAATAAAAAAAGCCTTACGCCCCTAACAGGCCAGCTGCCTGTCAGAGACGAAAGACTATGTCTTACGCGGTACCACTCTGTTTGTGAAGAAAACTCTTCACCGCTCCATAGAATACGGATGTTTCCACCTTATATTCCTCCCTGTATAACGGTCGGGATTCCGTCTGCATCTACTTTCCCATTCAGGATTTTGGGCAGCCGCTCCAAGGACAGTTCCTATCATTCCCTCTGTTGTTTCGCACCGGCCAACAACTCTCTGGATTCAGAAATGAAAGTAATACTCCTCATCAACGCATTTCAGTTATGTAACTTGCATTAAGGTTACCACTCTTAAGATGAATTGTCAACTAATTTTTCCTGATTTAGCAGGATATCATTTGACGGGACACACCGTTCCCACCTGTCGCAGGCTCCCTGCTCCGAGTAACCTCCCCCTCAATACCGATTGTGCACTACCTCGCAAGCACAGAGGATATCTTGGACCTCCAGAGCCGACCCATCGTCGAGGACCGCCCGTCCGGACAGGTGGCCAAACACCTGGTGCTGGTCGGTTTCGATGACCAGGGCGGATACTTTAGCGGCCCGGTCCAGAATGGGTTTAAATTCCATGTCGAAACGGCTGTCGCTTGAGGTGACGGTCCAGGGCTTTAAGTAGCTGTCCCCGGGGACGTGGAATTCTATGTCATCCAGTTTGTGGGCGGTGCCATTGTAATAAAAGATGTTTTCGCTGGCGGCGCTGGTATCTCCGAAGCCGTAACCGATGTTGAAGCCGAAGGGAAGGTTGTTTACCAGACCGTTTCCCGTACCCCAGTACCAGTAATTATCATAGGTCCACACGCCTCTGCCCCAGTCTAAAGTGGCAAAATCGGTCTTCGGATTAAAGAGATACTCCTGTCCGTCATAGATAGCTTTACCGGAAGCCGGCATACAGTTTATCTTTTGATTATAGTAGAAAGCGGTCTTTTTTTCTTTCCAGGGGGTTGCGATTACCATGGTGTCCATGTCCGGCTGTTCCAGCGCGATGTCACAGGCAAAGGGCTTTCCGTCCAGGAAATTCTGGAATTCGCACTGTATTCTTCTGCGCCCGGGCTTCACGGTATATTTTAAGTGCAGACGCTTGTCATGGTATTGCGTCGTGCCCTCTTCGGAGGTGGCGGGAAGCTTAAGCCGTCCCATGGGACAGACGTTGAGGATCGTCTGCGTATGCTCCCAGGGCTTTCTGAAATCAAGAAGGGATACGGACTGGAGCCCGATATAACCGTCATCCGAGATGGTAAAGGCTACGGCGTAATCTTTGGCTGTAATCAAATAGTAATCCCATTCTTTGATCCTGAATTTAGGCGCTTTGATCTTATTCCGGTCATAAATCTGAAGCAATTGGCGGGACCAGCCGGGCTCCCGCAGGGACCCGTCTTCTTTTAAAAGCGGCTGTCTTGTTGTAACCTCGTGATTTCTCATAGACTTCCCTCCTGACTCATAGATCCTGTTTGTAAGTGGATTTGCTGTTATTACTATTATAAGATTTCTTCTGAGGATATGCAATGGATACCGCTGCCTATCGATTTTTTTGAAATTAGTCGGTGCCGGAAACCCTTTATTTTACTGGGGTTTCCGGCACTTTCCAGATATTGGCCCGGATTTTTGTTGTTTTTTAGTTAAATTCTTGTTGCAATTTTGTAAAAAAATGTTACAATATTAGGCATGGAGGCATAGCTCAGCTGGGAGAGCGTTCGCTTGACGTGCGAGAGGTCATGGGTTCGAGCCCCGTTGTCTCCATACTTTTGAGGATCTGGGGGCGTGGCTCAGTTGGGAGAGCGACGCGTTCGCAACGCGTAGGTCGAGGGTTCGAATCCCTTCGTCTCCACTCAACAGGCAAACCTGCATAGATGTGTGTCCTAGTAGGTTTGCTTTTTTTGTGGAATAGTTAATAAGCAGCATAAAATCATACATAGTTAAGGTAGGTGTTTCGATTGTTTACATTTTTTTGTCTTTTCTTCCCTTCCGTCCTGTCGCTGGCCGTCTATGATGCGCTGGAGGATTCGGAAGCCGCCCGAAAATACAGTCTGTATAATATCATCATAAAGTATGGAGTTTTCTGTACAATTAATAATATTATATCTATTGTTATTTTTGAACTTCTGTTTCCCATTGAATATACCGCTTCTTACGGTCAGTTAAACGATGCGTTCCTGTCACAGCGTTACCTGCTGCTGGTTTCAGGGGTTTCTATCCTGACGGCTCTGATCGCTAAGTTTTTCCGGAAGTATATGCAGTTTAAAGTTAAAATCTCTGTAGAGGAGCAGGAAAAAAAGAAATGAAAAAATTTCTGAGTTATTTTTTTGTAACCATATTAATCTTCCTTTCCAGGCTTGTCTCCCTGGCCGCCGGCTGGGCGCTGGATACATTCGGAAACATTTCGGTAGATGAGATTATCTTCCATTTGAAAATGCCGTTGGAAGGAACGAACCCGGATTATTTTGTAAACTTTGCCAAGTCCTGTGTGCTGCCCGCTCTTACCTTTACCTTGCCGGTGCTGCTCTTCATTATCGTGTTCCTGACGATCAATGAGAAGGTTTCCTCGTTGGACTGCAGGCTCTGTCTTAAATTCTCCGTCAGAGAAAAGACAAAACGCTTAAAACTCTTTCCTCTGCGATTTTTAAAACCGGTTGTCATGTTGGGAACTCTCGTGTTCCTGGTTTACTCCGTAACCTCCAGCGCCAACGCGATCGATCTCACTTCCTATATCAAGGCTCAGGCAACCAGTTCCAAATTTATTGAAGAAAATTATGTCAGGCCATCCAATGACCTATTAACCTATCCGGAACAAAAACGGAATCTGATCTACATATTCCTGGAATCTGTGGAGACCACCTTCATGTCAAAAGAGGAAGGCGGCGCTTTCGATTATAACTGCATCCCAGAGCTGACCCAGCTGGCCCGGGATAACATCAGTTTTTCCGGTAACGATCAGTTCCATGGAGGCATTCCAACAGTCGGAACCACCTGGACTATGGGCGCGATGTTCGCTCAGACCACGGCGCTTCCGTTGAATATCCCCATCGGAATGAACAGCATGTCCGAATATCAGGAGTTTTTCCCGGGAGTAACCGGATTGGGAGATCTTCTGGACGAAGCCGGATATAAAAACTATCTCTGCATTGGTTCGGATGTGGTTTTCGGAGGCAGGAAAAATTATTTCCAGCAGCACGGTAATTACGAGATCTGGGATTATTATTCCGCGATCGAAAACAAAAAAATCCCTGAGGACTACTATATGTGGTGGGGATATGAGGATTCCAAACTGTTTGATTATGCGAAAGAACAGCTGCTTGAAATCTCCGCAAAAGGCGAACCCTTTAATTATACAATGCTGACAGCGGATACTCATTTTGAGGATGGTTATTACTGCCCTCTTTGCGAGGATGAATTTGACACCCAGTATGCGAACGTATATGCCTGCTCCAGCAGACAGCTGAACGCGTTCATTCAGTGGATCCAGCAGCAGGATTTTTATGAAAATACCACCGTCATTTTATGCGGTGATCATCTGACCATGGACATGGATTTTTGTGAGGATGTGCCGGAATCCTATCCCAGGGGCGTCTACAACGCGATTTTGAATTCCGCGGTAGAACCGGCAACCCAAAAGGACCGGGAATTCACCACGATGGATATGTTCCCCACTACGTTAGCCAGTATGGGGATTGAGATCCAGGGAGACCGGCTGGGGTTGGGAGTGAACCTCTTCTCCGATCAGCCCACCCTGATCCAGGAGTACGGAATTGATCAGTTAAATGAAGAGTTAAGTTCGAAATCAACTTTTTATAACAGTGAACTTTTATATAGCAAAGAATGAGAGCGCTGTAGATAAGTTGTAATATAAAAGAGTTTTGCTTGCGAAAAAGGGATAAACATCCTCGACGGTTCTTCCTCGAGTTTGTTTATCCCTTTTTGGGAATATCGCTTACACCCATTCAAAATGATTCTTCCCTGCGCCGGCTTCAAAATGATACCTGCCGATCCCCAAATCAATCCCTGTATAAATTCCATTGTCACATGTCATGGATACTTTATTGCCCTCCCCGCGTATGTTAAATGCCTGCTTATTCAATGCGGTGGGGGCCAGCAAAACTGCGCCGACGCCCTCTTGAAACCAATCCGGCGCCGTTCCGGCATAGCTGCTGATCTCTTCGGGTCTTTTCGATTTGTGGGGGATACCCTGTGTCGCACCATATCCAATGGCAATGATACCCGCAATTCTCTCGTCATCCGCCACTCCGGCATTCTTCTTCACACCGCTTCTGCTGAAAGTCCCGCCGACCCACCATGAATTCAATCCCAGCGTCTGGGCAAACAGCATCACATCTGCGCCGCAATATCCAAGCTTTTCATCCACATCTTCGAAATTCTTTCCGGCAAGAACAATGTAATTACGGACGCCTTTCGCTAAAACCAGTTTAATAAACATGTTCAACGCATCCGCATTATCTGTTACAAGCCTCATACTCAAGCCGCATTTTTCATTATTCTGATGAATTCTTTCCATAAGCTGTTCTTCCACGTCACGCGGTATTTTGCGCCCGGTATACTTGCGCACCATATGACGAGCTGACATTGCCTCTTTTGTTGTCATAAATGCCCTCCTTATCTTTTCTTTTTTATTTCATAGGATTGCAGGCTCTTTTGGCATCCATTTTTTTCATAGAAGCCTTCCGCCCCCGGCTGCGCGCCAAAATACAGCATGGTCGGCGTATGCTCTCCGGCAAGCCTTAGAAGTTCACTGCCAATTCCCTGCTTCTGATACTCCGGCAGAACCAGCATTTCCGTAATTGTTCCAAAATAGTAACCGTCCCACTCCGTTTTCGTTCATTCTAATATTTGTCTAAGAATATGTCAAACATGACGCGTAATATCAAAAAATATTTAACGGAATTTCAAACTTTTTCACCGGCCGGTGCATCTATCTATTAGGTAACATAGAATGTAACTATAAATAAAAAGGAAAAATGTGTTGAATAAAATCTTTCATGCATTTCTTCCGTGTAAGCGAAAAAGGTTCCACCGTCTATTTTTCGCAGAATTTACAGCGCCAGATACGCGCTGCAGGAGGTATATATGAAAAAACTTAATTTAATCATTATCTCAATTCTTCTCACCCTGACACTTGCTGCCTGTGGCAGCCCATCCGGCCCTTCCGCCCCGGAGGCCGCTCCATCCGGCGCATCTCCAACACCGGAGCAGATCCCGGCAGCAGAAACTCCTGCCCCTGACTCTGATATAACCGACGCCGGTCCTGCAGACACCACTCCGGCTGCGTCATCCCCTGACGGTGAATTTTCCAATCCATCGCTGACCGACAGCCAGAAGGAATTTTGCGAAAAAATTATCGCTGCCGTAAAATCGAAAGATCTGCAGGCTCTTTCCGATCTATGCAACTACCCTCTTTACGTGGATCTTGGGGAGGAAGGGCAGGTCATTGAGACCAAAGAAGCTTTTCTGGCTTTAGATCCCGAAAAACTATTTACGGACGCGATGGTCGCTTCGGTTACCGGATGCGATCTGGATACCGTCACCGTACCCCTGTCCGGGATTACCCTGTGCACGGACTACGATCAGCCCTCCATCACCAGCAGCTACAATGAAGCCGGCGAGCTTGGTATCTCCGGAATCAATTTTTAATCCATGGTTTCATACATGTTATGGTTTAAAATCCCCTGTTGTGTTAGAATAGAATAGTTGTATTAAAAACAATGAATTCTAACAAACAGGAGGTATTTACATATGTCCGTCTATCCTATCCGCAGACTTCGTCTGCAGCACGCCTTTAACGTAAGAGATCTGGGGGGTTATGAAACCCGGGACGGTTCTTATACCCGTTGGAATGTCCTGTACCGGGCGGACAGCCTGTCCGGGCTGGACGATAAGGAATGGAACATCTTAAAAGCCGCCGGAATCCGCACGGTTATTGACCTTCGAAGCAAATCCGAGGCGCAGGAGCAGCCGGAACAGGTTCCGGAGCCGATCCGCTACTATCACTGTCCCCTTCAGGAAGAACAGATCTCCATGGGAGATATCGAAGCCTCCGCCCTTGCCGCCTTCACCCAGAGCCTGGAAGAAGGATACCGCCTGATGGTAAAAAATAACGGTTCTTTGATTGCGGCTGCGCTGCGTACCCTGATCCGGGGCCTTTCCCAGGGCGCTGTCCTATTCCACTGCACCGCCGGGAAAGACCGGACCGGCACTCTGGCCGCCCTATTGCTCACCTGCCTGGGTGTCTCCGAAGAAGACATCACCGCCGATTACCAGATTTCCTACACACTGAACCATCGGGGAATCAACCGCATGATGGAAAAAATGCCCGGTATGGAGCACATGTTTCCCATGCTGAAATCAGATCCTGAAACCATGACCAGCCTACTGAAATATATCCATGAACTGGACCTGAACGATTATCTTCTGCGCAACGGGCTGACTATGGAGGAACTGGATCAGTTGAAAAAGCTCTGCCTGACACAGCGTTAAAAACCAGCACTTCCAGCCGGTACCACACCGTTCTTCCCCGGGTTTGGGTATGCCCGCTGCTTTTGATTGGGGGCTGGGGACTGCTGAGGTATCCGGGTATGCTCCCGATGGCCGGGTTCTTTTGTGCCTCCCTGGGAGCGCATAGGGCGGCTGAGTCTCCGCTTAGTGGAATCGGAAAGCCGGATTCAGGATGCACGGCGGACTTCACGTCCGACGGGCAAGAGCCTCTGAACCGGGAACACATCACGTGTTCCTGGTGAATAGGCTCGGTTCCTGAGCCCGGCTTTTTGATTCCACTTAGCGGAGCCTCAGCATAAGCCCTCCGCGCTCCCAGGGAGGCACAAAAGAACCCGGCCATCGGGAGCATACCCGGATACCTCAGCAATCCCCAGCCCCCAATCAAAAGCAGCGGGCATACCCAAACCCGGGGAAGAACTTCCTTTTTTCCGGCATTTACCAGAACAACTCCTTTACCACATCCATATACAAGTCCTTGTCCCAGCGGGTCTCTTCGTCAAACCGGCTGTATTCATTCTCCCCGCCGCTGCCGCGGTATCCCCGGTAGCCGGCCCGCACGGCCTGGGCGAACCGTTCCAGGCAGGTTTCCGCCAGGTATTTTGTATCCCCCATACACACGTGATCAAACTGCTCCTTCATAAAGGTCAGCAGCTCATCGTCGGTCAGTTCGTCCTGGGTTTCATTTTTGTACAGATAGAAAACTTCCTGCAGACGTGTCAGTGTCGGCAAATAATTTTCCTGATTCAGATACGGGGAATCACAGAACACTTCGATCAGTTTCCCCAGAATACTTTCCCCCAATTCGATTCTCTGATATTTCCTCAGCGTGGTATTCTTACTCTCTACCAGTTCTCCCGCTTCCTCCTGTGACAGGGAGAGGCCGAACCGGCCCGTGGTCTCGTTTTTGGCGACCAGGCCGCTTGCTTCTTTCTTGATCATGGCCGGTGTCGCAGACGCATAAAGATTCCACTCCATGTTTTTCACCCCATTTGCCTTCCATTTTACATCCGTGCTGCCGCCCGCATGCTTTCATTTTCTTCACAGCTGCTCAGAATGACAGTATACCTCTTTCCCACCGGCTTTACCATTCTTGATTTTTTAGTGAAATTATGGTATGATAGATACATAAAAATTCCCGGAAATGTTTTATATACAACATTCCGGGAATTTTTTATCTTCCGCATGGGGTCCCCTGTCAGCTTGCAAACCCCGCTTATTAACCTCTGTTGTTAATGTAGTTGATGAGTCCTTCCGCCTTTATGATCTTCTGCATAAACTCAGGAAAAGCCTGGCCCTGGAACTTCGTCCCCTTAGTCTTATCATAAATCATACCGGAGTCAAAATCCACCTCGACCTCGTCTCCGGCGTCGATCCCCTTCGCAGCTTCCGGGCATTCGATAATCGGCAGGCCGATATTAATCGCATTGCGGTAAAAGATTCTCGCAAAGGTCTCTGCGATTACGCAGCTCACTCCGGCCGCCTTGATCGCGATCGGGGCATGCTCTCTGGAGGAACCGCAGCCAAAGTTCTTGTTGGCCACGATAATATCCCCTTTCCGCACTTTCTTTATAAATTCCTGATCGATATCTTCCATGCAATGAGTCGCCAGTTCGGCCGGATCTGAAGAATTCAGATATCTGGCCGGGATAATGACATCGGTGTCCACATTGTCGCCATATTTAAATACGGTACCATTCGCTTTCATTGATCCGTTCCTCCTTATTCTAACCCGCTGGGGCCTGAGATTTTTCCGGTTACTGCGCTGGCCGCGGCGATGGCCGGGCTGGCCAGATACACTTCCGAATCCACATGTCCCATACGTCCTACGAAGTTCCGATTTGTGGTGGAGATGCAGCGTTCTCCCGCTGCCAGAATGCCCATATAACCGCCCAGACAAGGGCCGCAGGTAGGCGTGCTGACCACCGCTCCCGCTTTGATAAAGGTCTGCACTAACCCCTCTTCGATGGCCTGCAGATAGATCTTCTGGGTAGCGGGAATGATAATACAGCGCACATTTTTCGCCACCTTCCGGCCTTCCAGGATCTTGGCGGCAATGCGCAGATCTTCCATTCTGCCGTTGGTGCAGGAACCGATCACTGCCTGATCGATCTTCACGTCGCCCACTTCATCGATCGTCTTCGTGTTCTCCGGAAGATGCGGGAACGCTACCGTAGGCTTTAACGCTGCCAGGTCGATGGTGTAGACCGTCTCGTATTCCGCGTCCTCATCCGCTTCATAAATCTTGTATGGACGTTTGGAGTGTTCTTTCATGTATGCCTCGGCCGCCTCATCCACCGGGAAGATTCCATTTTTCCCTCCGGCCTCGATGGCCATATTTGCTATGGTAAACCGGTCGTCCATGGACAGGTAGCGGATCCCCTCGCCGGTAAACTCCATGGATTTGTAAAGCGCTCCATCTACGCCGATCATACCGATGATATGTAAGATAACATCTTTTCCGCTGACCCATTTAGAAGGTTTTCCGGTCAATTCAAATTTGATAGCGGAGGGCACTTTGAACCAGCATTTCCCTGTAGCCATGCCGGCGGCCATGTCCGTGCTTCCGACACCTGTGGAGAAGGCTCCGAGCGCGCCGTATGTACAGGTATGGGAGTCCGCCCCGATCACCACGTCACCGGCCACGGTCAACCCTTTTTCCGGCAGCAGCGCGTGCTCGATCCCCATATCCCCCACGTCAAAATAGTTGGTGATCTCGTGCTTACAGGCAAATTCTCTCACGCATTTACAGTGCTCCGCCGACTTGATATCTTTGTTCGGTATAAAATGATCCATAACCAGCGCGATCTTATCTTTGTCAAACACTCCGTCCACGGTCATTTTATCCATTTCATGAATGGCTACCGGAGAAGTGATGTCATTTCCCAGCACCAGGTCCAAATCTGCTTCTATCAGCTGTCCCGCCTTCACTTCGGGAAGTCCCGCATGAGCGGCCAGAATTTTCTGTGTCATTGTCATACCCATGGTATCTGCCTCCATTCGTTTTTCTAATATTGAACTGCTGTTTTTCTGATTGTTATTCTAGCATAGAATCTGTTATAATAGAAATACATATTATGAATATTTATTATAACTTTAAGTTATATAGAAAGGAGAACTCATGGATCAGTCTCTCTCCAGCTATAAAACCTTTTATACGGTGGCCTCCACCGGCAATATCTCCAAGGCGGCCAAGGAACTCTACATCAGCCAGCCTGCCATCAGCAAATCCATCCGAAAGCTGGAGGATTCCCTGGGCGTAGTCCTGTTCAACAGAAGCTCCAGAGGGGTCACGCTCACGGAGGAGGGGCAGCTGCTCTACCAGCATGTCCGTTCCGCCTTCGACACCCTCTCCGACGCGGAGGACCAGTTAAAACTGGCCGGCACCCTGGGAATCGGCCAGCTGCGCATCGGCGTCAGCACCACTTTGTGCAAATATGTGCTGCTTCCCTATTTGCAGCAGTTTATTCTGCTGTACCCCCACATCAAGATCTCCATCACCTGTCAGTCTACCAACCAAACGCTGCGCCTGCTGGAGGAAAACCGGATCGACGTGGGCCTCATCGGAAAACCGGATAATATCAAGCCGCTGCATTTCTATCCCATCGGGGAGATCGAGGATATCTTCGTGGCAACGGCCTCTTATATGGACAATCTGAAGCTGCGAAGCGGAAATTCCGGTCCGAATATATTAGAAGCCGCCACCTTCATGCTGCTGGACAAGGAAAATATGACCCGGCAGTATATCGACGATTATCTGCTGGAGAACAAAATCCAGGTTCATAACCTGCTGGAGGTTACCACCCTGGATCTGCTGATTGAATTCGCAAAAATCGGTCTGGGCATCGCCTGCGTCATCCGGGAATTCGTCCATCCGGAGCTGGAAGCAAAAAAGCTCATACAGATCCCTCTTGGTATTCCCATTCACAAACGTGAAATTGGTTTCGCCTATATGAAGAACCGCCATTGCTCCCAGTCAATGGAGCATTTCATCCATTATTACCAGAGCCCGGACTCCTCCTGTTTTTCCATTTCCGAATAGAAAGCCCCGCTCCCGTTTTTCCCGGATATTTCCCGCGATACAGGAAAAACAGGCTGAGCAGCATAATGAGAAGCTGGGAAACAGGCACAGATACCCAGGTTCCGCCGATCCCCAGCCGCTCAGGCAGAATCAGCAGAAGGACCAGAAGAAAAACCGGCTCGGCATAGATCAACAGGTAAGCCATTTTGTCTTTCCCGGTCGCATAGAATGCGGATACCGTGATCCTGGAAAAGCTGGCAAAGAGATAACCGATCAAAAATACCGGAAGAATTGCCCCGACACTTGCCACCGTCTGATCGGATGCCCCGAACAGAACAGCCGCCTGATTCCTCACCAGATAAAGTAGAACCATACAGAACAGGGCCGTAACCGCCGAGAACTGATAGGCGATCCTCTTTACCCGGCCAGTCTTAGCTCCGTCGCCTTCCCCGTAATACAGGCTCATCAGCGGCTGGCATCCGTCGCTGATTCCCTGCAGAAGCAGCAGAACCACGCAGGATATATAACTGACCGCCGCATAGCTGGTTACTGCCGCCTCTCCCCCGTATAATACCGCGCTTTTATTGACCAGTATCAGCGTGATATTCGGAACAAACGCCAGGCCAAACGGAGAAGGCGCAATCAGCAGCACCCTTTTGGCCAAGCCCCAAAAGCCTTTACCCATTCTGCTTCTTAGGCTGTTCCTCCGAGCCAGAAGGAAGCACAGGCACACCGCGAAGGTTACCGCCTGGCCTATTACCGTGGCTAACGCCGCTCCGGCCATACCATAGGGAAAGCGCCACACCAGCAGGTAATCCAGCAGAATATTCGTAAGGAAGCCGGATATCATAGCCACCATAGCCAGGACCGCACCGCCCATATTTCTCAGAAAAGGCACGAGCCCTGTGCTGAGCACCTGGAAAAACGCGCCGTAGATGATAAAGCGGATATAGGCAAGGGCCAGCGGATAGATCTCTCCCACCGCTCCGAACATGCGCAGAACCGCAGGCGCAGATATGGCCAGCCCTCCCATGAGAAGCAGGCTGACCCCCGCCAGCAGCAGCGATGTCACTTTAAAATAACGGTTCTTCTCTTCTGTTTTTTTCGCCCCTTCACAGATCGAATATAAAATGGCGCCTCCCATACCGATCCCGCTTCCGACCGCCTGGATCAGAGCCGTCAGCGGATATGCTATATTAATCGCGGCCAAGCCAAAGTCCCCGATCTTATTTCCAATAAAAAATCCATCTACAATCGCATAGATCCCCGACAGGGCAAAAGCCAGCATGGAAGGGATCACACATCGAAAAAAGTTCTTACGGATTTCCATGGTTTCCTCCGTTCCCGCATTCTTTGCCACTTTTAGAATTTCCACTTATCGAAATGGCCGCACTATTTATTTGTTCAACCGCCTCCCCTTCCTCCCGGAAAAGCCGGTTAAACAGATCCGTACTTTGCAGAAGGGCTTCCCTTTGCGCCAGGCCCATCTTTTGCAGCACTCTCTTTTCCAACTGCTGCAGTTTGCAAATCATATCGTCTGCAAAACGCTTCCCGGAATCTGTCAGGGTTACCTTCTTATTTCTTCTGTCCTTTTCCATAACTGCAAAATTGACCATCTCCCGCTTCCACAAATTCTGTAAAATCGAATTTACCGTCTGTTTGGGCAGCATCCACTGGCCGCAGATCTCCTTTTGCGTACAGCCTTCCCCGTTCTCCCACAGTGAGAAGAATATCAGCAGCTCATAATAAGAGATCCCATGTCTCTTTGCCCAGTCTTCATAAATCGCATCGGTCTCCCGCCAAAGCGTATAAAATCTTTTCAGCTGCTCCGTTAATTCCTGATCCATATTCCCTTGCGCACACTTTCTCTTATAATTAGTCCGATATCAGACTGATTTAGTATAGCAAAGAGGCGCAATTCTGTCAATCTTTTCTATCTCTTTTTAAGTGTAAACATGAAAAGGACAGTCAGCTACATTAATCTCCCATAATACATATCACTGAATATACCATCCGTTTCAACCAACTCATCATATCTGCCGGACTGAACGATTTTTCCGTGATTTACAACAATGATATTATCACAGTTTTTAAGTGTAGTAAGCCTATGGGCAATAGATATGATTGTCATCTGATTTTCTTCTTTTAGCTTTTCTATTTCATTTTGGATCTGTTTTTCTGATGTATTGTCCAATGCGGACGTCGCTTCATCCAAAACCAGTATTTTAGGTTGTCTTAAAAAGATACGGGCAATCGCAATCCTTTGTTTTTGTCCCCCAGATAAATTATTCCCGTGTTCTGCAATCATTGTATAAAGCTTGTCCGGCAAAGAATTTATAAAATCATAAAGATTTGCTTTTTTAATCGCCTCATTGATTTCCGCTAAGGTTGGTTCATCTTCCAGTCCATAACAAATATTTTCATATAATGTACCTGCAATCAAAAAAGGATTTTGAGGAACCAGTGCTATAATATCTGCAATTTCTTTTCTTGATAAACCATCGATGTCCTTTCCGTCAATATATATCTTTCCCTTTGCTTTTTCCAGTTTGCAAATTGTCTTGATCAGCGATGATTTCCCACCGCCACTAGGGCCTGCAATCCCTAAAAAACAACCTTTATCAATGGAAAGATTTATATCGGTAAGCACTGTTTCTTCATCATAAGAAAAGTTTAGATGAACTATGTCAATCATATGTAAGGGAAAAATGCTTTCATTAATTCCGTTCTTTTCGGGGATCGAATAAGAAAAATCATTTGGTATTTCAGTCATTTTAAAAAAATCTTCTGCCAAAATTAAACTTTCCGATAACTCATCTAATATCCTGTGTAGTTCTTCCAGCGGTTTAATCAGTTGTGAAAAACACAGATAAGAAGTTAAAATCGAACCAACGCTTATTATTTGCCGGGTCGCCAAATAAGAAGAAGCGCCAATCATCAGCACGGTAAAAAATATTTCGTTAAAAAATTTGAAGCTATCATATTTCGCCATTTGATAATGATGTTTCATTTCTTTATTTCTTAAAAATTCAGATTTCTCATCAAAGCGTTTTTCTTCAATCGTATTACTGTCACTCATTCTTATTACTTCAATACCATTCAACAGTTCAACGATAGAGCCGTCCATAGATGCTTTCGTTTCCAATAATTCAATACGAATACCTTTTTGTGTACTGATTTGTCTAAAAACGATTGCGATTCCAATCGGGATTACAAGCAAAGTAGGCAACGCCAGATAGGCAGGCAGGGTAATAAAAATGACAATGATTGCTCCAATACTATTAAAAATCGCCGGAGCAAAATCCATGAAAATAAGCTTCTCTAATTTGATGGTACCCTCCAGACAACGGTTTAATCTTCCATGAATATTACCAGTCATATTGTTTTTGAAATATTTAAGACTTGCCTTTAATAATGATGAAATGACAATACCACGCGCCTTTTTCTCCGTTTGAGTTGCGGTATCCTCAACCATGATCCTGCGTAATATGATGATAAGTTGATTTATAATATTAACGACTAAGATCAGCAGTAAAATAGGTACAATTTTATCAAAACTAATCTGTTCTTGCGAAAAAATATCGTCTGTAAGCCAGCCGATTGCTTTAGGAGTAATTTGTGCAAGACCTGCAGAAAAAATCATGATAATCAATATAAAAATAAAGTTTAACTTTTGCCTGAAATCCAGCAAATTATATAATTTTTTTACCGTTTGTTTCATAGTAGAATACCTTGATAATTAGTTTGAATATCCTTCTTTTTTGGTATAGGAGACTTTCCGTCTGGCTTTATGCATATTATATCATGCTACTTTCATATCGTCATTTCTTTTTTACCTGTTCTTCCTGGAGGCCTCGTATGGCCGCCGCTTACGGCTTGGAACCGCGGGCGGTATACGGGGACGCTCCGGGCAGCCGGTTCTTTTGTATCTCCCTTGGAGCGCATAGGGCGGCTGTGAATACGCTTTGTGAAATCGGAAAGCCGGATTCAGGATGCACGGCGGACTTCACGTCCGACGGGCAAGAGCCTCTGAACCGGGAACACGTCAGGTGTTCCTGGTGAATAGGCTCGGTTCCTGAATCCGGCTTTTCGATTTCACTTAGCGGATTCCAGCGCTAACGGTCCGCATCCTTTGGCGGCACGTCCTATTTAATTAATTCATTGTCCTTTAACAGCGGCTGCAGTACATCTGTCGGTATCTCGAAGTAGCACATTCCCATATAGCCGGGAGCGACGTCATACTCGTCAAAGACGATCACAAGCTTATTCTGGTCATTGATATAGAAATTCTGGTCCGCTTTGATCTCAGTAAACTGGGCGTCGTCCGGCGCGTCCGGGTCATCCAGGAAATAGATCTTGCCGTCATCGGGGTTCTTCATCTGTTCACGCATCTGCTCTTTAATATTTTCACTGATAACCTTAACATAATCTGCCCCATCCTTAAACAGCCCCGGGAAGGTTACCTGTTCACCCGTCGTTTTATCCAGTGTATAATAGCGCTCGGTCTGGGCTCCGCTGGCCATGGTTTCCACTGCCCACAGCTTAATAATATACAGTCTGTCATCGTCCCTTATTACCTCGGAGTCGATATCCAATCCTTTGTGGATCTCTCCGTCGGACTCAATATCCGATTTATACTCTTCGATCAGCTTATTCGTATAGGCTTCGATGTCCATATTGATCTTCTTCGTGCTTTCTTCCAGTTTGTCTTTCGCCGGATTCTCGGTCTCCTCCGGATTTACCACAACATTGGGCACCTTTACATTTGCCTCATGATTCTCGCTTTGTTCCTGATAGGTTCGGAAAGTAACCGCCCTGACGATGCTGCCCAGCACGGGAACCTCCGACATGGCCATGGCCACATTCTGATTGGTATTTACCAGGATGGTCAGTACCAGCATCGCGGCTACTGCGGTCATCCCTGCGCCCTTTACAAAATGGATTACCTTTGAACGCCCTTTTTCTTTTTCTGCTCTGTTGATGGATTCTTCTATTTTATTTTTCAATTCTAATGGCACCTCGCATTTCTCATAATCATTTTTCATCTCGTTTAACCGTTCCTGTCCCTCTAAATTGATATCTTCGAATTTCATGTCTATCCCTCCTTTTCTATCCTGCAAGCTCAATCTTTAATTTTTTCAGCGCCCGGTAAAGCCTCGTTTTCACCGTGTTCACATTTTCATTGATAATCCGGGCGATGTCTTCCAACTTCCGGTCCTCAAAGTAACGCAGGATAATAATCGTTCTGTCCTTCTCATCCAGTTTTTCCAGGCTGTCCCAAACATCAAAATCCATATAGCGGTCCTCGTGCGCAGAATCCACGTCCTCGATCCCAACGGTTTCTTTCCGGTTCTTGCGGATAAAATCAAGCGCCGTGTTGATTACCACCCGATATACCCAGGTCGCTGCGTATTCCGCCTGCTTGACGGAGGAGCTGTTCTTTATTGCCCGGTAGGCGCTCTCCTGAACGATGTCCATGGCATCCTCCTGATTTCTCACGTAACTGTAGGCTAAGCGATAGTAACTCTCGTAATTATTAAGCAGAAGAGCCTTAATCTCTTCATCCATCGATTTCTTTCGCAACCTTCACACCCCTTTCCTGTCGTTCTATTTTTAAATTTGCTCTCTTTATTTTGTTTACATCTTTTAGACGTACCGGTTTTACAAAAAGTTTCAAGATTTTTATTTTTTCTAAAACATTTTCTTTTTATTTTTCAAAAGCTGCTTCTGTCTGATTAAAACCTCTCTCTACATCATACTCTTTGCCGTCCAAACTGAAAAGGCCGCAAAAAACCGGGGCCGGCGATTTCTATCGCCGGTCCCGGTTCTGACTTTTTCTGTCAATTTTATGCTGCTTATTCTTTTCTGACTAACAATCGGAACAGCCCTTCCGCCTCCCCCTCTTTTCAAAGGGCAGAAAAAACTGAGGCATTCCTGTGGAATACGGAGCCACCTCATACTGTTGAAAAAATACCACAAGTCCGTCCGGCGTCACATAGAAATCCCTGGCATTCCAATTTTCATCCGTTAACTTTTCGTAGTCATCAAAATAAGTACCCGGCATTTTCTTCAGCCGTTCCCTGATCTGAGCGTTTACCACCTTTAAAATACAACTCCGGAAATCAGCGCCCGGCGGATAAAACGCGGAAACGGGAATCCGGCTTCCATTCTGAAAATCCCAGGTATCGCCCCGGCGGATCGTCGTTCCGTGCGCCCCGCCGGTAAACATATACTGGTCCGTAAACAGACTGGTTATACACCTCTGATTAAAGGTTACCGCATACTCCACAAGCACCTCATAGGTAATCGCAGGAAAATGATTCTTCTCGTCAAACTCCAGTTCACTGACCGCGTCCTGGAACAATTTATTCCTGCAGTATTCCTCCAGGGTACGGGCCTGCTGCTCATAATACCGGTTGATTTTCTCCGCCGCTTGTTGATTACAATCCGTAGTAAACTCCGGATAATGTATCGTGTAACTCAAAATCGGCGTATGATCCTGCTTCATAGTATCCTCTAATACATGATCGAAAATTCTCTGCATACTTACCTTCCATATATATCACATTACTCCATCATATGCCGCCATCCGCTCATGTATTCATACAGGCCCTGAATTTCAAAAGCCGAATCCCTGTCCTAAAGCCGCTCCGGTATCGCCGTCATCCCATCAGGAAATCCAGTATATCCCAGCCCTCCGAGTTATTAGCCTTATATAGTTCCGTATATCCGCAATTCGTACAACTGATCGTGACAAATTTTTTATTCTGAACATCAAAAATCTTGGCAAAATTCCCACCGGTAGCCTGAAACTGGTCACTCTCATAATGCCGGCACCCGCATTTTGGGCATACATATTGCACTTTCTCCATATCACTGTCCTCCTGACTGAACCTCCATGGTAACAAACGATTTCACGTAACACCATCATTTTACCAAAGAATCCTTCAAAAAGAAACCCCATGTCTACCGGACTAACCGATAGTAAACTTTAGCCGTCCTCATATATACCAGCGAATAGACCAGCGCAAACACTACGACGGTGACGCAGGTGCAGATAAATTCCAGCCGGATATCCGTCAGATTAAACATAACCAGGAGTCTGCTGATCATCGGAAATGCGAACATGACATGGATGACGGCCACAATAAGGGGCAGGAAAAACACCATGGATACCTGCTTGCGGATACTGGATCTCACTTCATCGTGGCTCATGCCGACCTTCTGCATAATCAGGAAGCGTTCATGATCCTCGTAGCCTTCGGAAACCTGCTTGTAGTAGATAATCAAAACCGCAGCCATAACAAAGAGGATACCCAGGAAAATACCGATAAACAAAATCCCGCCAAAGGATATATACCAGCCGCTCAAGGAAGTATACATAGAATCCACATAGCCGGAAGATATCTCATTATGAACCCGGTCAACAAAAGCATAAGAAAAATCAACACAATCATCCTTCTTTCCATCGATATCACAGTTCCATTCCAAGGTCCAGCCGTTAACTTCCGGTTGCAAACCGGCTGCCCGGCAAATCCGTTCCCCGGCCTCCTTATCCTTCACGATCAGAATATTCTCATCAAAAATTGCATAGGGATCTTTTTTGCCCAGAATGGAAGTTTCCAATTTTTCCTGTATCCGGAATTCCTCTTCACCGATCTGCAGCACATTCCCCTTGACAGAATCCTTGATACTGAATACCAGCACTTCATCATCCATAAGAGACACCTGTTTTTGCTCAATCCGGTTGTAATCTTCTAACGGGATGATGGTAAATGAACTCTGCTGGACCGAATCCATCGTAACATAGTTACCATACATGCCCTCATTTGCATTCACATATTTTCCATCTTCCTTGTAGGTATAAATATCCTGGTAAGAAAAATAGAATTCATCCGCAACGCTGACCTTAGAATCCGCCGTCATTTCCTCCAGAATACGGTCGATTCCCGCTATCTGTTCTACGCTCTCCAGCTTGTTAACCTGAAGATCATGAGGGAACCGGTACCGGATAGTTTTCTCCTGGCTGACGTACAAGGAGACGGACCCGGCGATCATAACCAGGACCATTGTACTTAAGATACAGATATTCGCCAAGCCCACCGCGTTTTGTTTCATCCGGTACACCATGCCGGATACAGCAATAAAATTTTTCGGCTTATAGAAGAATTTCTTATTATTTTTCAGTACCCTCAATAAGGCGATACTGCCCGCTGTGAACAACGCATAGGTCCCCACAATGACCAGAATCACGGCCAGGAAGAATTTGGCGAAAGCCTCCATCGGATTCTGGGTGACAATGGCAATATAATAACCGCTTCCCAGGCAGATCACGCTGACCAGGGCCAGCCACCAGGATACCTTCGGAATCTTTTCCCCCTTATTTCCTCCTCGCAGCAGTTCAATGGGATTTACCATGCGGACATGGAAAATATTGGTCACCAGATTCAGCCCAAAGATACACAGGAATAAGGTCATGGAAGATAACAGCGCCTTAGGCGCTAATCCAAAGGATAGAGAAACCTTTAAATTAACCAGCTTAAGCAGGACCAGGAACACCAGTTTTCCCAGGACAAAGCCGCTGATGATCCCCAGGATCATGCAGAACAGATACGTCATAATCGTTTCCCAGGCCAGGATACGGGCCACGTGTTTCTTCTCAAGCCCCAGGATACAGTAGAGGCCCAGCTCTTTTTTCCGCTGTTTGATCAAAAAGCTGTTCGTATAGTACAGGAAAATGACGGCGAAAATACCGATGATGTAAGACCCGGTTCCCAGAATCACAGCCATATCCTTGCCGCCGCCCATATGATTCAGCCCGTCGTTATAAGCCAGCACCTGAAAGATAAAGAACATACAAATCGTCAGGATGCAGGTCAGCAGGTAAGGAAAATATGTCTGCCGGTTCTTTTTCAGGTTGGTCAGGGCCATCCGGATATAGAAAAACCTACTCATCAGAAGCACCTCCTGTAGCCAGCACCGTCAGCGTACTGGAAATCTTGGAGTACAGCTCGTCATTACTCATGGAGCCCCGGTAGATCTGATTAAAGACGATACCGTCCTTGATGAACATAATACGGCCGGCATGGCTGGCAGCCTGTGTGCTGTGGGTTACCATGAGAATCGTCTGCCCTGCCTGATTAAGCTCCGAAAATATATTTAAAAGACGCATGGATGCCTTGGAATCCAGCGCTCCGGTCGGTTCATCGGCCAGGATTAACTTCGGCGAGGTGATCAAAGCACGCGCCACGGCAGCCCTCTGTTTCTGGCCGCCCGACACCTCATAGGGATATTTTTGGAGGATATCTGTGATCCCCAGCTGCTTTGCGATCGGGTCCAGCCGTTTTTTCATCTCCTCGAAGGGTTTCCTGGCCAATACTAACGGAAGAAAGATATTGTCCTGAATCGAAAAAGTATCCAGCAGATTAAAATCCTGGAACACAAACCCAAGGTTTTTTCTTCGGAATGTGGAAATTTCTTTGTCCTTGATTTTCGACAGATCCATTCCGTCTAACACCACATGGCCGCTGGTGGCTTTATCCAAGGAAGCGACGATGTTTAAAAGCGTCGTCTTACCGGAACCGCTCTCCCCCATAATGGCCACATATTCTCCCTGGTCTACCGTAAAGGATACGTCGGAGAGGGCCTGTACCTGGTTGCCGCCGAATCTGGTCGTATATATTTTTTTCAGATTATGAACTTCCAACAATGACATCACATGTTTCCTCCTTGAATTCACTTTAGATGATAGACTAAGTATAAAAAAATTATAGCATTTATGCCATGGTTTCCACTTACATTTTTACCGTTTAATCTTACACTTTTGTAAGGTAAGAAGTCGAATTCTATGAAACAAAAAACAGGACAGACCTAAGGCCTGCCCCGCAAAACTTTTAAAATTATACAATGATACAAATATTCAAATGGTTGATTCTACTCAGCATCGGATATTGTGGCTTTGGATAATTTGTTTTGATTCTGATAAAACTTATGCTGTACGTACGTTAGCAGCTTTTAATTTTCTGCTGTCTTTCGGATCTACCTCTGTATCGTAAGTAACCTTCTGTCCGTCTTCCAGACTTTTGAAACCATCGGATACAATTGCGGAAAAGTGTACAAACACGTCGTCTCCACCATTATCGTCTGTGATAAATCCAAATCCTTTTTGTGAGTTAAACCATTTTACCGTACCGTTATTCATTGACAGTACCTCCATTTTTATATTTGTATCAATCTGTGTATAAAAAAACTGACCGGTATTTGTAAATCATTAAAAGAATGACTTACAAATACCGGCCAGCTTTCAGATTCAAATTGATTACTAAGCTACTATAACACAGCCGGTTTAAAATGTCAACATATTGTCACATTTTTTATCAATAAGTTTTTATTCGTAAATTCTTATTGAAGAGCGCTGCTGATTTTCTCTTTTGCCTGGTCCAAAGATATATGAAATACCACGGAATACTCCGCCGACAGCAGCTCCTCCACTTTGTGCAGATAACGGTCATCGTTCATATTCAATTTCTTCCCGCTCGAGATCTTGCGGTTCTGGGCATTGCTGATTCCCTTGTACATCCGAAAGCATCGGGCGCATTCACAGGATTTCAATATCTTGCCAAATTCTTTGTCTCTTATCTTGTCGTCTTCATTATAGAGATCAGGCATGGCCGGCAGCTCTGTCAGGTATTCTTCCGCCTCGTCCCTGGAGACGACCGTTCTCATATATGCCTTATTATCTTTTGTCTTCACATAGATGGTCCGGCCCATGTCGCAGACCGGCTGCATGGTATAATATTGGATATCCGTATGGAGAAATTCCGGTACGCCGATATCTTTTATCCTACATACGCCACCGTTTTCATAAACTATCACATCGTTGATTTGAAACATTTACATCCCTACTTTCCATTGCTTAAAAGAAAAAGGCTATTTCGACAACCTTCCGGTAATCGAAATAGCCAGCTGCTTTTTTATTATAGCACATTTTTCCGAGAAAAGCTAATCTTTCCTTCTACTTCAATTTTCCCTTCAACTTTCCTACTTCAATACTTCAATCTTCGTCGCCACCAGATTGCCTTCCATATCTTCCAGGTTGCCGCCTTTATACGTCACTTTGACTTTATCTCCGTCTTTTGCCGTAACGTCGCCTTCCAGCCCAAAGGTATAGGCAGCCGAGTCATCTTCCTTCGCCACCGTGATCAGCATTCCCTGCTTTACCTGACTCACGATACCTGTAAAAGTCTTCTCTTCCTGTGCAGCCGATCCGTCTGCCTGATCAGCGCCGTCTTGGCCGTTTACGGTTTCTCCCTGTTCAGGGGCTGCCGTCTCCGGTACCTGGGAAGCTTCCGGCGCTGCCGCCGGTGTCTCAGTCGGCTGCGGGTTCTCTGCGCCTTTATTGTCATCTTTAGAACCACATGCTGTGATTGCTCCTACCATTAACATCGTAATTCCTAAAACTGCGATTAATTTCTTCATAATATCGTCTCCTTTTGTTCCTGCTTTATTTTGTTTACACATATTAGACGATATTGATCAGAAAAAAGTTTCAGCTATCCTTTAAAATATTTCTAACCTATCCGATCTCAAATCCAGCATAACCCTGGTACCCTCTCCAACCTTTGATTCTATATGGATTTTGTGGCCCAGCTGGTCCGCCGCTTTTTTACACAGGTATAAGCCGATTCCTGTAGATTTTTTATCCATACGCCCATTATATCCGGTGAACCCGCGCTCAAAAATGCGGTGCACATCCTCTTCCCGGATTCCGATGCCGGTATCCTGTATCACCAAGGTCTTCTCCTGTCCGGGTTCCATATAGAAGCGGATTCCTCCCTGGTTCGTATATTTCAGGGCATTGGAAAGGAGCTGCTCCAGAATCAGGGACAGCCATTTTTCATCTGTGAGAACCTTGCCGGAAACTCCATCCATATCTATGGACAGCTTTTTATTGATAAAAATAACCGAATATTTTTTCACCGTCTGCCGGACCAGTTTTTTCAGGTCATATTCTTTGAATTCCAGATCATTTTCCATATGATCCAGACGGACGTATTGAAGCGCCAGTTCCACATACTGTTCGATCTTAAATACTTCCTGCTCCAGCTCCCCCCGCTCGCTTAAGTTTCCCTCTAACTGCAGCAAGAGCTTCAGGGCCGACAGTGGCGTCTTAATCTGGTGCGCCCACATCATATAGTATTCCCTGCTGTCCGTATAGGTCTGATCGCTCCGGGTGACCAATTCTTTATTGATCCGCATCATGCGTTCCAGAATATCCTGATAATCCTGCTCCAGAATATCCGCCGCTGCCGGCAGCTGCCTGAGCTCCGGGTGCGGCAGTTCAAAGAATTCCGCCAGGCTTTGATGTTTTTTCAGAAAATGGTAGTAATCCACCCCTGCCGCGATCAACAGAAACGCGGCGCTCAGCTGCAGACTGTACAGATAAATGTCCAATTGGATATCCGCCAGAAAGTAGACGACTCCAAAAATAATGAGAATCACCGCCATACAGGCGATACTCTTCACCCGCGCCCTGATATAAGCCCAGAATATCATTGTTCTTCTCCCACCATATATCCAATTCCTTTTTTCGTTGCGATAAAATCGTTCAGTCCGATCTCATCCAGTTTTCTGCGCAGCCGGTTGACATTCACCGTCAGCGTATTATCATCGATAAAGCAGTCGTCGTTCCAGAGCTTCTTCATCAGGTCTTCCCGGGATACCACCTTCCCCTTCTGGGACATCAGGACTTCCAGAATCCGGAAATCATTCTTCGTCAGCTCCGTTTTTTGTCCCTCAAAGGTCAGGCTGGCATCTCCAAGATTGAGAACCGCCCCCCGATGTTCCAGTATGCTCACCTGCCCCTGAAATGAATAGGTCCTGCGGAGCATGGCCTGAATCTTCGCAACGACCACGTCCAGATCAAAGGGCTTGGCGATGAAGTCATCCCCTCCCATATTGACCGCCATAATAATATTCATATTATCACTGGCGGAGGACAGGAAGATGACCGGAACTTTGGAAATGCTGCGTATCTGAGAACACCAGTGGTATCCGTTATAAAACGGCAGCACAATGTCCATCAAAACCAGCTGTGGATCAAACGCGGTAAATATCTCCATAACCTGGTCAAAATCATCCACAGCCTTCGCGTCATATCCCCATTTGCACAGATGCTCCGTCAGCGTATCCGCTATGGTTTTATCATCTTCCACAATCAGTATCCGGTACAAAGCTATCCCTCCTCTTAAGTCTTTTCACTGTTTTTCTCAGACAATCTTTCCTCCATTTGGATGTAGAATCTGCCCGGACATATATCTGGACTCATCCGAAGCTAAAAATACATAGGAAGCGGCGATCTCAAATGGCTGTGCAGCCCGCCCCATAGGCACCCCCGACGTGCCGCTTCCAAAGGTTTCCACCTCCGCGGCAGAATAAGAAGACGGAATCAGCGGCGTCCACACCGGGCCGGGAGATACCGCATTTACCCGGATTCCCTGCTTAACCAGGGACAGCGCCAAAGACCGGGTCAGTGAAACAACCGCCCCCTTTGTGGCACTGTAATCCAGAAGCCTTGGTTCCCCCGCAAACGCGGTCACGGATGCGGTATTGATGATTACCCCTCCGCTTTTCATATAAGGCAGCGCTGCCTGTATCATATAAAAATACGAAAAAACATTGGTCTGAAAGGTTAACTCCAGCTGCTGCTTACTGATATCCAGGATACTGTCTTTTAAAAACTGCACAGCGCTGTTATTTACCAGGATATCAATAGATCCGAAATGTTCCATAGCAGCCTCCGCCACGATCGCCGCCACCTCGGGCCGCCCCAAGTCTCCTGCGGATAACTCGCAGTGGCCGCCTATCTCCTCGATGATCCTTTTCGTCTTCTTCGCATCCTGGTGTTCATCCAGATATGCGATCAGCACCTGGGCTCCCTCCACCGCAAAGGCATAGGCAATCGCCCGACCGATACCGCTGTCCCCTCCGGTGATAACCGCCGTTCTTCCTTCCAGGCGCCTGCGTCCAACGTCTCCAAACGGTGCGGATATCGGCGGCGGACTCATCAGATACTCAAACCCAGGCTGGCTGTCCTGATGCTGCGGGGGAAACGTCTTGTGTACAACCTCACATACTTCTTTACTGCCCATATAATCATAGACCGGATACATATTCCTCATCCTCTACAACAACACTCTATAGATTATATGCGCCTGATTCTGTCAAATACCAACGATCAGCCTCATAATATTCCACATTCCGCTGAAAATTCCCTGTTGGACAAAATTTAACGGTATGGATAAAACGCCCACAAATAATAAGACAATCAGTATAATGGAGCCGTAACGCTCATACTTCATATATTTAAAATAAATTCTGGAAGGCAATACGGCCCCCAGAACCTTCGACCCGTCCAGAGGAGGAACCGGGATCAGGTTAAAAGTGCCCAGGCCGATATTGATAATCGCGATATACTGAAACAGATTAAAAAAATACTGCAGCACTTTTCCGCCGTATCCGCCGGTCACCCGATAAAGGATACCCATTCCCAGCACGCCGACAAACGCAGTCAGGAAATTCATAATCGGCCCCGCCAGCGCCGTGACCGCCATACCGGCCTTTGGATTCTTATAATACCTGGGATTTACCTGAACCGGCTTCGCCCAGCCAAAATGAAACACTAGCAGGCACAAAGTACCGATCAGATCCAGATGGTGAAACGGATTCAGCGACAGCCTTCCGTCGCTTTTCGGCGTCGGATCTCCCAGTTTATAGGAGACGTAGCCATGCGCAAACTCGTGAAGCGATACCGCCAGCAAGACCGCCGGCAGTGTATAGACCAATGCGAAAAGCAGTTCCGCAGGACTGCTGATTAATCCTCTCATAATTCCTTATATCCTCCTTGCTCCCTCTTATGCCGCATCATAAGCGGCCAAAAACTTGTCCGGCCGCGCGGGAGCGTTCCTTTTTTTAATCTATCCGGCTGAACTCTACCGTCCATTCCGGTCCAAAACCCATCTGGTACTTTTCACAAAAACTGCCCTGGCTGACCGCCAGCGCGATCCGCATCAATTCGTTCGTATAGATCAGCGTACTTCCCTTTTCCACATATCCGAAGCTCTTTTCAAACGGAACCGTCTCTTTTAGCACCTCGATTCCATCGCGGCAGACTGTCATACCGACCCGGTCTCCGTACTGAAATCCGGCCTGTTCAAATTCTCTGTAAGGGATGTTTGTCCAGAGATTGCCAAAATTCGGGTCATCGATCTCAAAGATCCCCCTCACTTTGCCCTGTTCTGCCTCCGGTTCCAGAATCGGATGCTCCACGATCTCCTCCACCGGGTACTCCGGCCCTACGCCCTCAAAATCAATCACTCCGCTGGCCAGCCTGGCCGCCGTATAGCCAAACAGATCCCGTCCGTGGAACACGCTGGTACCTTCCGTACCTTTCCCTCTCAAACGGTTCACCGTCTCATCGATCTCTCTTACCGCTTCGATCCCGATCCACTTCTTCACATGCGTCAAAGACCCGTTATCCGGACTCACGATATAATACCCGTCCACCGTCCGGGCCACGCAGGCCCTTCTTCCGGTCCCCACCCCGGGGTCCACCACAGATACATAGACCGTCCCCTTTGGCCAAAACTGCAGGCTCTGATACAGCCGGTAGCTGGCGCTCCACGTATCGAACTTGGGCAGCTCATGGGAACCATCCATAATCTCCAACTCCCGGTCCACACTTTTCACTACGCCATACATGGAGGAAACCGCTCCCTCCTTATAAGTAAAATCCGTCTGAAAAACCAGAATCGGTTTCATGATATCGTACTCCTCTCAGGTAAACCTATTTTTCCTAGCATACCCTATCTTCCGAAAAACTTCAATCCCCATTTCCTCCTGCCAATGGCTTTCGCTCTCCAAAACGCAGCCGGGGCCTGTACATTCAGATTGGGTTCTTCTTTGGGTTTGGGTATGCCCGCTGCTTAAGGGCCGGGATGCTCCGGACAGCCGGATTCCTTAGTGTCT